>DASTML010000181.1:0-15375 GCA_035714175.1 Bryobacteraceae bacterium | reverse complement strand
TAGAAGGGGTATCCTCACTGCCGCCACGGCGCTTCAGCATGAGATATTGCGCATCCTGAACGAGGGTGTCTATGCCAAAATCTGGGCGGACCGAGCTGCAGACCTTGCCGAAGAACAGGCGAAAGTGGCGTGGACGGATGGGGGAGTTTACCTTATCACAGGAGGTATGGGCGCATTAGCGCGCGCAGTTGCGAGTGATATTGCGTCCAGGCAGCGAAACGCTACTATTGTTCTCGCCGGCCGGTCGGCGGTGACAAAGGAATTCGAGACTTGGCGTCTATCGCTCAGTGCCGAAGGAACGCAAGTGCGGTATCGGCAGGCTGATATTGCCGATTCGACCGAGACAAAAGCGCTCGTGGACGCGATTTGGACGCAGTATGGGCGGCTGGACGGGGTGTTGCACGCTGCTGGGAAGCTTGACGACTGTCTGTTGCCGGACCTTGATGTGGAGCGTCTCACGGCCGTACTAGCACCGAAGGTTCTAGGCGCCCACAACCTCGATGAAGCAATTGGCAACCTACCGCTAGATTTCTTCGTGCTATTCGGTTCGGTCTCCAGCGTTTTGGGTAGTACTGGGCAAATTGGCTATTCCGGAGCCAACGCCTACCTAGACGTCTTCGCTGCCTATCGAGAAGGGTTGCGTGCGTCCGGAGATCGGCATGGCCGTACCGTGTCCATTTCGTGGCCCCTTTGGAAACAGGGCGGCATGCGGATGAGTGATGCCGCGTCCCATCTGATGCGCCGGACTACAGGGCTCGATAGCCTCTCTACGGAAGATGGGCTGACTGTTCTTCATCGCGCTGCTCAGGAAGGCCCGTTCCACGTGCTGGTTGGGTGCGGAAACATCGCCCAAATTCGTCGCCGTCTTACGCAGGAATGGACGGCTGATGGATCAGATGAGTCAGCGCCAGTTCAATTTGACCGAGCGTTACTCAACGAAAAGGTGCAAGAACTGTTGGTGGATTGTATCTGCCAGTTGCTAAAACTCTCTCCGGGAGATCTGGAGCCGGATATCGATCTGAGCGAGTATGGCTTTGACTCGATTACCTTCACTCAGTTCTCGAATGAGTTAAATGACCGATTGAATTTGTCGATAACGCCAACCTTCTTTTTTGAGAACCCGACCCTGGAGGCGCTGGTACAAGGATTGGCAGCGACATATGGGGCGGAAACCGCAAGGGCGCTCGGCGTTGCTGCTTCGGCGACGGTGTCGCAGCCCGCTCCGTCCGTCTCCTCGAACCCTCAGCCGGTCCAGCCAATTCGAAAGAACGCGCCAGACTCCGTTGCCGTTATCGGCATGAGCGGTGCATTTCCTCTTGCCAGAGACCTGCAGGAGTTCTGGACAAATTTGGCGGAAGGCCGCGACTGCATTCGGGAAGTGCCTGCAGATCGATGGGATTGGCGGGCCTATTGGGGCGACCCTGCGAAAGAGCCAGGAAAAACGAATGTCAAATGGGCCGGATTCGTAGACGAGATCGCCGAATTCGATCCCGCCTTCTTTGGGATTTCGCCTCCGGAAGCGCGTGCGATGGATCCACAACAACGTTTGTTGCTCACCCACGCATGGCTCGCGCTAGAGAATGCCGGATATGCCCCGAAGAGTTTGGCTGGCTCTAACACGGGTGTATTTGTTGGCATCGCCGACACAGGCTATGGCCGTCTAGTGTCTGAGGCTGGGACAGAGATCGAAGGGTATCTCATGACCGGGCTGGCCCCTTCTTTGGGCCCCAATCGTATTAGCCATTATTTGAACATCCATGGTCCGAGCATCGCGATCGAAACCGCTTGTTCAAGCTCACTGGTCGCAGTCAGTCGCGCGGTGGAGTCGATCCGATCCGGCGCCTGTGATTTGGCGCTGGCCGGCGGCGTCAATACGCTTCTCCTGCCGGATTCGTTCATTGGATTCAGTCGTGCGGGCATGTTGTCTCCGGAAGGTAAATGCAAGACCTTCTCAGCAGAAGCGAATGGCTATGTGCGGGGAGAAGGTGTTGGCCTAATCGTACTGAAACGCCTAGCTGACGCAGAACGTGACGGAGACTCGATTCTTGGTGTGATTCGTGCTGTCGCAGAGAACCACGGCGGCCGCTCGGGTGCTCTCACCGCACCTAACCCGAAGGCACAAGCGAATCTCCTGCGCGCAGCCTACCGAAGCGCGGGATTCGACCCTCGCACGGTGACCTACGTTGAAGCGCATGGTACGGGTACTTCTCTAGGCGATCCAATTGAAGTCGACGGTCTGACTGCCGCCTTCGCCGAGCTCACGCGGGAGGCGGAGGAGGCTCAGGGAGAACTCCGTGACTGGCCATGCGCCATCGGGACAGTCAAAACCAATATTGGCCATCTTGAGCTTGCTGCGGGGATCGCGGGACTGATCAAGGTATTACTGCAATTGAAACAGGAAACAATTGTTCCTGTTCTGCACTGCGAAACCCTCAATCCTTATCTGCAGCTGGAGGGTACGCGGTTCTACATCGCGCGGGAGAAGAAGCCGTGGTTCCGGCCTGTTGATTCCCAGGGATGTGAGGTTCCGCGCCGAGCGGGGGTCAGTAGCTTTGGTTTCGGCGGCAGTAACGCACACGTCGTTGTCGAAGAGTACATTCCGGAATCGCGTGTGACCCTCTCCCGCGGTAGTTCGCTGCCGCCAAAGCTAGTTGTGCTGTCTGCTCGCACAGAAGATCAGCTTGTTTCGGTTGCTCATCAACTACGGAACTGGTTGCGGGGAGCTCCAGTTGGAATCGATTTGGCAGATGTTGCCTATAGCCTTCAGATTGGCCGCGATGCGATGGAGCACCGGCTTGGTTTTTGCGCAACAGATATTTCTGACGCTATCGCGCAGCTTGACGGCTTTCTCGGAAATCAGCGTTTGGCCGGATTGCATGTGAACTCGGTCAAGGCCAATCGAGACATACTGACAGCTCTAGAGTCAGATGAGGATCTTCGCAGTGCGGTCGCCTCGTTGCCCATGAGAGGACGGCACGCTAGCCTACTGCAACTCTGGGTGCGCGGTTTGGCTGTCGATTGGTCCCTTCTATATGAAAGCGAAGTTCCAAAACGCGTCGCACTTCCCGGCTATCCGTTCGCCCGGAATCGATACTGGGTGGACGACGCGAATCGTACGGTCCGTTCGGATAGTCCTCTGGGCCATCAGACGCAGAAACGTATCCTTACTGGTTCAGAATGGTTTGTTCGTGATCACCGAGTAGGTGGCCAGGTGGTTGTGCCTGGCGTTGTGCATCTCGAATTTGTACGCGAGGCAGTTGCCGCGCGTGGCGGATGGCTCCTACCGATCGAGTTGCGTCAACATACCTGGATTGCGCCAATTGTGCTTGGTGGTCCCCCTGCTGCGCTGACCGTAGACGTCCGCAACAGGCCGGATGATACGTTCGTGTATGAATTGAAAAGCGGCGAGTCTGTCTACAGCGCTGGTATAGCAGCACAGGGCTCCGGAAGTGCTCCGTGGGTAGATCTGCGCGCGCTGCGTGCCGAAGCTACGCAGAACATCTCCGTGGACGAATCCTATCGACGGTTCGACGCGCTGGGACTCTCCTACGGCGCAGGAAAACGGACGATACGCTCTCTATATCGGGGCGAGCATTTGGTAGTGGCGGAACTGGAGGTACCGGATACGCTCCCGATGGGAGATTTCTGCCTACATCCGTGTTTGGCCGATGGCGCGCTGCAGGCGATTATCGGATTTGCTTCGGAAACACCATTGACGGCAGCATTGCCATATTCCATCCGGCAAATCGAGATATTCGCCGGAAGCAGCAGACGGGGGTGGGCAATTGTTAGAAAAGATGCGAAGTCTTCGGACTCGTTTCATATTGAATTGTGTGATGACGGGGGGGCCGTGCAGGTACGTATCGTGGGCTTCACCGTGCGGCAGGTACAAAGACGAAAGAGCACCCTCGAAAGTCTCGTAGAAATCGCAGCTAAGGTGCTCGAGGTTGAATCGTACATTGTAGAAACAGACACTGAACTCGGTGAATTTGGCTTCGATTCGGTCACTATGACAGCGTTCGCGTCGAAAGTGAACGAAAAGCTTGGCTTGTCTCTAACCCCGGCGGATTTCTTTGAGTTCGCAACGCTGGAGCGCCTCGCACGACATATCGGCGATCTTCCGGAGCCGCTAACTCTGAAAGAAGTAGTCAGTGAAGCGCCGCTGTCGCCAGGAGCACACGCAAACACTGAAGAACCTATCGCAATTGTGGGGATGAGCGGCCAGTTTCCGATGGCATCAGACGTGAATGAGTTCTGGCGAAATCTGTGGGACGCGAGGGACTGCATTACGGAAGTGCCGGAAGATCGCTGGGACTGGAAGGCCCTATACGGTGATCCGAAAACCGAGCCAGGCAAGACCACCAATCGGTGGGGCGGATTCATTGACAATGTGTTTGATTTTGATCCATTGTTTTTTGGCATCTCTCCACGAGAGGCATCTTGGATGGATCCTCAACAGCGACTGTTGTTGATGCACACCTGGAAAGCAATCGAAGATGCGGGCCATTCTCCGCGAGAGTTTGGCGGACAGAGTGTCGGTATCTTTGTGGGGACTTCCCTGAGCAGCCGGGGAGCTGTGGGCGGCGAGGGAGGAAATGCGTACGCGGCGACCGGAGCGGTCCCCTCGATTGGCCCGAACCGCGTCAGTTACTTCTTCGATTGGCATGGCCCCAGTGAGCCCATCGAGACTGCCTGTTCGAGCGCGCTTGTTGCAGTTCATCGGGCCATACAGGCGATCCGTAGCGGCGATTGCGAAATGGCCATTGCTGGAGGCGTGAACACGATTATTACGCCGGAAGCTCATGTATTGTTTAGCCAAGCAGGCATGCTCTCCCCGGATGGCCGGTGCAAAACATTCTCCTCTGGTGCGAATGGGTATGTTCGCGGCGAAGGTATCGGACTCTTCCTGATGAAACGTTTGTCTCATGCGGAAAGGGACGGCGATTCTATCTATGGGATCCTTCGTGGCTCAGCGATCAACCACGGAGGCCGGGCAAATTCGCTTACTGCGCCGAACACATCAGCCCAGGCCGAACTTTTAAAGAAGGCCTATCAGGGTGCAGAGGTCGATCCTGCCACCGTAACGTACATCGAAGCGCACGGTACAGGGACAGCACTAGGTGATCCTGTTGAAATCAATGCGCTGAAGGCGCTATTTACCGACAAAGTACATCTGGGTGAGTGCGCATTGGGCGCCGTGAAGACGAACATCGGCCACCTAGAGCTAGCGGCCGGAGCGGCCGGGTTGGCAAAAGTACTACTCCAGCTGCAGTACGAAACATTGGCCCCCAGCCTTCACGGCGAGATAGTTAACCCCTACATTGACTTTGCCGGATCGCCGCTAACGTTGATTCCCACTCGGAGACGATGGGAAGTTCTTCGCGATGAGCAGGGACAAGAAATTCCGAGGAGAGCAGGTATCAGCAGCTTCGGATTCGGCGGCGTGAATGCACATGTCGTGATCGAAGAGCATCGAAAAAGCGCTGGCTCGCCGGGACGACTTCCTGTCTTGATCATGCTTTCCGCTCGAGAAGAAGACCGTTTGCGCCAGACGGCCTTGAATCTAGCTAGCTGGCTCGAATCTTCGGCGATCGGGGATTCACAATTGGAAGATGTTTCCTATACGCTCTTCGCGGGCAGGGAACCTATGAAGCATCGTGCGGCAGCGGTTGTTGCGTCCGTACCAGAGCTCGTAGCCCGACTGCGGGGCTTTGCTAGTGGAGAAGCGGGCAAAGTCTGCGTAGGACTGTCAGTGAAGCAGCCTGCCGCAGAGCCGAGCTCTAGCGAACATTCGCTATTGGAACTCGCGGAGCGTTGGGTAGCAGGCCACGATGTTGAGGCCGCGCTGCTGTTTCAGGGGAACCGGCGGCGGCTGCATCTGCCCACCTATCCGTTTGTTCAGAATCAGTCTCCCCGCGGCGTTCGAGTGGGACAGGCCGGAAATGGTGATATTGTGCTTGATCCTCGGGTCTACTATCTCCGGGATCATTGCGTCCATGGCCGGCCCGTGCTTCCTGGCGCGATGGGACTAGAGTTAGTTCGTCGTGCCTGCATGGGTCTGAACGGACGCAGCGGGCCGGATAACCTCTCTTTCCGGCACATATTGTGGCGGGAGCCGGTAGTCGTTAATGGAGAGTCTGTCACAGTTAACGTTCAATTTGAATCAGAGCCTGAACGTACAAAATTCCGCCTGGTGGCCCGAAATAACACGATTCACATGCAGGGTTCCTTGCAATGGGAGTCGGAAACCCAGTGCAGGATTGACACAGAACTAATCCGAAAACGATGTCCGGAGACTTTTGGGGCGTCCGAATTCTACGCGCTCTTTGCAATGTCCGGAATTGATTATGGTCCTTCCTTCCAAACTGTAGAAAGTGCATTCTGCGGGAGTTCGGAAGTGTTGGTTCGTTTGATCCTTCCTTCTATCGACGTTGATAGCTCCCTGATGCATCCATCCATGGTGGATGGGGCGTTTCAAGCTTGTGGACTCCTTTGGAAGGAGCGCGACTCCGGCACAATGGTGCCATTTGCCCTAGAGCGTCTGGACGTACTTGCGGCGACGACGGCGGAGATGTGGGCGCATATAAGGGAAGCGGGTTCCTCCGCAACCATTCGCAAGTTAGATATTGACCTCGCTCGTAGGGATGGCGTGGTCTGCATTCGTGTGCGCGGCTTGTCGCTTAGAATCCTGCCCGCTCCGCGAAAGAAGGAACTGGATCCGGCTTTCGATGTGCGGTCTTATTTGAAAACGCTGGTCGCCGAAGAATCGGGGGTTGCCGCCAGTGCGGTGTTGCCCGAAGCTCCGCTCGAAGACTACGGGTTGGACTCGATGATGATCGCCCGGTTGACGGACCGTCTGGAAGAGCGTTTCGGGCCTCTGCCGAAGACTCTGTTTTTCGAATATCAGAATATTGAGCAACTCACGGGGTATTTTGCGGACAAGCAAGAGGCTTCTGCCCCAACTCCAACAACTCCCTTGGATTCGAATTCCGATATCGCGATCATTGGGCTCGCCGGTAGATACCCCGGAGCGAACAATCTGAAAGAATTTTGGGACAACCTATCCAGCGGCCGCGATAGTGTTACCGAGGTGCCGCTATCTCGGTGGGACCACAGCAAGTTCTATGACATCCAGCGAGGTGAGGGAAAGACAAACAGCAAGTGGGGTGGATTCTTAGAGGATGTCGACTGTTTTGACCCACTCTTTTTCCACATATCGCCGCGCGAAGCAGAATTCCTGGATCCACAAGAGCGAATCTTCCTGCAGTGCGCGTGGGAGGCTATCGAAGACGCGGGATATACGCGAGCGAGCCTGTCGCCCGACGTCTTTCCCATGCGCGGCGGCGACGTGGGAGTCTTCGTTGGGGTGATGTACGAAGAGTATCAATTGTGGGGTGCGGGTATGACCGCGTTAGGCAACCCTACGGCGCTCTCGGGAAGTTCTGCCTCCATTGCGAATCGCGTCTCCTATTTTTGTAACTTCCACGGCCCCAGCTTGAGCGTCGATACCATGTGTTCTTCGTCCCTTACGGCGATCCACTTGGCCTGTGAGAGTCTTCGAGCTGGCAGCTGCTCGGCAGCCTTGGCCGGCGGCGTGAACCTCACGCTACACCCCAACAAATATCTCTGTCTGGCGCAGGGCCGATTTACCTCGACGACGGGGAAATGTGAGAGCTATGGACGTGGCGGAGATGGATACGTTCCAGGTGAGGGTGTCGGGGCCGTGATCTTGAAGCCGCTTGCCCGGGCTATCGCGGATGGCGACCACGTATATGGCCTCATCCGCTCCACCGCCCTCAACCACGGCGGCAAAACGAACGGGTATACGGTGCCCAATCCGCATGCACAGAGTGCTGTAATTGCGGCTGCGCTTAAGCGCGGCGGGGTCAATCCACGTGCGATTAGCTATGTCGAGGGACATGGTACGGGAACGTCTCTGGGTGACCCGATTGAGATTGCTGCTCTATCGAAGGCGTATAGAGCACACACCAGCGATCACGGATTCTGCGCGATTGGCTCCGTGAAGTCGAATATCGGACATTGCGAAAGTGCTGCTGGGATTGCGGGACTGACGAAGGTCTTGCTCCAACTCCAGCACAAGAAGCTCGTGCCATCGCTGCATTCGGAAACCCTGAATCCAGGCATCGATTTTGCTTCGTCCCCGTTCGTTGTGCAGCGAGAGTTGGCAGACTGGCCGACTCCCCACGGCGGCAAGCGGCTAGCGGGCATCTCTGCATTTGGGGCTGGCGGCTCCAATGTACATCTGATTGTTGAAGAATACGTCCCGGCGTCTGCTCCAACAGCCGCGCCGCTCTCTGAAGTGTTGGTGTTCCCCTTCTCTGCATCTGACCCAAATAGGTTGCGCGAGCTGCTCGATCGATATGTAGCTGCATTGCCAGCATTTGCGGAAACGGATCTCGCTTCCATCGCTTTTGTCTTGCAGCACGGACGGGAGTCCTTTTCTTCTAGAGTTGCCATCGAGGCGTCGTCCATTCGGCAACTGCGCC
This sequence comes from Bryobacteraceae bacterium, assembly GCA_035714175.1. Lineage (GTDB taxonomy): Bacteria > Acidobacteriota > Terriglobia > Bryobacterales > Bryobacteraceae. Next base: position 6,868 of record DASTML010000181.1, on the reverse strand, counting down.
AACGGTTGGAAGCAGCAAAGGCAGGCCAGCCAGGTCTTCTTGGCGAAAGCAAGCTTGCTGAACAGGCCAAGCGTTGGCTGCGCGGCGGCGAACCCGAATGGGGATTGTTCGTGGAACCAGGACGACCGCCAAGGCGCGTCTCATTGCCGACCTATCCATTTGCACGCGAGCGATTTTGGCCCATTAAGCACCAGCCAAGTGCAGAGAAAGCCGAGCCTGCACGCTTGCCTTTGCTGTTTTCTCCCCGCTGGCGGCGGGCAGAGCTGAGGCGAATGGCGCCCAAGCTGTCGCACGCCACAGTCGTATTGTGCAACATCTCTTCCCCGGTGGCGGTTCCCGGTGCTGACGTAGTGGCATTTCAGGAAGACGATTTTGCGGAGCAGGCGACCCGAATTCTTGCGTCACTGCAGCAGATTGTAATCCGGCAGCAACCATCAGTCGTTCAAGTTGTGATTCCTGCCCAGTACGACGGCTGGCGGTCCGCTGGATTGAGCGGTATGTTGCGGACCGCTCAGTGGGAGTACCCCGCATCGCGTTTCCAACTGATTGAAATTGCCTCCTCAGTTGAGGGAATCGGCCCTCTGCTCCGCGATGAGCAGCTTTCCGGCGAGGCTCACGTGCGCTATTCGGAGGTTGGCCGTTCTATCCGTTGCTGGGAGGAAATTTCACCCGTCGCAAGCAAAGCACCCTGGAAGGACGGCGGCGTCTATCTCATCACCGGAGGAACGGGCGGCCTCGGCCTGCTGTTGGCAGAAGCGATTTCTCGAGATGTCAGTGGCGCTACCCTTTGGCTGACGAGCCGATCCGCCATGTCTGCCGAAGTAGGCAGGCGGACTGCGGCAATGCCTGCGACAGTGCTCCACAGGCTCTTGAATGTTGCAGAGATGCCGGCCGTGGAGAAAGTCGTTCAGGAGATGCTCTCTGTTCACGGCCGGATCGATGGAATTATTCACTGTGCCGGCATTATTCGGGACAGCCGGCTAGTGCGAAAAACTGCGGCTGAGATGAAAGAAGTACTTGCGCCGAAGGTAACAGGCGCAATCAATTTGGACGCCGCAATTGGGGACGTCAAGCTGGACTTCTTCTACCTCTTCGCGTCGATTTCTGGAGCTCTCGGCAATATTGGCCAAGTCGACTACGCGGCGGCAAACGCATTTCTGGATGCATTCGCTGCGGAGCGCAACCGCCAGGTGGCGGCAGGTTTACGGTGCGGGAGGACGATTTCGCTGGACTGGCCCTATTGGCGGGATGGTGGTATGCATTTGGATGAGGCGGCTGTTGCCCGGATGCGTGATGGCTTCGGAGTCGTCCCACTGGAGACCGCCCCTGCCCTGGCAGCTCTCCGTGCAATTGCAGGTACCGAAGAGGATCAAGTCGTAGTTGTAGACGGAGATGCGGACCGGCTGCGGACAAATATGAGAGCGTCCGTATCTTCCCCGAATACCCACTTCCATGTTTCTGCCGGGGGAACTGACTTTCGCGCGAGCGCACTTGCAAGCCTTCAACGACATTTGGCCCATGTTTTGCAAATGCCGGTCGAGCGATTAGACCCGCAGGAGCCCCTAGATCGATACGGATTGGACTCCGTGAGCGCGGTGGAAGTGTGCGAAGCGGTTGGGCGAGATTTACACATTGTGCTCGCGCCTACCCTTTTACTTGAGTATCCAAAGATCACCGCACTGGTAGATCATTTGGTGACCGAGCACGGCGGGGCCCTCGAGAGCAGCAGGGAATCGAAGGTACTCAGCGAAGTCGCGCCATCGGACGTTGCGATCATCGCGGTTGCCGGTCGGTATCCGGGCGCCGGAAATCTGGAGGAATTGTGGGAAATTCTCCGGCAGGGTCGCGATTGCATTACGGAAATTCCTCCGGACCGCTGGGACGTCGGAGCGTCGTTCGCCGCTGAAAAGGGCAAGCTGGGCTTTAGCTATTGCAAATGGGGTGGTTTTATTGACCACGCGGATTGCTTTGATGCCGAATTCTTTGGGGTTTCAGCGCGGGATGCCGCTCTAATGGATCCGCAGGAACGTATTTTTCTGGAAACTGTCTGGCATCTTTTGGAAAACGCTGGCTACACCCGCGGGCATCTCCGCGACGCACTTGAGGGGAGGGTAGGCGTCTATGTAGGCGCGATGTCTCAGCAATATCACTCTGTGCACGGTAGTCAGGACCAGATGGCGCTGGTGTCCATGTCATCGTATGCCTCGATAGCAAATCGGGTGTCCTATTTCTTTGATTTGCGAGGCCCCAGCATTGCACTTGATACGATGTGTTCTTCTGGATTGCAGGCCGTTCACTTGGCCTGCCGCGCGCTGCAATCGGGCGAATGCCGCATGGCGATCGCCGGCGGCGTTAATCTCTCGATTCACCCGAATAAGTACGTTGCGCTAAGCCGTTCAGGGCTGTTGGGCAGCAGTCCGGATTCACGTGGATTCGCAGATGGCGATGGCTATTTGCCTGCCGAAGGTGTTGGCGCCGTGTTGTTAAAGCCTTTGTCCGAGGCACTTCGAGATGGGGATTCTGTTGTTGCTGTCATCCGCGGGAGTATGGCCAACCATGGTGGGCATTCTGCGGGATTCATGATTCCCAGTGCGGAAGCGCAGGCCGACCTGATCGCAAGCAACCTGAGAGCCAGTGGTATTGACGCAAGATCGATAGGGTATGTGGAGGCAGCTGTCGCTGGTTCGGCTCTCGCGGATTCGATAGAGATACGCGCGCTCACCCGCGCTTTTCGCACATTCACATCCGACGAGGGCTATTGTGCGATCGGTTCTGTGAAGTCAAATATGGGACACGCAGAGGCAGCCTCCGGCATGGCGCAATTGACGAAGGTCTTGCTCCAAATTACACATAGGAAGCTGGTCCCAAACTTCCGATCTGCGACTTCTAATCCCCACATTCATCTCGCGGGCACCCCGTTTATCTTGCAATCTACATTGTCAGACTGGAACTCCGTAGGCCCGCGGCGGGCCGCTATCAGTTCCTTTGGTGCGGGTGGCTCCAACATTCATTTACTGTTGGAGGAGCCTCCTTCTCACTCTGTTGCAACTCAAGTAGATAGCGGCGCTCCGTGGTTGTTCTACTTCTCGGCTCACAATGAAGTGCAGCTTCGAGCATGGATGGCCAGCATGTATCGCTACGTTGAGAAGCATTCCGACCTCTCTTTGGCGAAACTTGCTTATACTCTGCGCAACCATCGGGAGCGATTGGCATATATCCGAGTGATCTCCGCGGCCCAGCGGCAGGAGCTTCTCGCCGAACTCGCCGCGTTCGGCGGCATTCACGAAACGGGTGCTCAGGAGCCACTAGGGGAACCTCGTGGCCCAATCCTCTTACTTCCTAATTATCCTTTTGCGCGTCACCGCCATTGGCTAACTACGGCTCCTCCCGCTGACCCTACACCCGCCGCCGGATCGACTGAATTGTCAGTGTTGGACCGGATTCTCCGGCTGCTCGAACAAGAGTTGCGCACGCCGGTTGCTGCGATACAGCCTGTACAAACGTTTCAGCAAATTGGGCTGGACTCCATGTCCTTGATCCGCCTGTTGCAGGGAATATCCGAAGAACTAGGATGGAAAATCCCTCATTCTGAGTTGCTGTCCCACCCATCTCCCGCCCTGTTGGCTGTACATCTGGAAAAACTTGTTGGAGATGGTGGACGCCAGCAGGAGCTTCCTCGCATTGCCGTTGTTGCTCCGTTTCCCTGTACCTTGTCGGAAGGGCAACAGTCGCTGTGGCTTCATCACAAGCTGTTTCCAGAATCTGCGGCATATAACGTTCCCCTTGCTTATCGCGTCGAGAATCTTCACCGCGATGCCTGTGCCCGGACATGCGAATGGATACTACGTTCCTTCCCGATTCTGCAAACCGTCGTAGCTGAATCAAACGATGAGCCTCGATTGGTATTGCACGCTGGATTGAAAACGCCACTGTGTACCATTCCGGTCCCGCAAGGAATTGACCCGGTTCAATATGCTGTTGCCCGAGCCGCCCTTCCTTTTGATCTCAAACGGGAAATGCCGATCCGTTTTGAAATTCTCGAGACAGATTGCCCAATTTTGTTGATCGTCGTTCATCATATAGTCATTGATGGCGTGTCGGCGACGAATCTCGCCTATTCGTTCTGGCGGGCGTACGACTGTTTTGTATCAGACAATGAGCCGCCCGATACGGAACAAAGCGCGCACTTTCAAGAGTTCGTTGAGTGGGAACGTACCTATCTGCAATCGGACAGGGGGGAGTCGGATCGGCGTTGGTGGCTACAGCAATTACGTCGCGAAATGCCGCCCTTGGAGCTCTCCGGCGATGGTACGGCAACGCCTGCTAATCAGCATCCGGAATACCAGTTTTGTGAAGCGCAGATCGAAGAATCATTGTTGTCGCGGATTCAGTCGATAGCCGCGTCCAGCGGCATTTCTGTGGCCACCTTGTTTCTTGGAGCCTTTGCAATTCTGCTGTCGCGCTATTGCGACAACGAAGAACTTGTATTGGCCACACCGGTGCTAGGGCGGCCAGGCCGGCAGTTCCAAAATACGTTTGGCTATTTTGCCAATATGTTGCCGCTTCGAATCCATGCGGCAGGTGATTTGTCGGCTGAGGTGTTCCTAAAGACGCTGCACACCTACGTTTCCGAAGCGCTGGATCATTCTTCCTACCCTTTGCGGCGAATCATCGAAGATGTTCGAAGAGAAACGTCTTCCACACCGCACCTCGAGACAAGTTTCTCCTGCCACAATTTCCTTGAAAAGCAACATTTCAACCGGCCGTTATCCACCGCGAGCGCAGTCCGCTATGTGCCGCAGGTGCGTCAGATTGGCGACACGCCATTTGGCCTGGAGGTGTGCGTCGAGCCCGACAAGGTCCGGCTTGCCGCTACTTTCGATGCGACGCGGCACACTCCGCCGTTTGTGCGTCAGTTCCTCAAGCACTACACCAATCTTGTGAGCGCTATTGCCGCCGACCTGAAAGGTCCCATTGCAAAACTCACCCTATTAGACACGAAAGAACGGGCCGAGATCGTAGAGAAATGGAGCCGTGCGGCAAAGTTTCGAAACAAGCGAGGGTTAGTGCATGATTGGATTGAAAACGCCGCCCTCGCATCTCCTGGCGCCGTAGCGATTCGAGCAGGCGAAGATGTTGTGACCTATGGCGAGTTGCGCGAACAGTCGAATCGTCTTGCCAACTATCTGAAATTGCGGGGCGCGAGGGGGGGGACGGTGATTGCCACTTGCCTGGAACGTACGCCCCGCAGTCTCATTGCCGTACTTGCAATTTGGAGAACCGGCGGCGTATGGGTTCCGCTGGATACAGGGTGGCCCGGCACACGTCTAGCGTCCATTATTCGGGACGCCAGAGCGGCCATTGTCTTAACCGATGGCGCAACCGGCAGTGCGTTCGATAAATCGAAGAACAATGCAGTCCGAGTTATCTGTTTAGACAGAGCACTGCGCAGCGTTGCCCGCTGCTCGTCCAAGGGAACTCGACAACGTATTCGCGCGTCGAAGCCGGCTTACATGATCTACACATCGGGTTCGACGGGACAACCGAAAGGCGTGGTTGTCTCTCACCGCGCCCTTGCTGCCCATTGTGCAGCCACGGTAGCGGCATATGGAGTTACGGCGAACGACGTTGTTTTGCAGTTTTCCGCACATTGTACGGATCCAGCAATTGAGCAGATGCTATGTGCGTTCACCACGGGTGCGACGCTGGTCATGCGTTTGGATGAGTTGTGGACGGCGAATGAATTCTTCCGTCTGCTGCAATCACGGCGCATCACGATAGCCGATGTGCCGCCTGGGTATTTCAGAGAGATGCTGCGCGATTGGAAGGAGACGAGCGCCGGTGCAGGTTCGCATGTGCCTCGACTGTGGATCCTGGGTGGAGACGTCGTGTCACCGGACGTTGTTGAACTCTGGCGAAAGAGTCCATTGGCGGCAGGTCGGCTGTTAAATGCCTATGGTCCTACGGAAGCTACGATTACGACTACCACGTACGAAATTGACGCGGATTCGCCGCTCTCCGAGTACGTACCTATCGGGCGGCCTCTCGGAGATAGGGAAGTGTATATTTTAGATCGCTATGGCAACCCGGTGCCGGAAGGTTTGAGGGGAGAACTTCACATCGGCGGATCGTGTTTGGCGGAGGAATATTGTGGGGATCCGGATCTTACCGAAAGACGTTTCATTCCCAATCCCTTCGCCGCTGGCCGTCTCTACCGTACGGGAGATTGCGCATCTTTTATACGTGGCGGCTCGGGGCTTATTGCCTTTCACGGTCGTTTGGATCAACAGGTGAAAATCCGGGGTTTCCGGGTAGAAATAGGTGAGGTCGAAAGTGCCTTACTTGCATTCGGTTGCCGGGAAGCGGCGGTGCTCCCGCGTCGCGAGGGCGATGGGGAGCTCACGTTAATCGCATTTGTTGCGCCGTTGGAGTTCGATGAATTAGCGGCTAGACAGTTTCTGGTTGGTCGAATTCCGCCACACATGCTGCCTACTCAATACCGTCTGTTGCCGCACTTGCCGAAGACGGCCAGCGCGAAAGTGGACAAGCGGGCATTGTCAGCGCTATGTGTGCGGCAGGAAATGGGAGAAGGCTCCTCAACGCCGCCGCGAAACGCTGTTGAAGAGCGTCTTGCGAGATTGTGGTGTGAAAGCTTGGAACGTGACTCTGTAGGTGTTCAGGACGACTTCTTCGCACTAGGGGGACATTCCTTGCTTTGTGTCCGGCTTTTGGCTTCGATTCAACGAGAGTTTGGCCGGGAGCTATCCATTGCGTCGCTGCTCCGCGCCACGACACTGGCCCAGCAAGCCGAACTATTGACAACGGATACAAATCTCGACCCGGAGGACGTCGTAGTCCGGTTGAACAA
>DASTML010000180.1:0-58731 GCA_035714175.1 Bryobacteraceae bacterium | reverse complement strand
TCCCTGATAGAGCCTCCGGAATGGCGTGCTGGCCCGCCTGATGCGCCACAAGGCGCCGTAGCATTCGTAATTGGCCTGACAAAAAACCAAGAACGTCTATCCCGGATAAAGGTCGTCTTTGAGCGTGCCGGCGATCACAGTGATTCTTTGACGATTACATGCAAAGCCAGTCCCCTGGATCGCAAGTCCCAAAGGCTGCTAGGAACGGTCGGAGAGCAGGAGGTCCATTTTCTGGCCGGCGAGAAAACGGCGAAAGCGGTGTCCATATTGCAAGCCCAAGATCTCCAGTCGGTTGTCAGTGCGAGATGCGGTTGGGAATGGATTCTTTCAGTTTCTGGGGAAGAGCCGCAATTACAAAAGACTGTGCATCGCGTCTATGTTCTGTTGGATGAGCCAACCGCTCCCTGGGGTAGATCGCCGCTCAATCGACCTTGGATGGATGTGCTGGATGTCGTCTGTTCACTGCGTTGGGCGGGCGGGGCAATACACCGCAAACGTGCCCAGAATCGGATCACTCACCAGTTCAACCGGATGGGAGCTACGGGGGAACTGGTCTACGGTGGGACGCTTTCCTACTTTCTCGTGGCAAGAGGTCCGATTATGGCTTTCGTCTGCACAGATTTCCTTTGCGAACTGCGCGATGGAATCGCTACCCCGGTAGATTGTAGGGATGCCGCAACTGCGATTACAGTGTTTTGCAATATCCTGGGTTGTAAGTTATTGGTCCATCAAATTAGTCGTCTGGGTGGAGAAAGTTTCGAACTAACGCCTGGTCTGGAATCTATCGGACGAACACCGCTTCCGCCCAGCTTTCAATTTCACGAGATTGCACTACTCGGCGCTGAATTTCGTGCCAGAAGTGGTGATCCACTCGTTTGGGATGGTTCGTTGAGAATCGACATTGTCCCTGGACGTGTATCGATCCATCGTGCGCCGGCCTCAATAGGACTCCGGCGATACTTGGCGCGTTTGACCCCCTGTACGGACCTAAAAATAGAGGAGAGAACTCGGGGAATTGCCGTGTTGGAGGATGGGCGAGATGGGTTCACAGTAGTGACGTCTCAGGCTGATAGCGATAGCCCATTTTTCTTGGGGCAAATATTCGATGGCTTCGAACTGAGCGCATTTACAAGAGAATTGTACTTTTCCAACTTTGGTGGTGGCGCGACCGCGCGATGGAAAAGTAGAGATAGCAAATGGGGCTGGTTGTTTGGCAGTACTGCGGTCCACAAAAGTTTCGACTTGGCTAGTGCACATCTTAATCAGTTGCGAGAGCAAGTCGCCGGCGTATCAATGACTCTTGCTGGAACTTTTCAGGATGGTTTTGAGGCAGACGGCGGTCGTACCGTTGCCTTTCGCCGGGGTAATGTCACCTGCCGTTTCACGAGCTTCCGATCGCCGGCGCAATCGCGGGTGCGGCCCATCGCCATGGCGCTCGACAATGGTCTACGGGGGAACGGCGGCGACTCGATTGCAATAGATCGACTCGAGGACCTGAACGTGCTGGTACGCGAAGGTCTCCGGGCGAAAGGGTCAATTCGTCTCATGGCCAAGGCTGGTAGGTTCATTGTGGCGGATGGCTTGTTTAGCTATGACGGAAATCTGGAAGATCTGCGCGCCTATCGCCACAAAAAGACGCCCATTTAAGCCTGTTGTCTTCTATTTGCTTGGCATAACCGTCCGTATAAGTAGATCTTCGAATCTTCTAACAAACGGCTCGCCTTGCAGTAGATCAGACTTTTGTAATTGGGCTCGCAAATTCTCCCGCACCTCGGCGAGTCGTGAACGCTGTGCGGCAAGGCGCGCAGCCGCCGCAACAAACTCGGTACGAGTGTTTACGGCCAACTCTGGAAGACCTGCTTGGTTCAGGAGTGTTTTGCCGACTCGCTGAACATGAGTTTTTCCCACGAGGCTCACCACGGGAACCCCCATCCATAACGCCTCGCACGTAGTCGTAGTCCCAACGTAGGGAGTGGAATCAAGGGCAATATCTGCCTGCTGATAGCGCAGCAAGTGCTCGAAACGAGTGGTCGCAAAGGCAAGGGGCGAAATTCTCGTTTCGGCAACTCCCCGTGCGGCAAAGAAGCGTAGAATCCGGCGGACAAGCGTGGGATCGTACAGCGACTGGCACTTTAATAGAAGGCGTGAGTCCGGAACGGCGGCCAGAACGTCTGCAAACAGTTGCAGGCAATCGACGGGGATTTTTGACATCGAATTGAAGCAAGCGAAGACTATTGACCCGGTAGTGGATGTGGACTGACGGCGTACCGGTGGAGCGTCCGCAGGCGGTCGATAGTTCAGGAAGCAAGGGTCGAGCCGAAGTAGCGTCTCGGTATGATAGTGTTCGGTTTCGCCCGGTGGGTCGCACATGCTGTCGGTGATCCGATAATCCATGGCTCCAAGTCCAGTCGTGTTCGGGTATCCGAGATATGTGAGTTGACGAGCTACCGGTTTTCTCGCAAAAAGTGTCAGTCGGTTGCCGTTGGCGTGGCCATCCAGGTCGACCAGAATGTCGATACGGTCTCTGCGGATGAGATCCGTGGCTATGTCGTCTGAGCAGCCCAAGATATTCCGCCATCTATAGGCATGAGTGCGCAGCCGTCGTGTAATGCCGTCGCTTGTTTGAGAGTTCGAATAGCAGAAGGATTGAATGCGGTCCGGACTATGTCCCTCTAGAATCGGCTCGAAGAAGAATGAATGAGAGCAGTCGGTAAATTGGCCAGAAATGTACCCAACCCGTAGTGGTCTGTTGCCTCGACGGCGGAGCAGTGCAGGGCCAGTCGAATAGGAATCTCGACTGTTAATCAGATCCCATCGGCAGTGTTCTTCATAGACCTGCAATGGATGAAAGGAAGACACCATCTGACAACCCATGGCAATTCCGGATTGCGCAATGGCGGCGGAGGGCTGCACCAGGAGCATCTTACGAAACTGCCGAATTCCGGCCTCTGTCAAGCCGGAATAACAGAGCGAGAGACCGAGTGCATGCATGTACTCTGGTCGCGGATCAATAGCGATCAAACGCCGCAGAGACCATGTTTCAATTGTCCGGAGGTTGAAGTTTCTGCCCACCGCTGCCATTTGTTTCAACACCTGGCTCACGTCCGCCGTTGCTGATAAAGCTCGGCGAAGCGCCCGCACTGCGTCGAAAGGCTTTCCCATTGCCGCGTACGCGGTGCCTAAATAGTTCCAACTCAAAGCGTGGCTCGCATCCAGCGCTGTCGCGCGTGAAAGAGCGTGCACTGCTTTAGGCAGACGGTCCGCGGATAGGCAGGCAACACCCAGAGAACGCCACAGGGCGGCGTTCTCTGGGTGAGTCTTTACTGCTCTTTCGAGCAAGGAGATCGCTTTCGATCTTCGTCCGTGCCGTAAGTGTATATAGGCGAGAAGTTGAAGTGCTTGGTCCTGATGGGGATCCTTGACCAGGATACTCTGCAATAATAAAATGGCCGCGGACGGAGCTGTGTCTGCGGCCTCTGCTGCCTGTTGAATGAGTTCGCTATTCACACTATTCGTGGTTTAGGCGACAATTTCAATTTCGTACTTATGGTTCCCTTTGTCAGTGAGTTTGACCTTAAGTGTCGTAGTGCCATTGACGTTTAAGTTGATGTCGTTTTTCATACTCGCGAATAGCGTCTTCGGTTGCCCGGCTAAGCTAATAGCGTCTACTTTTATTGTTGCCATTGGTGTCCTCAATCAGTCTGAATTTATACTGCAAACTACGGTAGCTTTAACCTCGCAACTAATTGTACGAAGCGAGGGTCGTTCCGGATAATATCATTCCTTTTATCAACATTCAAGGTCATTAAATACGTATCTCGCAAAGCATACGCCGTCTCCAATAGCTCGAAGACTCTTTCCTTGTCTCCGAGACCTTTATAAACGTCAGCAAGGCTGGACGGAGGTACAAGCGGCTTTACGGCCAAATCCTGTGCAATACGTCTAGCTTCTTCAACCCGCCCGGCTCTTCCCAGCGCATAGGCTAGATCCCCGCTGGCCGCGCTATCGTCCGGGTCAAGCGCCAGAGATTTGCGATGGTAGGCAATCGCTTCATCCCACATTCCTTTGCGCTCGTATGCAAGTCCTAGATGCCCATAAGCAGCTTGATACTTAGGTTCAAGCGTCAGTACCAATTGCAATTGCCGGATCGCTTCATCCGGTTTTCCGGCACGTTCCAGGTAGGCGCCGTATGCATTGTTGATCGCCAGCGAAAGCGGATCCAGTTCGCGAGCCTCCCGGATCTGATCCAATGCCCTGTCATGATAGCCAAGGTTTGACAGAAACCCAGCGTACCAATGATGACCCAAAGCAAGCCCTGGGGCTAGCTGCACCGCAAGCTGGAAATGATGTTCCGCCTCGTCCCAGTTCCAGTAATACCTCTGAAACGTGGAGCCCAAGCATAGATGGGCTTCCGCCAAATGCGGGTCGATTTCTAAGGCGCGCCTGGCGGCCCGTTCCACAGTGGGAGACCATTCCGCTGGCGGGAAGCCCGGCCGTCCCGCAAGAAGATTAGCGGCCTCGGCGAGGCCTGCCCACGCGAGAGCATACCGCGCGTCAAGAGCAACTGCTTTTTCGAAATGGCCAATGCTCTCTAAGAGCGCCGGTACGCTGCGCTTCGCGGCGGCCTGCTTGCCGAGTAGGTAGGACTCATAAGCCTGTGGGGCTGTGGAGTGGGCGCGCAGTGATCCGCCTCCCGCGGCCGACGTTAGGCGTAGCCGCAGCGCCGTCGCAATCGCCGAAGACATATGCGAAGGCAATGTCGCGGCCGTCTCTGCCGGATGATCGTAAGTTTGCGTCCACAACTGGGCTCCATCGTCGCCATTTAACAACGTGGCGCCTACGCGAATCAGCGATCCTTCCCGCCGTACATAGCCCGTCAATATCGCTTGCACGCCTAGTGCCGTTGCCGCTTCCCTCCAACTTCTCACCGGTTGAGCTATCCGATTGACGGAACTACGGGCCACAACGCGCAAGTTCGGAATCGTAGCAAGAATCGCAATGAGCTCGTCGGATAGTCCACTGCTCATCGGTCCAAACTCCTTGCTGGCTGACTGATCATCGAAAGGGAATACAGCAACAGAGCCTACCGGCGAAGCAAAGAACGTCTTCCGCAGCCACCCTTCTCCGTATCGAGCCGTCAATCCGCCCGAAGCAAGAATGCCCAATCCTCCCAGCAGCAGCCTTCTCGGCCAAATCCAGTGTTTGCCCGAAAGAATCCCAACTATCGCTTCGGGGGTTGTGGGCCGTCGGTTGGGATCTCGGGAAAGGCACTGCCGTATCGCGGATCGCCAATGTCTGGGAACTGAAGGATGAATAAAAATCGGGCCATGTTGGGCCGGTTCCCTCCATCGCAGGCGCGCCTCTGTAAAACTCTGGCTCCCTGCAAAGGGCAACTGTCCTGTAAGGATCTCGTGGAGGATAATTCCAAACGCAAAAATGTCGGAGGCTGGAGTAGCCGCCATTCCCAGCAGTTGCTCCGGAGCCATGTAGTCTGGTGTCCCCGCGCGAAGATTGTCCGCCTGCTCGTCGCTGTCCACCGTCTCTCCTGCCAGGCCGAAATCGGTTATCTTAACTCGCAGCCGCCCGGCCCGCGTCTCAATGAGCAGAATGTTCGCCGGCTTGAAATCCCGGTGAATAACTCGTTCGCTATGCGCCGCCGAAAGGCCGTCTGCCATCTGCCGGACGAGCGGCATTGCTTCATCCGGTCGCATGGCTCCGTGCTCGTCAATGCGCTCTCGCAGCGTAATGCCGTTGAGTAGTTCCATGGTCAGGAACACCAACGGCTCACGCATCGCGGCGGGCGGAACAGGGATTCCTTCGGGAGTGCTTACAAAGAGAGCGTGTATGCGGCATACGTTGGGGTGGCTGACTCGCTGCGCCAACTGCACCTCTTTGCGAAATCGCTCGCTGGTTTCCAGGTCTTTCTGTAACGAGGGATTGATAATTTTAAGCGCAATATTGCGGCCCAATCTGTCAATGGCTTCGTAGACCTCTCCCATCCCGCCTCGGCCAATAAATCGTACGATCTCAAATCGGTCTTCCAGCACGGTGCCAGGAGTCAGGTAGGCGCCCGGATGGCATTGCAATAAGTCCTCCGCCGCCTGCGCATACGGTTCGATAAGGTCAATCTCCTCCTTATCGGCGGCAATCATTCGCCTGACCTCATCCACTGTTTCGCTTTTTCCTTGCCTCTGGGCTGCGAGATAGTCATTCTGCCGGCCCGTATCCATTTCAATCGCTTGGTTAAACAATTCCTTCACTCGTTGCCAGCGGCTTGAGGTGGTCATTCCTCCTCCTCGGCTTCGATGTTTTGTTTAACGCCCGCCTCTTCATCTGGATAGCCCGGGATAGCTTGATTTCCGACCTGGGTCTTGATCCATGCTTCGGCGGAGCGTAGCTCGCGAAGGATGGTGCGCCGGTGCAGCCCGAATGCCTGCGCAAGTTCCACTACCTGTAAGCCGGCCAGGAATCTCATTTCGAAGATCTTGGCCTGCCTGGCATCGCGCTGTGCGAGGCGGCTCAGCGCTTGGTCTACTAGCAACACGCGGTCCATGTCCCTGCCATCCCATCCAGCAAAATGGTCATGTAGTTCCGCCTGAATACCGCCATCGTGCCTGGCCGCCTTGCGCCGCCGAGCGTAGTCGACAAGTAAGTTCCGCATAACTCGGGTTGCCGTGGAGTAAAAGTGCGTCCGGTCCTTCCAGACGGGAAGGTTGCCTCCAAAGAGTCGTAGATAAGCTTCATGAACAATCGCGGTCGCCCCCAGAGTATGGCCGGGTCGTTCCGCGCGAGCTTGCCGCCGAGCGATTGCGTACAACTCTTGATAGACGAGATCGAATAATCGCGATTCCGCGTCCCGCTCGCCGGCCCCAATTCTGCTGAGCAATACGGTTACATCACCCGGAGAATGGCCTTCTGCTCCAAGTTTTCGTTGACCGCACGCTTCTCCGGAATCTGCGATCGGGGGCAGGGTGCCATCGGGAAAGTCGTTGGTGAGGGATCTCATAAAACAACGCCAATCTGATCTGCGTATTTTCTGAATAAAAAGTGACGAAATGCAAAATTTTCTGCTTCTACTTCCTAATCACAATGCACTCAAAACGATATTCTCTTAAAGATAAACAACATACAGCCAAAATCCCGCAGTTCCCCTTCCCCTACCCCGCACTCTAAAATCATGCCCATGCCTGTCGAAACCGCCCGAGCCAACGGAGTCCAATCCCAAGGCATCAACACTGCTGGCGGTAACCGGCTATGTCGGGATGCCGTCCGCTTGGCCGTAGCCAACCTCAACCTTAACGCTTTCGTCGCCCATAGAGAATCCACGCACTCAGACTCCCTCTACCGCCGCGGCGCCCTCCTCAGTGCGGCTCGGGCCCGTATCCTCCGCAGCCTCGGCCTTCTCGCCAAACCTCATCCAGGGTCCCAGCGTTTGTTGCAAGCAAAGCCCTTGCCCGCCAAGAATTCCATTCAGGGTCCCACGGCCTTCGTTTTACCCACCGCCGGCGTGCCGGCGCGCCCTGCCCATCCAAACACGGAAAATATTGTCGACTTCTGCCAACTCAGGGTCGAATTCCACCCGGATACGCCGGGGCCGGAACTGTGCTGGGCCAAGCGGGAGCGCTACAAACTCCGGACCATGAGCGAGCGCGTCAATGCACGATGGAAGGACGAGTTTGGAGCCAACCGGATCCGGGTACGCGGAGCGGCCAAAGTCATGGCGCATCTCATGTTCGGCGTGCTGGCGCTGACCGTGGACCAATGGCTGCGCCTCGCCCCTTCCCCTACCGGCTAGCGCGCCAACCGGTTGCCGCCCCAAAACAAAAACCAACGGCCTGAAAACCAGGCAAAGCCGCCGCATGCCCGTTTTCGGCCCAAACTGACACTTTTATGTTTTAGGCCGCCCCGCACCCCTCCCTGCACCTCCTTCTCCCTTGTCAACTCCGTTTCGGACGAGTTCTGCAAGTGGTTCCCAGCCGGGGAAGAATAATATGTCCTTACGAATCAATAGCATGAAAATCCGTAGCCGCATTTCCCCTTCCTTGTCCATCACCCTGGAATCATGCCCCACCATGGCAACTCAGTAGAGCGGACGGAGCGCATGCCCAGCGCCCCAACCGACCTGGGCAGAGCGTCGTCGCCAGGAGACCGTCTGGCTGGATCGCAAGACAAAACTTCGGGCAGGGTCCCAGCATTCGTTGTAAACAAAGTACTTGCAATCCCCAATTTCCCGGCAGGGTCCCGCCGCTGCATCTCAGCCATCGCGGATGGTCTCATTTCCGCCTCCCGATCCTGGAGCAATCAGGCCCAACGCTGCCAGTTCACCGGCACGGGCGGAGCGCATGCCCGGCGCACCCGATTGACCCGGAGAGAGCGTCGGTGCTAGGAGACCAACTGGCTGGAGCGCAAAACAAAACTTCGGGCAGGGTCCCAGCATTCGTTGTAAACAAAGCACTTGCAATCCCCAATTTCCCGGCAGGGTCCCACCGCTGCATCTCAGCCATCTCGGATGGTCTCATTTCCGCCTCCCGATCTGGAGCAATCAGGCCCAACGCTGCCATTTCACCGGTGCCCCCCCAACCGACCCGGACAGCGTCGTTGCCAGGACACCATCTGGTTGCATCGCAAGGCAAATCTCGCGGCAGGGTCCCTCCGTCCCTCTCCATCGTTCCCTTGGCCGCCCCGGACAGTCCTCGTCTCCGCCTGTCCGCTAGGTAAAGGCGCGGGAAAAGGGCCGCCTGCGCAAATCGTTCACGCCGGAGGCGCTTTTATATTTCCTTAAAACGCAATGGCTTGCAGGCGTCGCGCGAAAAGTTGCTGGACGACCCACTGCCACACTCGTAGCGAGAGTGACTAACTATGTCTTTCCGCTTCGCAGCCACTGCCACGGGCCCGCTGGGCCAAATCCTGGACGCCCTGGCCCTTCCCGCCGCCCTTGCGCTTACAGCGCGTGAGGAGCACCATGTATGGTCTCTCGTCGACCCGGACCAGCCTCCGGGCCGCCAAACCGCCATCGCGGCTGTCCCCGTCGCCACTCCTGTGCCCGACGGCTACATCCCGCGTCTCGACTCGGTAGATGCTTGGTTGCCGGGCATGGTCGTCCTCATGGAGCGGCGCTCCGATATCCGGGCCGCCGCCGCCGCGGAGGTCTCCGCGCTCTGGACCAGTCTCGCTGCCCCCCTCAAAGCCGCCATTACGGGTGACATCGGTCTCGATCTCGATCTAGGTATTCAGGCCCGCGCGGAATGGCAAGCCGCCAGTGATTGCTGGTGGGCCATCGAACGTCCCACTGCTGCCCGCGCGCTTCGCCTCCGTCTTTGTGCGGCCCGCAACTCCGCACTTGGAATCGCAGTAAAAGCTACCGCTTCTGCCGGGCTCGACCAAGCTACCCGCAACGCCGCCGCCGCCGCGCTCGGCCGCCATCGTACACAACTGCTCAACCGTCTTCGCCGTGGCGCAACCGATGTCGTCAAACGCATGCCCGCGCCCTTGGAACAGATCCAGCCATTTTTGGAACAATGGTTGACTCTTCCCGCCGAAACGCAAAATAGCCAGTGGCAGAACCCGGTATCACCGCTGCTCGCGGCACTTAAAAGTGCGGTGGACGGGTCTGTGGATGCGGCGCTCGCACAATCCGACCAGATGGCGGGGCGTTTGGAGTTTGCCGCGGTCCGGACCATGGAGCAGAAACTGCAACTGTCTCTTGCCGCCGTCTTTGACCGGCGCAAAACCGATACAGCCATCCTCGACGCGCTATTTGACTTTGACGCCAATCCCGGTCTCTCCGCCCGTTTCACGCAGGCGTTGGAGGGTAACCTCACGCCGCTATTGGTCGAACCTGTCCATGGCCTTACGCTTTACAACTGCGCCATCACCTCGGACCTCACCCGCCGCCAGACTTTCCTTTGGCAGTTGCCATTCTCTTCCGGCTCCCTCTCCGCCCGGGATCGTGTCCAAACCGCCATGCAGGCGCTCGACGACTCGACGGGCCGCATCGTACGCGGCTATGCCAAGGCGGAGTCCGAGCGCCGTACGCGAAAGGCAGCCAGTCTACTTTCTATCGAGGGGGCTTTTGCAACCCGGCTCGGCGGTGAAGTTACCGTCCATACGCCCGCTGTTAGTCAGGCCCGCTTTACGCTCGACATACGGACCGACCGGCCGGTGTCGCTGGAACCGTTGCTTGCGCTCTACGGCGCGGGTGGAGTTCCGCCCCATGCCTCCGTCTGCCGGCTCTCTGTCTCCGTGGCGCCGGAAGCCGTCTCGCAGTGGCTCCTTCCGCAGGATTCCGGCGAAGTGTCCCGTCGTATGCAAACCGCGTGGCGCACTCTGCTTGTTGCTTCTGTCGATATGGACATGCTGAGTCCGATGGCCGCCGCTCCGCTGCTCGTCTGGGCCTCGCTTCCGGTTAGTACCGCTATTTGCCGAACCGAACGCGGCGTCGAACTCAATCGCCCCGGCTCGCCCTATTGGGATTGGGCCGATGGCGAACTCCGCCAGGCCATGGTCTGGAACCCGCGCACGCGGGCCGCGCTCGAAGCCCGGATTGAACAGTCCCATTTCCGCATGTCCGCGGATGACATGCGCCGCGCTGTCTCCCAACCTGTCGGGTCGGCTGTCTTCCGCTCACTGCTCCAGTCCGAGGCGGTATTCGTCGATTTGCTGACGTCCAACTTGAAGCGCTACGCCATTGCCTCCGCTACCCCAGCGGAAACGCTGCGCAACCTGAGCTTCCTGCTGGCAAAGCTTGTGCAGGTCTTCCACGACAGGCTCACTTCCGTCTATGGACCGGAAACGGCGCGCGCCCTCGGGCCTTTATTGCTCAGTGCCGCATCGCCGGAACCACCCACAGTGGAAGTTGCCTGGGAATAGGTCGCAAAACACTATGCGTCGTTGTCGCTGCCGGTCTCCAGGCCCATCTGGCCTAGCCGGTAGCGCAGTGCGTTCCGCGTCAACCCCAATAGCCGTGCGGCGTGGCTCTTGTTGCCCTGCGCGCGCCGCATGGCTTCCCGGATGATCGCGTCTTCGTACTGGTCCAGCGTCATGCCCTCCGGCAAAAACAACGGATCGCCGCTCACCGGAGCGGCGGTCCGGGACCGGGGAGCCATGTCCAGCCGGATATCGGCCGCTTCCAACCGGGAGCCCATCGCCAACACCAGGGAGCGTTCCACAACGTTTTCCAATTCCCGCACGTTGCCCGGCCAATGGTAAGCCATCAGCTTGTCAGCTGCCTCGGCGCTGATCGGCAACTCTGCGGTTCCCAACTCCGCCGCATGTTTCCGGATAAAGTGATCGGCCAGATACGGGATATCGTCCCGCCGTTCGCGTAGCGGCGGGATGTTGATCGGCAGCACATTCAGCCGGTAGTAGAGATCCTCCCGGAATGTGCCTTCTTCCAGAGCCCGCCGTAGGTCCACGTTGGTTGCCGCTACAACGCGCACGTCTATATGCCGGGTTTTGTTGCTGCCCAGCCGTTCAAACTCCCGTTCCTGCAGCACGCGCAGCAGTTTTACCTGGATCGCCAGCGGTACATCGCCGATTTCGTCCAAAAATACGGTGCCTGTGTCCGCCTGCTCAAACTTGCCCGGTTTTGTCGCATTTGCGCCGGTAAATGCGCCTTTTTCGTAGCCAAACAGCTCACTTTCCATCAGGTTTTCGGGGATGGCCGTGCAGTTGATCTTCACGAATGGCTTGTCCTTCCGGGGGGAGTGGTAGTGAATCGCTCGCGCAATCATGTCTTTGCCGACGCCGCTCTCTCCGGCCAGCAGCACTGTCGCTCGCGTGGGAGCCGCCCGTAAAACCACTGCAAAGACGTCTTGCATGGCGGCGCTCCTGCCCACAATACTGTCCAATTGATACCGGCCGCCAAGTTCCTCCCGGAGCCGCTGGTTCTCATCGCGCAGCGCTTGAAACTCCAGCGCCTTTGCCACAACCGCCGTCAGGTGGTCCAGCGAGAATGGCTTGACCAAAAAATCGGAAGCGCCTTTTTTCATCGCCTCCACAGCTGTCTCCACGCTCCCGTATGCCGTCATTAACACCACCGGAAGGCCGGGCCTCGCCGCGTGCATGCGGTCCAGAAAATCCAGGCCGCTCATTCCGGGCAACCGGAGGTCGGTCAGGACAAGATCCGCGCGTTCGGAGGCGCTTACGCCCTCTTCCGCCGTCGCAGCGAGTTCCACTTCATAGCCTGAAGTTTGTAGCTGCAACTGTACAACCCGGCGCAACTTCTCTTCATCTTCAATGACGAGCACCCGTCGACTCATCTCTTCATATTCCCATTAGACGGGCAGTAGAACGCGAAATACGCTCCCTTTCCCGGGCTCGCTGTCAACCAGAATGCTCCCGCCGTGTTCGTCCATGATCTTGGAAACGATGGCCAGCCCCAACCCAACGCCGCTCGGCTTGGTGGTGAAGAAGGGATTGAAAATGCTCTCCCGGTGTTCGGGTGTGATCCCGGTTCCGCGGTCGATGACGGCAATCTCAATATGTCCTTCCACCGGCCGTGTTTTGACTGTGATGCTTCCTCCGGGCGGACTGGCTTCCGCGGCGTTTCGCAACAGGTTATAGAACACGCGCTCCATCCACTCGCCATCAAGTGATACGGGACGTACGGCTGGGTCATAGTTTTTGTAGACGCTCACTTCCGGGCGGTCGGGACTGCGTTCATATTGTTGGACGGCGCGGTCGATCACCTCGTGTACGTCTGTTACGGCTGGTTTCAACGGCAGCGGCCGCGCAAATTCCAGGAACCGCGTCACCAGCGAGTTGGCCCGGTCCACCTCGCTGGTAATATAGCCGGTCATTTCCCTGCCGATTCCTGCCTCATCAGTCGATACCTTCTTGAGCATCTCCGCCGACGCGCGGATGGTTCCCAGCGGGTTGCGCAGCTCATGGGCCAACCCAGCTGTCAACTGTCCCAGGGCCGCCAGCCGCTCAGAGCGGCGGACGGCGGCCTCTGCCTTCACCAGTTCTTCATTGGCCCTCGCCAACTCTCTCGCTGTTTCCTGGCTCTTCTGCGCCTCAATGCGGTTGGCCTTGGCCAGTTGAAAGGTAAGGAGTCCCACCATTGGCAGGAATACTACGCGAAGAAGCAATTCCTTCCAGTCGAAGATATAACGGCTCACGTCGGCCCAGTCGAGCAACAGGACAAAGCTCAGGTAGCTGGCAACGGCTAGCGTTGTCACCACAATGGTGGCCCATCCGCCGAGCACCGTCGCCGCCCCCACAACGGGAAGCATCAGCACCACGAAATAGGACGAATTCAGAGCGCCCGTATAACCGATCAACAAATAGGACAGAGCCAATTTGAGTCCAACAGCGGCTATCATGCCCCGGCGCGTTTTGAATACCGGCAGGATCTGTTCCAGAAACTGGACAATCCCTAAGCCGGTCAGCATGGTCAGGCTCGGGGCATCCTGCGCTGGCCCCGCCGCCGCCATGGCCGCGAACAGCAGTAGCCACACAATTCCCATGCCGCCCATACTACCGGGCTTTGTGCCACAATGGGTGGAGTCTCGCGTATTGTCCTCATGAATCCAGCAAATCCCGTCGACGACCCCATCGAGGAGTCGACTTCTCAGTCAACCGAATCCTCCTTTGGCGACATCCTGCGCCAGTTCGAACAGGAGCA
The DNA here is from genome assembly GCA_035714175.1 of Bryobacteraceae bacterium. Classification (GTDB taxonomy): domain Bacteria; phylum Acidobacteriota; class Terriglobia; order Bryobacterales; family Bryobacteraceae. Next base: position 45,104 of record DASTML010000180.1, on the reverse strand, counting down.
GGCCGCAGCGCCAGCCGCTAAGGCTGCCGAAGCGTCCAGCGCAGGCAAAGGCCCCATCAAGGGCAAGGTGCTCGCCATCACGGAGGACTCCGTATTTGTCGATATCAAAGGCAAATCCGACGGTGTGCTTCCGAAGTCTGCTCTCTCCGCTGAAATGTCCGAAATCGCTGTCGGCGATCTGGTGGAAGTCACCATCACTGGCCGCAACGAGGAAGGGCAGGCGCTCCTCTCGCCTCTCAAGGTAGAGAAGCCCAAGGATTGGAGCGGCCTGCTGGCCGCTTTCGAAGAAAAGCGCAACGTCGCCGGCAAGGTGACGGAAACGGTAAAGGGCGGCGTCCGCGTTGATATTGGCGGCCGTGCCTTCATGCCTGCTTCCCGCTCCGGCACGCGCGATGCCTTTGAACTGCAGAAGTTGGTCGGCCAGGACGTCGAAGTCCGCATCCTGTCGATCGATGTTGAAAAAGAAGACATCGTCGTTGACCGCCGCGTAGTGCTGGAAGAGGAATCCGCCAAGAAGAAGGAATCCCGGTTCCAAGCCCTGAAAGAAGGCGATGTCGTTAAGGGCCGGGTCCGCAGCGTGACCGATTTCGGCGCGTTCCTGGATCTGGACGGCGTGGACGGCTTGCTGCATGTTGCCGACATGAGCTGGCATCGCGTCGGCAAACCGGCTGACGTTGTCAGCATCGGGGACGAACTCGAAGTTAAAATCCTCAAGCTGAACGCCAACACCCGCAAAGTGTCCCTGGGCCTCAAGCAGATGCAGCCGGACCCGTGGACTGTGGCGTCCCAGCAATTCCAGCCAGGGCAGAAAGTGATCGGTTCCGTCGCCCGTCTCACCGACTTCGGCGCGTTCGTGGAACTCTCACCCGGTGTGGACGGCTTGGTACATCTCTCCCAGATGTCCTGGTCCAAGAAGGTGCGGAAGCCCTCGGACCTGCTGAAGGTGGGCGATCAGGTGGAAGTGGTCGTTTTAGGCGTTAAGCCCGGCGACAAGCGAATCGAGCTCAGCCTCAAGAGTGCGCTCGGCGATCCGTTCGTCGAAGCTCTGGAGAAGTACAAGGTCAACACGATTGTGGAAGCCCCAGTGACTTCGATCCAGGCGTTTGGCGCATTTGTGGACCTGGGGGATGGTATTGACGGCATGATCCACATTGGCGATATGGCCAATGATCGCCGGATCGACCATCCGCGCGATGTGGTGAAGGAAGGCGAAGTCGTCCGGGCAATCGTTCTCGACATCGACAAAGACCGCCGCCGGATCCGCTTGGGTCTCAAACAGCTACAGCCCACCAAGGTGGACAACTTCATCGCTGAGCATCAGGTGGGTGAAACCATCAGTGGCTTGATCAGCGATGTGCGCGGCAACCATCTCCGGATTGAAGTGGCCGAAGGCGTGTTGGCCGACTGCCGCCTGGAAGACCCCAAGAAGGAAGAGGCAAAGCCTGCCGAAGCCAGCGCGGGATCGGCAGACGTCGGTTCGCTGGCGGCTATGTTGAAAGGGCGATGGAAGGAAGGCAAGGGCGGCGATCCGGCGCCCAAGGCCAACAACCTGCGGCCCGGCATGGTCCGGACCGTGAAGATCACCGGCCTCGATGCGGAGCACAAGAAGATCACCGTGGAACTGATCGGCTAGTCTGCCGCTCAACCCAGAAAACAAAAGAGCAGGCCGCCCGGCCTGCTCTTTTGTTTTCTGGAGAGGCGTTTAACCAGCTATGGCGGTTGGAGCCTCAAATTCTTCAAAGTGTAGGGTAGGGTCCACGGCGGGTCCCGTGCCGATATTCTCCGCGGCGGCGCGCAGGAGCTCGGCGACGCTCCATGCCTGGGCAAAGCAGCCTCGAGGCGTGAAGGGCGGATCGCCGTCGGCGATCTCGGAGAGTTGGCCAATACCGGCCTGGCGCATATGCGGCTGCATACCCAGCAGGAGTTCCCGTAGTCGCGCCGAACCGGGATGCACGCGGGCGTACGCGGTGATGAACGGCCCCATGAGCCATAACCAGACGGTGCCCTGGTGGTAGGCCGAATCACGCTGCAAAATGCCGCCTTGGTAGACTCCGTGATAGGCCGGGTCTATTGGCGAAAGGCTTCGCAGTCCTAGCGGCGTCAGCAGGTGCTTTTCTACGATATGGAGCACGGAGGCGGCTTGGGCTGCGTTCAACATGGAGTAGTGCAGGCTGACGGCAAAGATCTGGTTAGGCCGTATGGCCGCGTCTCCGATGTTGTCCAGAAGATAGCCGCGGCTCGAATCCCAGAACTTCTGGAGGAAGCTGGCGCGCGTCTGGTGCGCCAGTTCCTCCATCTGTGCCGCTCGCGCGACATCGCCGAAGCGGACGGCAAACTCCTGGAGCGTCCGAAGGGCGTTGTACCAAAGCGCCTGGATCTCCACCGGCTTGCCGGTACGGGGCGTTACCACCCAATTCCCGACCTTGGCATCCATCCAGGTCAATTGCACGCCCGTCTCGCCGGAATGAAGAAGACCATCCGGTTCCACGCGGATCTGGTAGCGTGTCCCTCTCAGGTGCCAGTCCATGGCCTCCGCCAGTTTCGGATACAGCACCTGGCGGGTGAATGTCTCATCTCCGGTGTAGTGGAGATAAGCCCTGGCCGCTTCAAAGAACCAGAGCGTAGCGTCCACCGTGTTGTACTCCGGCGTCTCGCCCGCATCCGGAAACCGGTTCGGGATCATGCCTTGATTGAGAACGCGGGAGAATTCGCTGAGGATATCCCGCGCAATTGTATGGCGGCCAGTGGCCAGAGTCAGCCCGGGCAGCGCGATCATCGTGTCCCGGCCCCAGTCGGCAAACCAGGGGTACCCGGCAATGATGCTGTGGCCCTCGCCGCGCCGGACCACGAATTGGTCCGCAGCCTCGGCCAGGTCTTCGAGGAACGGGGCCGGTTCGGGAGCCTGCCGCCGTAGCGCCAAACGGCGCAGACGCTCCTTTTCACGCAGAGCTGTGGCTTCGTGTGCCAGGATGGCCTCCCGGGACACGATGACCACTGCTTTCGGTGAGTGCGCCAAATCAAAGTGCAGGACGAAAGGCTGGAACAGGTCCTCTTGGCAGTCGAGTCCCCGTGCCTTCTCCTCGGAATATTCGAAACGGTTGTACCAATGGCCGGTCGGCTCGCAGTCCCGGAAATCAGCCCCGAAAAAGACGCGGGGCAGACAGCCATACGGCTGTACGGATACCAAGCCATCCTCTTCCCACTCGTAACCGCCGTTAATTGCATCGTTAGCGTGCGTGGTGGCATGGAAATCTCTGTAAGCAACCAGTGGACGGACCTCTAACCGGCAGTTCTTACACAGTCCCTTCACCTCATACTCGATGACCGTGGCATCCTGGCCGTGAACCATGAAAACGCGTTTCTCGAGTAAAACGTCGCCAATTTCATAAACCCAGGTTGGAAACGGATCCAACCGGAACTCGCGCAAGTATTCGTATCCCTGCGGATGGATGGCTCCATCGTAACGATTGGCTGAGAGTTCAATGCGGTAGCCGTTTATGACGAGCGTGTCCTCAAACTTTGCTACCAACAACATACGCCCAACCGGCGGATGGAGCGCGGACGTTAATAAGCCGTGATAGCGGCGAGTATGTATGCCGCTTACGGTACCGCTGGCAAAACCGCCTAGACCGTTCGTCTCTAGCCATTCCAGGCGGCTGCTCTGTTCCAGGTCCTGACATGTCATTTCATCAAAGAGCAGATTCATCGTTCTTCCCACCTTTGCTGTTGCATGTGGGCCGCCAAACCACTCCGGTGGCCTTGGCAGCCGGCGCGGCGAGGAAACCGCCGCTGTTGTGGAAATATTCGTAGAACAGGACAGGGTCCCGCTGAGCGAGACCGTTCTGATAGTACTTGTCAAGGCCGTGAACGGGACGGCTACCGTCGGGGCCGCGATGGAAGTTACGCGTCATACGGCACGAAAATTCGGCGGCGACTTCCCAAAGTGTAACGGATTTTACTCTTTCCGTTTGCCGCATAACGGTGGAGGCGTGCTTGCGGCGACGGAGGGTACTCGTCTCGTCGTAAAATTCGCTTGCTACTGTGGCGAAAGGCTGGCGGCCAGCAATCGCATAAGCTCCTGGGACCGGGTAAGGAGGGTTTGGGTAAAGAAGCCGTGGGTCATATCGGCGAAGTGGTGGGCGGTCACCGTGACGCCCTGCGCGCGGAGGCTTCCGGCGAAGGAGAGGGCTTCGTCCCGCAAAGGGTCGATGCCCGCCGTGATCAGCAGGGTGGCGGGGAAGAGGCCAGCGTCCGGGCGAATGGCAGGGCCGCCGTAGAGTTGCCAGCCCCGGCGCATATCTTCCCCGCTGGGCCAGGGGCCGCGCCAGAATTCCTGGTAGGAGGGAGTGTCGCAGGCGGGATCGAGCATGGGGTAAATGAGCATTTGGGCGGCGGCGGGGACGGCCAACGCCGTAGCGGCGGCGAGATATCCACCGGCGCTGTCGCCTCCAATGTGCAGACGGCTGGTTTGCGGGGCGAGCCAGCGGGCCGCGGTGATGGCGTCGTCCATCGCGGCGGGATGGCTGTGTTCCGGTGCGAGGCGGTAATCCACCGCGCAGATCTGTATGCCCGACAAATGGGCCAGCAAGCGCAGCGGCGCATCGTGAGAGTCGAGGTTGCCGCTAAAAAAGCGGCCGCCATGGAAAAAGACGAGTGCGGTGGCCGACTCGCGCCCATACAGTCGGACCGGAACGCCGTTGGCGGATGTATCCCGTGTAGGCACATCGAGCGGTGCGCCTTGCCAGCGGCGGCCGGCAAGGACGGCGTCGCGGGTTTCTTCTATGGAGAGAAGGGAACGCGGCCTGGCCCCGGAGCGGCGCTGCTCTTCGAGCATCGCCGCTACCTCGGGGTGAAGGGGCGTGGTCATTTCCCGGCGGATTTGCGGGGTGAGGTGTTTTCGAACAGGAACGCACCGGACTTCCCGCCAACGGCGAAATCGAGGTCGCCGTCGTTATCGTAGTCGGCTACGGCGATCTGCATACCAGCCCCGGCGGAGGAGGAGTAGTCAATGATGTGCCGGACCCATTCGACGTTGTTGCCGGACTTCCGCCATTCATACCAGTAGATGCCGAGGGGTTCCTGGGCGCCGGGATCGTGGTCGTGCGCCCAGAAGCGCTTGCCGGCAATGAAGTCCTTCTGCCCGTCGCCGTTGATGTCTACGAATGCCGTGGCATGGGCTTGGCTCCAGGCATCGTCAATTTTGAATTCGGTGAACTTGCCGTCGGCTTCCTGGCGGAGCCAGAAGATGCCGTAGTCGTGGGCGTGGGGATAGAAGACATCGTTGCGGCCGTCGCCATCGATGTCCACAACATGGAGGAATCCGGTGTGCTTTTTGGCGGACCAATCAGCGTGCAGTTTCCATTGGGCGTCGCCGGGAGCGGCGGGAGCTTCCAGCCAACCTTTGGGTGTGAGGATATCGGTGCGGCCGTCTTTGTTCACATCACCCGCGCCGATGCCGTGGCCGAAGTTGTCGGGGTGCACGATGTGGCGGACGAAGGCTCCGTTCTTCAACTCGTACCAGGCGGTTGGGCCTTTCCCGCCGAATTGGGGCAGCAACTCCTGCGCCTTACCGTCGTTGTTGATATCCACGAGGAACATAAACTCGACGTTCCATTGGTCTTCGATGATGTGTTCTTTCCAAGGCGCGCCGGGTTTGCCGGGGTTTTCCCACCAAGCGATTCGCTTTGCGAACCAACTACAGCTGACGATATCGACTTTGCCGTCGCCATTGACATCGAGCGGGAGGTCGCTGAAGGTGTCGATGTAGTTATTGGAGAAATTGATGTCGCGGAAGTGGTGCTTCTTCCATTCTCCGCCCTTGATTTTCGGGGCTTCGTACCAGTTTTCGCCGTTGACGATGTCAAGTTTGCCGTCGCCGTTCATGTCGACGAAGGCGGCAGTTTCATTGGCGCCGCCGTCGAGCTGAACCTTTTTGAAGGGAACATCGGCCGGACGGGGGGCGGCGAAGGCCAAGGCGGAACAGGCCGCCAGGAGCAGGAAGTGGAAACGCATCGAACTGATTGTATAACCGCTGGGCGTGATATATTGAAGGGACGCGCGTGGCGCCATCGTCTAAGGGTTAGGACGGAGCCCTCTCAAGGCTCTAATAGGGGTTCGAATCCCCTTGGCGCTACCAGTATCATGCACGTCTATGTTGAGGGCATGCATGAATCGCGCCATTGCGGCGCTTGAAACCTTGTATTTGCCAACAAAAAAACCACCCGGCAGGTGGTTCGTTTTGCGTTTTCTTATCGAAATTATCCGGGAAAAATTTACGGAAATGGTCGGGGCGAGAGGATTCGAACCTCCGGCCTCCTGGTCCCGAACCAGGCGCTCTACCAGGCTGAGCCACGCCCCGACGGTGAGCTGACAACCTTTCCATCATACCCGTTCTCGCGCAGTTCCCGCAAGGTGCGATACGATGTTCCGCAGTATGAACCGACGTACCATTCTTCAAATGCTCCCGGCCGCCGTGGCTGCTCCGCTTGCCGCCGCTCCGAAAATCGATACCTCCGCCGGCTTCCGTTTGGGCGTCGCTACTTACTCGCTGCGCGGGTTTACCCGGCCCCAGACGATCGAAATGCTGAAGGTCCTGGACGTCGATACCGTCTCCCTCAAAGAGATGCACGCCAAGATCAAGGGGGACCCGTCCGATTGGACCGCCGCGCGCAAAGAACTGGAAGCCGCCGGTATCCGTATCGTTTCCTGCGGCAACATTGGCATGACCGTCGATGACGACGCTGAGATCGAACACAACTTCAAGTACGCCCAAACCCTCGGCGCGGAAGGTATCGTGATGGCGCCGAACCATCAGACGCTCCCCCGCATTGAGAAATTCGTAAAAAAGTACAACATCAAGGCCATGATTCACAATCATGGTCCCGAAGATAAGAACTTCCCGACGCCGAAGTCCGTTTACGACGCCGTGAAGAACATGGACTCGCGCATGGGTCTCTGCATCGACATTGGCCACACGGTCCGTACAGGGACCAGCGTGCTCGATGCCATCAATATGGCCGGGCCCCGTTTGCTCGATTTTCACATTAAAGATCTGAAAGTTCTGACGGAGCGCGACTCGCAAGTGGCGGTCGGCGACGGCAATATTCCGATCCCGGCAATCTTCAAATTGCTCCGGAAAGTGAAGTACACGGGCAATGCGAACCTGGAATACGAGATCAATCTGAAAGACCCGCTGCCCGGAATGGTCAAGAGCTTCGCCTACATGCGGGGCGTGCTGGCCGGTATGCAGGCGTAAACTAGTTTCTACATGTCCCAGTTGTGGGACGACCTCCGCTTTGGCGTCCGCTTACTGTGGAGGCATCCCTCGTTTTCCGTTCTCGCGCTCCTGACGCTCGCTCTCGGCATCGGAGCCAACACCGCGGTCTTTTCCATTGTCCGCGCCGTGCTGCTACAGCCGCTCCCCTACCGCCAGCCGGAACAACTGTTCTGGTTTGGCGGTAGAGAGGCGCGTTTTGGCGCAGAAAGCTCCGGTGTTTCGATTCCGGACCTATTGGATGTTCGTCGCGAATCCCGCACCCTGGCCGACACGGCAGCCTATTCGTTCTTTGCTGAAAAACTCGTGGTGACGGGTACGGGCGAACCCGAGCAGGTGGATGGTATGCGCGTCACGGCCAACTTCTTCGACGTGCTGGGCGTACGGCCTGTTCTGGGCCGGATGTTCCAGGCAGGCGAAGATCAGCGCGGAGGGCCGCGGGTTGCCGTATTGAGCCATGACCTTTGGATTCGCAGCTACGCGGGCAATCCTGACGTTGTGGGCCGAACGATCACGTTGAACTCGGTGACGCACCAGATTGTTGGCGTGATGCCGGCGGGATTTCAGTTCCCGTCACGAATCGAGGTGTGGGCTCCGATTCTGATGGGGACGCAGGCGACGCAGATGCGGGAGGCGCACAGCTATCTGGCGGTGAGCCGGTTGGCGGATGGAGCCACGCCCGAACTGGCACGGCAGGAGCTGGGTTCGATTGCGGCATCGCTGGAGCGCAATTATCCTGCGTCCAACTCCGGGTACCGGTTTGAAGGGATGACGCTGACGGACCGGGTGACGGGTTCGGTTCGCGAGACGCTCTATCTGTTGGCGGGAATTACGGCTTTCCTCTTGCTGATCGGTTCGGCCAATGTAGCGAACCTCCTGCTCGCGCGGGCAACCACGCGGCGGCGAGAGGTGGCGGTGCGGCATGCGCTGGGCGCGCCGAGGGCCGCGATTATCCGGCAATTTCTGGCGGAGAGCCTGGTATTGTCGCTGACGGGCGGCGGGATGGGCGTTGCCTTGGCCTGGTGGGCGGTCCGGGCGCTGCGGGCGTGGAACCCGGCCGCGCTGCCGCGCGCTGAGGAGCTGGCGCTGCATCCGGTGGCCCTTGCCTTTGCACTGGGTATCGCGGTGTTGACGGCCCTGCTGTTCGGGACGGCTCCGGCGCTACAGGCGACGCGGCTGGACCAGCAGGAGGAACTGCGGGATGCCGGGACCCGCGGCGGCGGGGAGGGCGCGGGCCGGGTGCGCTTGCGTAGTTTTCTGGTAGTGGGAGAGATTGCGCTTGCCGTCGTGCTGCTGGCTGGCGCCGGCTTGCTGCTGGAGTCTCTGCGGCAGCTTTTGGCGATTCATCCGGGCTTCCGGACGGCGGGCGTGGTGACGACGGAGATGACGTTGCCGATGCGCAAGTTCCGGACGCTGGACGCGACGGCGGCGTTTGTGGAGAGCTATCTGGAGCGGCTGCGAGCCTTGCCGGGGGTGCAGACGGCGGGCGCGGCGTTGGCATTGCCGATGGGTTCCGTGTATTCGTTTTATGAATTCCGGATTGTGGGCGATCCGCCGCAACCCATACCGCCCTTTGCCGGCTATACGGCGGTGACGCCGGGCTACCTGGAATCCATGCAAATTCCGCTGCGGCAGGGACGGCTGTTTCAGGCGCGTGACGGGAGGGATGCGCCGAAAGTAGTGGTGATCAGCGAGCCACTGGCGCAGCAATACTTTGCGGGGCGAAGTGCGGTGGGTCAGCGGCTGCGGTTGTTTACCGGGGGTGCGGCGCCGTTTGAGGGAGAGGTGATTGGGGTGGTGGGCGGCGTGCGGCACGAAAATCTGGCGCAGCAGCCGCGCGTGGAGGTTTATGTACCACTGCTGCAGAGCCCGTATCCTATTGCGAATGTCGTGGTCCGTTCCGATCTGCGGCGAGAGGCGCTGGCGGGCCTGATGAAGCAGGCGCTGCGGGAGTTGGACCGTGATCTGCCGTTGTACCGGATACGGAGCATGGACGAATTGGTGCTGGAATCGGCGGCGGCTCCGCGGGCGCGCGGGTTTTTAACCGCGATTTTCGCGGCAGCGGCGCTGCTGCTGGCGAGCATTGGCATCTATGGCGTGATGTCGTATGCCGTGAGCCGGCGGACACAGGAGATTGGCATACGCATGGCGATGGGGGCGACGCCCGGGGCGGTGCTCCGGTTGATATTGGGCCACAGCGGACGGTTGGTATTGATCGGCGTGGCGGTTGGGTTGGCGCTCACGCTGGCTCTGGGGCGGCTGCTGCACAGCCTGCTATTTGGCGTCAGCGCATTTGACCCGTTGGTGCTGACGGGTGTCTGCGCGCTATTGCTGGCGGTGGCGGTGGCTGCGACGAGCGTCCCGGCGTGGCGGGCGGCGCGGATCGATCCGATGCGCGCTCTCCGGCAGGATTGAACTCTAGAGGTTCAGCGCTTTTTCCAGGGATTCCAGGGCACGTTCGGCATAGTCAAGGTGCTGGCGCGCTCCCGCGGCGTTGTTGCCGTTGAGGGCCGCCTCGCCCTGATCCATTTCAAACTGCATGCGCTGCGCGAAACCCTGCAACTCGGCGCGCGGGCGAAGACCCTGGGAGGCCATGCTTTCCCGCAGGGATTGGAGGGCAGCCTTGGCGGTGACGATCCGCTGCGCCATCTGAATCACGCGTTTCCGTTGTTCGTCGATGGCGGTGCGGTCGACGGCAGGCGCGGCGGGCGGCGCGGTTTGTGTGGCTGCCTGCTGTTGCGGCGGCGCGGCCGGGCGATCCTGCTCTTCGGACGCACGGTCCGAGGGGCGCTGGATGGGCTGCTGGGAGACCGCGGGCGCGGAATAGGCGGGCCGGTTGTTGGCCGGGCTGTTGCTATGCGGCGCACCGGTTGGCGTAGCGGGCTGCTGCGCGACAGGGACGGCGGGCTGCGCCTGGGGCGGCTGCTCCTGCGGCGTGACGGCGGGTTGATCCGTTGCCGGTTGCACGGGCGTTTGCGGCTGTTCGATTTGCGGCGTGACGGGCTGCTGGGCGTTGGTCTTGAAAAACTTAGGAGCCTGCGTGAACAGAACGGCGGCGACGGCGAGGGTAGCCAAAGAGCCGGCGAGCATATATATCGTGCGCGGGCCCGAACCCTGCCGGGTATGCGCTTCCGGAACCGGCGCGCCTGCGTAGGCGGGTTGTGGCTGCGGAGCGTGCGGCGCTTGTTGCGGCTGCGGTTCGGCGTAGGCGGGCTGCTGGTGCTCCTGCATGGCGCGGCCAAGGGCGGCGCGGAACGCTCCGGCGGTCTGGAAACGGGCGTTTGCGTCCTTGGCCATTCCCATGACAATGACATCGCTGACGGCGACGGGAACGCGCGGATCATGCTGTACGGGCGGCACGGGCGGTTGCTGCATGTGCGCGGCCATGATGGCGAACGTGTTTTCGCCGTCGAAGGGACGCTTGCCGGTAATCATCTCGTAGAGCGAGATGGCGAGGGAATAAAGATCGGACCGGCCGTCCAATTGTGCGCCGTTGATCTGTTCCGGAGACATGTAATAGAGCGATCCGGTAGTCTGATGGGTTTGCGTCAGGCTGGGATCGTTCATGACGCGGGCGATGCCGAAGTCCATCAGTTTCACCTGCCCTTGCGGGGTGATCATGATGTTGGACGGCTTGATGTCGCGGTGAACGATGCCGCGAGAGTGGGCGTAGTCCAGGGCCCCGAGCACCTCCATGCAAAGCGCCACGGCGTTTTCGAGCGGTACGGGTCCCTGGTCGAGATATTCTCCGACGGTACGGCCCTCGACGTATTCCATGACCATCAACAACTGATTGTTGTCGCGCATGGCGGTGCGGAGGCCCGCGATATTGGGGTGCTCCAGGGCAGCCTGCACTTTGATTTCGCGCAGGAATCGGTCGGCCAGGCCGGCATCGCCGGCCAGGTCCGGCAGCAATACCTTCATAGCTTCAATCCGGTCCGAGATGACGTTGCGGACCTGGAAAACCTTACCCATTCCACCGGCGCCCAGTTCCCGAAGAATCTGGTAGTCGCCGACCTGCATTCCTGCCTGGAGACTCATAATTCGCCTTCCTTACTTAGGCTGCGACTTTACCTGGTCGCCGACCTTGGGCTTGGCGGCCCCGGTATAGTTGCCGACACTCGAGGTTTCGTCGGTTTCGGTGATCGTCACCGTGCCGATGGGCGCGCCAACGCGCCGCAAGACTTTGCCGGTGGCTGGATCACGGATCTCGCGCCCGCCCTGGACAACCTGCAGCGTTTGCCCGACCTTGACGCCGATGCGGGCGCCGACATTCAAAATGAGCGTGTTGCCGCTGACATCGGCTATCAGGCCGTCGATGGCGACATGGCGCTCGGGCAGTTTGGATGCGCCGGCGACGAGTTCGCCGCGCAGCATATCTACGGCAGCGGCTGTGGCCTCGCCGATGATGGAATTGGCGAAGTTCGACGAGGACATGTCCACGCCGCCGCCGGCCGCTGTTTTGGAGCCGGAACCCGCGCCGAGCAGGGAAGTGCCGCTGCGTTGCGATTCTCCCTTGCCGCTGGCAACCGAAAGAATTTCGCCGGTGTCCACTAAAACGGTACGGGCGGAGATGCCAACGACAGCCTTGGCGTTCTTGACGCCGACGTTGCCTAGACCGTATTTGGAACCGATGCCGCGGAATACGCCGCCGTTGACGCCGACATTTTTATCGTCGCGGCCGAACTGCGTGATGCTGCCCATAATGATGGCATCCACGCCGAGCAGCTTTCCAATTTTCGCCGCCGAGTTGCTGTCGGCGCGGTCACTGTTCGAAAAATTCTGTTCAGCCATGATCTTCTGAATGGCCTTACGTTCAATGACGGAATACGTGCCGTCGCGCACAAGGCGGTCGACCAACAGGTCGGCGATTCCTTTGCCAATATCTACATTTTGTCCAAAAACCGCCGACACGCCGCTTTGTACGGTGGCGTACTCGAAGTCAATGACCGCGACCCGCTTTTTCTGGCCCCAGGCCGCTTGTGCAGCAGCCGCGATCAGGAGCATTACGAAAAGTTGCTTCTTCATGAATCACCTGTTCCCGAGACACATCCCGGCATCCATAACTCTAACGCGAAAAAAACGGCCCAGGGGCTCTACAATTTGTAACGCTTACGAACAGTTGGACTTGTGCGCCAAGAGCGATTACACTAGGAAGCAACGAGCTCGATGTTTCCAAATAGATCCTTTGCCCCACGCACGCCGCGACGCGTTAGAGAGAACGTGAACGAGACCATCCGTGCCAGGGAAGTCCGAGCTGTATTCCCTGACGGTTCTGTCGAAATCATGAAAACCGACGCCGCGATACGCAAGGCGAAGGAACTTGGTTTGGACCTCATTTGCATTGCACCGACGGCGGAGCCGCCGGTGGCAAAGGCCATGGATTATGGCCAGTGGCAGTATGAGAACAAGAAAAAGCAGCACGATGCGCGCAAGAAACAGCATGTCATTCTCGTCAAGGAATTAAAGTTCCGGCCGAACACCGACGACCATGATTATGAGTTCAAGAAGAATCACGCAATCCGGTTTCTGCAGGAAGGCAACCGCGTAAAGGCCGTTGTGCAGTTCCGCGGCCGCGAAATCGCGCACACTGACCTGGGCCAGAAGTTGCTACAGCGCTTCGCCGCCGATATCGCCACCTACGGACAAATGGACGGGCAGCCTCGCATGGAAGGCCGCAACGCCCATATTATTATCAGTCCGGTAAAGAAGCACTAAAAGAACAGATACTTCCGCCAGCGCGCGTCGGTATTGCCCAGCATGCGCATCAGATGGCGCGAAGTGTGCAGACTGAACGGGCGGGGGCTCTTGGCGAGCTTCATGCCCGCCTCCTCCGGCGTGCGGTTCCCCTTGCGGTTGTTGCAGGGGTGGCAGCAGGCGACCAGATTTTCCCAGGAGGAACCGCCGGCGCGCGAACGCGGCTGTACGTGGTCCAAGGTGAGTTCAACGGACGGCAAGGTCCGGTTGCAATATTGGCAGGTATAGCGGTCCCGCAGCAGGATGTTCTTGCGCGACAGAGCGCGCGACTGCTGGGGTATCCGGCGGTATTCGAGCAGCCGGATCACGCTGGGAAGCGCCACCAGGCGGTTGTAGGAATGAACATGCGAAGCAGCATGTTCCTCCGCCGAGGCGACGCCTTTCAGGATCAGTATCAGTGCGCGACGGGCCGCGCAAACATTAATCGGCTCGTAACTGGCGTTCAGGACCAGCACGGGCTGATGTAAGCGGTCATAACTCCCCATCTTTACCTTGCTCCTCCCGCGGCTGACCGCGCGTTCAGCCGGATGCGGCCCTCGGAGGGCCTCCGGTCGACGCGCGCCAGCGTCAACACTGTCACACTCTTGGCTCCGCCCCTGCGGAGCAGCGTACTGCATGTCGTTACCGTTGCGCCGGTGGTAAGCACGTCGTCCACCAGCAGCACTCGTTTCCCCTCCACGATTTTCTGGTCCGCTAAAACAAAAGCGCCGGTCAAGTTGGACCGGCGCTGTGCGGGAGTAGAAGTGGCCTGCGTCTCCGTGTGGCGGGTTTTTCGGATGGCCCGCACCACGGGGACGCTCAGTCTACTCTCGAGCGGCCTGGCCAACAGTTCGCACTGGTTGTAGCCCCGCCATAGCCGTCTCCGCCAGTGCAGCGGGACGGGGACGATCATATCCACCTGCAAATCCATGGGAAGCGCCTGGACCATGAGCGCCCCCAGCGGCCCGGAGAGCACTTCCACGCCGGCGTATTTGAAATGGTGGATCATTTTCCGGAGCGGGCCTTCGTAGTAGCCGAAGGAATACGCATAGTCATAGCCGGTAAGGCCGGACCGGCATTTGCGGCACACGCCGTGGTGATCGAGCGGGCGATCGGTGATAAATGGCGTGCGGCAGCGCAAACAGAAATGGTCGGCCGACATCGCTTCCGGCGGCTTCTGGCAGGATTCACAATAGGGCAGGCGGCTGGCATGCCGGAGGGCATCGCCGCACAAGAGGCACTCGCCTGGGATGACCAAGTTGAGCGCCGACGCACCAAGGGTACTAGCTGCGTCGCGGAGGGTGCTCGCAAGCGTTGGGGATTGCCCTGAAGGGAAGATCCACCTCCAATAGCCAAAGTGTACAACACCTGCTCCCCACTTCGGATGTGGGGAGTACAATGGCGGTCGATGTTGTCACGCCGATCGTTTTTACAGGCGGGCGGAGCGTCGTTGTATGCCGCCAATGTCCCGCAGCCGCTGAATGTGATTTTGATGTACGCCGATGATCTGGGTTGGGGCGATCTGGGCTGTTACGGCTCGCCGCTGGCGACGCCGCACCTGGACCAGGCGGCGCGCGAGGGGATGCGGTTTACACACTGCCTGTCGGCGAATCCGGTTTGTTCTCCCTCACGCGCGTCTTTGTTGACGGGCCGGTATCCAACGCGGGTGGGCGTGCCCACCGTGTTATTTCCGGCGGATAAGACCGGACTGGCGGACGGGGAGCAGACGCTGGCCCAGTTGTTGAAGGCAAAGGGGTACAGCACGCAGTGCGTCGGCAAGTGGCACTTGGGACATCTGGCTCCGCACCTGCCTACTTTTAAAGGCTTTGACGGCTACCTGGGTATTCCGTATTCGAACGACATGAATCCGCGCTGGCTGATGGACGGCGAAAAGGTGGTGGAGGAGCAGGCGACATTGGAAACGCTGACGCCGCGCTACACCGAGCGGGCGGTGCAGTTCCTGGACCAGAACAAATCGAAGCCATTTTTCCTGTATTTTCCGCACACCTATCCGCATATTCCGTTGGCGGCGAGCAAAGCGTTCCGCGGGAAGAGTCCGTACGGCATCTACGGCGATGTAATCCAGGAGCTGGATTGGTCAGTGGGGCAGTTGATGCAGGCATTGAAGCGCAACGGACAGGATAAGAACACGATTTTCCTGTTTTCGAGCGATAACGGGCCGTGGTTTCAGGGCAGTCCGGGTAAGCTGCGCGGCCGGAAGGGGATGACTTGGGAGGGCGGGGTGCGCGTACCGCTGATCGCTTGGCGGCCCGGCCTTGTCGCCAAAGGGAAGGTCTGCCATTCGGTGGTGTCGACCATGGATATCGTGCCGACAATTTGCGCGCTGACGGGTGCGGAAAAACCGGCGCGCGCCACGGATGGAATCGATATCACGCCGCTGCTGAAGGGCGCGAAGACGGAGATGGAGCGGGATGTCCTGCTCTATTTCGACAATTGGAATGTGCAGTGTGCGCGGCAGGGCAAATGGAAAGTCCACTTGAGCCGCTACAACAATGTGACGTATAGTCCGGCGCCGGCGGGCGGACGGAAAAATATACGGCTGAAAAATCCGGAGTTGTACGATGTTGTGGCGGATCCGGATGAATCGTTTGATGTGGCGGCGGAGAACCCCGACGTTCTGAAACAGCTGCTGGCACGGGTGGAAAAGTTGATCGAGGGCTTCCCGGAGCCGGTGCGGCAGGCCTACCGGGCGCAAAAAGAAGGGCCGCAAAGCACCAGCGCTACTGGCGCGGTTGCCCGTTAATCCTGGAGAATGTTAACCATGAAAACCATCGCAGTCCTCGCGCTTTCCGCGGCTGCCGTGTTTGCCGCCGAGCGCGGCTTCACGGAGTTGTTCGACGGAAAGACGACCAATGGCTGGCAACTTGTCCGCGGCCACGGCCCCGGCTATGTCGTGAAGGATGGCATTCTTGTTTGCCCGAAAGAGGGCGGCGGGAACCTCTTCACTGTGAAGGAGTACAAGGACTTTGTTTTCCGGTTCGAGTTCAAACTCTCGCCGGGCGGAAACAACGGAGTCGGCATCCGCGCGCCCCTGGACGGCGATGCGGCGTATGCGGGCATGGAGATACAGATTCTGGACCATGACCACGCCATGTACAAGGGCAAGATCAAACCGGCGCAGCATCACGGCAGCGTCTATGACGTGGTGGCGGCCAAGGCGGATGCGCTGAAGCCGGTGGGCGAGTGGAACCAGGAAGAGATCCACGTGAAGGGCAGCAAGGTGAAGGTGACCTTGAACGGCAAGGTGATTACGGAAGCCGATCTTTCCAAGGTGACCGATGAAGCGGTTTTGAAGAAGCATCCCGGCATTCGCCGCGCGCAAGGCCACATCGGCTTTCTGGGCCACGGCACGCTGGTGGAGTTCCGCAATATCCGCGTGAAAGAGCTCTAACGAGTAGTGGAGGATCCGGGGCGGGTGGTTCCAGCCAGGGCCACCACGTCCGGGTCCGCGTTGGCGGGGAAGACCACTTCCATGAAGCCGATGTTCATCTCCTCCCAGCTCTGGTCGCCCCAGCGAACGGTTTGGGCGGGATCGGGATTGAACCGGTTATTGGGTGAATTGTCGAAGTGCGCCAGGCATTCGAGCACGGTCCCGGTGGGCAATACTTTGGGCTTGGTGAGGAAATAGGTGGTCTGCCAGTTGAAGTCATAGCGGGGAACGTCGATCAACGGTTCCACGCGGCCATCGGGGTAGCGGGCGGTAATCCGGTAGGACTTGCCCCGCAAGTGCATATGGGGTTGCAGGGAGAGCAGCGTCAGTTCACGCTTGAGCGTGGCGGCGGTTGCGGAGGGGAAGTTGGCGTCGCCGGGCGGAATGGCGAAGGCGTTGTCGGCGGGGGTGATGGTCAGCACGCGTTCGCGGGGCGTGTCGCGGGTGAAGTAGAGGCCCAACTCGGACGAGTCGGTTACGGCTTTGCCGTTGGCCGTATAGTGCATTTCAAAGACGATGTCGGCGCCGGCGGGAAGGAGTTTCGCGCGGCCCTCGCCCCAGGGCAGCGGGCGATAGCCAGGCTCGTAGCCCAGGAGGAGTTCGCGCCGGTCGGATTCCCGTTCATCCGGGCGGCGGGCGGCGCGGGATTCGCGAGAGGCGACGAAGAATTGGCCCGGAGGCGCGTCGGCCACGTAGCTGGAGCCCTTGGGACGGACAAAGGCATTGATGTGGTGGACGACGGAACGCTGGTCAATTTTCCATTCGGCGGCGGCGATCCACTTGGCCTGGGCGAAGTGCGTTGGTGTGACGAGGAAAGTATAGGAGATCGTTCCTGATTGCGGGATGGCGAACTTGGGGACGCGGATGATGAGGTCGGGCTTGCCGAGTTGCCATCCTTCGGCGCGCGGCGTGGCTGGAGCGGCGGGAGAGGGCGCGCCTTCGGGGGCTCCGGCATCGGCCCAGGCGAGGAGCAGGCTTTTCTCGGCGGCCGAGAGCGAGCGGTCATTATGGAACGCCGCGCTACGGGCGGGGTCGGCATGCCAGGGCGGCATGGTTCCGGCGGCTACGGCCTGGCGGATGGCGCGCACCCAGGGTCGCGTTTCGGCATAGGTGCGGAAGGTCATGGGGCCGATGTCGCCGGATTGATGGCAACTCGTGCAGCGCTTGTCCAGCACAGCTTTTACTTCGCCGTGATAGGTGGGCGCCGCTTGCGCCACAATCGCCGTCCAGAGAATCAGCCCCAAAAAACGCATGCGACTATTCTTCCAGATCCGGGGTGCGGTAGAGGACTTTGCCGCCCACTTTGATTTCACAATCGACCAGGTAGGGGCGGAGGCCTTGCGGATCTACCGTGACGCCATAGCCGGGGGCGTCGGGGATGGGCAGCCAGCCATCGGCGCGCGGCTGTAGGTGATTCGCGGTGATGGCGAGGGCGAGCGCCTTGGGTTCCACAGGGAATTCGCAAATTTCGTCCGGCTCGAAACCGGCGAACGGAGCGAGCGAGGCGCCCAGGGCCAGGTGGGACGTGAAGGTGTGATTGACGTAGGTGACCCCGCGGGCCTTGGCGTAGTCAGCTGCCTGCTTGGCGACACTGACGCCGCCGATGCGGCCGGCGTCAATTTGCAGGAACCCGATGCCCGCGTGATCGACCATATGACGGGCCATGTGGATGTTGTGGCTGCCTTCGCCGGCGGCCAGGCGAACGCTGCCGGAACGCTGCGCCAGAGCGGCATAGGAGGAGAGCGCGCCGCTGACGAATGGCTCCTCCAGCCAGACGGCTCCGCATTCCTGTAGGGCCGGGAGGGAAAGGGCCGCGCGTTCGACGTCTTCGCCCCACACGGTGCCAATATCGACGAGCAAGCGGCCGTCCGGGCCGAGTCCTTCGCGGGCGGCGCGGAAGTGGGCGGCGTCCTCAGCGGCGGTTCCCTTGCCAATCGGGCCCCAGCCGAACTTGGCGGCGCGGAGCGTGGCGGCTTTGGCCTTGACGTACGTCTCCTCCGGCGTGTCTCCGAAGAGCATGGAGGCGTAGGGGAGTTTCGGGTGCGCCTTGTCATACCCGAGCAGACGCCAGACGGGCGCACCTTCCTTCTGGCCGAAGAGGTCCCAGAGTGCCATGTCGATGCCGGAGAGCGTGTGATCGGCCTGGAGGAGGTCGAGGCTTTCGGCCCGTACGAGGTTGCCGATGCGCGAAATGTCGGAGGTACTGTCTAGGGCTTGGCCCAGGACGGAGGCGGCTACGGGTTTGCAGGCCGAATGGGACATCGGGCAGATCCAACTGGCCAGGGAGGGCAGGGGCGCCGCTTCGCATTCCCCCCAACCGGTCCAGCCGCCGGCCCGGACCCGGACGAGCAGCGCGTCCTGGCTGCCGTCGCCGATGTCCAGAACCTCGGGCATCGACAGATAAAAGAAATCCACGCTCTCAATACGCATCCAGAAATCGTACTACCATCGGTTCTTGGAACTCTCCGCCGCGCCGATTGAAGATCTGCTGGACGCCGCCGCGCCGTCGTCCCCGCAGCTCACGCTTTGGCTGGCCGGGCACACGCTGACGGCGGCGCGGCTGGTTTCGTGGAACCGGGCGGCGGGGGTATTGGTCTGCCGCGGCGGAAATGGATATACCGACGAAGACGTGCATTTTCTGCGGGCGGCAGCCCTCCAGGGGTTGACGCTGCGATTTCCATCCGCCCGCACGGAGGCCGACCGCGTGGGGACGGAGTTGCGGGAGGCGCTGCGAGAGGCGGCAGGGTATCCGGTGGGACTGGTGGTGCGGCCGGATGCTTTCCGCAGCTCTCCGGCGGAATTGGCGGCTTGGATCGGCAATCTGGTGTCCGCATTGGCGCTTTTAGAGCCGTTTTTGGACGCATTTCGTGCACAAATTGACCAAATTTTGCTGCGGGAAGGGGCAACTTTGGCCATTTTGGGAGGCAGTACGTTGACATTGGAGGCCCGCCCGGAGTCGGTTCCGGAGCCGCCGGCACTCCGGGCGGCAATTGCGCCGTTACTTCTGTAAGTACAAATCCCTGCAAACATTCCAATCCCGCGCCGATGAGATCTCTGTCATGGCGTCCATCACCACTTTCTCTGGGCCAGAGTCCGCAATGCCCACGCTGGACGATCAGCGCCAAGCGGCACAAATGCTGCTCAAGCGCTTGCCTTCGATGCCGACGGTCTCGGCGCGGCTGCTGGGGATGATGGGGAAAGCGGACGTCAACCTGAAAGAAATCAGCAATCTGATTGTTTCGGACGCGGCACTGACCGGAGAGATACTACGTATGTCGAATTCCGCCATGTTCAGCGTGCGGAGCGAAGTGCGAAGTATCCTGCAAGCGCTGGCGGTTTTAGGCACTGAGAAGGTCAAGGGTTTGGCTTGTACGGTGGCGCTGCGAAGCTATTTGGGGAACGCGTTGCAGATTCCCGCCTTGAAGCGGTGCTGGCGGCACAATCTTGCTACAGCCGTAGTATCTTCGGAAATTGCCGATTGGGCGCGGCAGGACAGCGGAGAGGCTTATACGGTAGGGATATTGCACGATATTGGGCGGCTGGGACTTATCGCTATTGACCCGTCGCAATACCTGCAACTGCTTGACCGGGCGGCGAATCATGGCGGGGATCTTTTGGACCTGGAGCGCGAGGCGTACGGCGTGGACCATGCTGTGGCCGGAGAGTGGCTGGCGACAAACTGGGGGCTGCCTCCGTTTATAAGTGAGGCGATCCGCATTCACCATTTGCCGCTGGAAGACAGTTACAGCAGCACGGTGGGCCTGATTCACTACGGGTGTCGTATTTCAGAGATGATCGGTTTTTCACCGGTAGATGTGGCAGGGGCCCCGGACCTGGGAAATCCGGTGGATGAGTTTGTGAAGCAGCTTCCGGCTCTCCAGCGGGAGAGGTTGAAGTTTGACCTAAGCGAATTGCAGATGTTGATTGCGTCCCGGGTGAACGCGCTGGAAGCCTGAAAAGCCCCTTACACTGAAAGAGTGAGCCAACTCTCCAACCTCTTCGGGCGGAAATTCGGTATTACCGAGCGCGACCTGGAAAAGTATTTAGCCGAGGCACTTTCCAAGGGCGGCGACTACGCCGATCTTTATTTCGAGTATCTGGCGACGAGTTCGATCAGCGTGGATGAATCGCTGGTGAAGTCGGCGACGCAGGGCGTGACTCTGGGCGTGGGTATTCGCGTACTTTCGGGAGAACGGACCGGGTACGCCTACTCCGATGACCTAACGCCCGAACGGATCCTGAAAGCGGCCCGGACGGCGGCTTGCATTGCGTCCGGACCGGCAACCGCACTGACCGTCGGATTGGAACCGGTGGCGAAACGAGACCTGTATCCGGTACCGCTCCTGGCGAGCGAGACGCCGCTGACGGAGCGGGCCCAACTCGTGAAACGGGCGGACGCGGCGGGCCGGGCCTACGATTCCCGTGTCTTCCAAGTGCAGGCGTTGTTTGCCGATTCGGTGCGCCATGTCATGGTGGCTACCAGTGACGGGCGTATCTCCACCGATTTGCAGCCGATGGCGCGCATGAACGTCTCTGTTCTGGCGCGGGAAGGCGACGGCGTTCCGCAACGCGGGCACGCCGGCGGCGGCGGGCGGATCGGCCTCGACTTCTTTACCGGGGACCATTCGCCGGAAGCCTTCGCGAAAGAGGCGGCACGCCAGGCCATTCTGTTATTAGGGGCCAAGGAGGCTCCCGCGGGCGAGATGACGGTGGTGCTGGGGCCGGGTTGGCCGGGTATTCTGCTGCATGAGGCCGTGGGGCACGGGTTAGAAGCGGATTTCAACCGGAAGGGCGTGAGCGCGTTCAGCGGGCGGGTGGGCCAGCAGGTGGCGAGTCCACTGTGCACGGTGGTGGATGACGGGACGATCGCGCACCGGCGCGGCTCGTTGAACGTAGACGACGAAGGTGAACCGACGCAGGAAAACGTGCTGATTGAAAACGGAGTGCTGCGCGGATATCTGACGGACAAACTGTCGGCTCGGTTGTCGGGAGGCGCCTCGACGGGCAGCGGCCGGCGAGAGAATTATCAGCACTACCCGATGCCGCGGATGACGAACACGTTCCTGCGGAATGGGGAGAGCGACCCGGAGGAGATCCTTCGCTCTGTGAAGAAGGGCCTGTACTGCACGAATTTCGGCGGCGGCCAAGTTGACATTACTTCGGGCAATTTTGTGTTCACGGCGTCGGAATCCTTTCTGATTGAAGACGGCAAGATCACGGCTCCGGTACGCGGGGCGACTCTGATTGGCAATGGCCCGGAAGCGTTGAAGTACGTCTCGATGGTGGGGAACGATCTCAAACTGGACCTGGGCATCGGCGTTTGCGGGAAGGAAGGGCAATCCGTGCCAGTGGGCGTAGGAATGCCGACGATCAAAATTGACCAGATGACGGTGGGAGGCACTCGATGAGCGAGGCGATTCTGCGGGACGCGGCGGCGCTGGCCGTGCGCCTGGCCACCGAACGGGGGGCTACAGATGCCGAGTGCACGGTGGCCGAGGGGGATGAGTTTTCCGCGACGGTGCGGCTGGGCGAAGTGGAAACCCTAAAAGAAGCCGGGTCCCGAGGGGCTGGCCTGCGCGTGCTTCTGGGTAAGCAGCAGGGCTCCTCGTACACGTCCGACCTGACTGACGAAGGTATTTCGCAGATGGTGGACGCCGCGATTGCGATTGCGCAGATCACGGAAGAAGACCCCTTTGCCGGGTTGCCGGAACGGGAAGAACTGGGGCAGATCGAAGGCGATCTGCAACTGTCGGCAGACGACGTGTCGCAGGTGGATGCGGCGAGCCGGATTGACGCCGCCAAGCGAGCCGAAGCGACGGCGCTGGCTGCCGATCCGAGAATTACGAACTCCGAAGGAGCGGGGTGCGAGACCTACACGGGGTCGCGCGCTTTCGCCAACAGCAGGGGGTTCCTGGGCAGCTATTCGAGCACGACCGCGTCCTTAAGCGTGACGCCGGTGGCCCGGCAGGGCGAGGAGATGGAGCGCGACTACTGGCATTCGGTTTCGCGGTCGTGGGCCGGGCTGGAGTCTCCGGAGACGGTGGGCCGGAAGGCGGCGGAACGGACGCTACGGCGGCTGGGCGGACAAAAGATTGCAACGTGCAAAGCGACGGTGGTGTTTGAGCCGCGCGTGGCGAAATCGCTGCTAGGCCATATTTTTGAGGCCGTCAGTGGAGAGTCAATTTATCGAAAATCGTCGTTTTTGCTCGACAAGTTGCATCAGCAGATTGCCGCTTCTTCGGTGACGCTTATCGATGACGCAACGATTCCGGGCTATTTCGGCACGTCGCCGTTCGATGATGAAGGCGTTCCTTCCCGGAGAACAGTGATTGTGCAAAACGGGGTGTTGCAAACCTACTTGTTCAATACCTACTCCGCACGGAAATTGGGGGCGAAGACGACGGGCAATGCATCCCGCGGATTGACGGGCGCGCCGGGGATTGGCCATGGGACGCTGTACCTGGAACCGGGACCGTTGACGCCGGAGGAGATTTTTGCGGCTGTGGGAACTGGATTGTATGTGACGGAACTGATCGGTTTCGGCGTAAACACAGTGACGGGCGACTATTCGCGCGGGGCTGCCGGGTTGTGGATTGAAGACGGGAAGCTTGGATATCCTGTGGCGGAGATTACGGTGGCGGGCAATTTGAACGAGATGCTGCACAACATTCTGCATATCGGGAACGACCTGGAGTTTCGCGGTTCCACCTGCGCGCCGACCCTGGCGGTAGGCGGAATGACGATCAGCGGCAAATGATTACCGGAACTCCGCAGAAAAAAAAGAAGGACTTCCCAGGCGGACTCCTGATCGCGCTCGTCGTTGTACTGGCCGCGGGCGGCGCGGCGGCGTGGTACGTGACGCAACCGCGAGATAGCGCCAATCAAGCCCCGGTGCTGACAGCGGAGGCCAAAGGGTACGTCCGGAACCTGAAGTTGAGCGGCGTGGAACTGAAGGCAACCGATAGCGCAATGGCGAAATCGTTGATTGAGATTGTGGGCAATATCGGCAACAACGGTGAACGAAAGCTAAAGCTGGTGGAACTGAACTGCATCTTCTATGACCCGTATAACCAAGTGGTGCTGCGGGAGCGCGTGGCGATTGTGCGGCCTAAGAATGGTGGATTGGCTCCGGGCGAGACGAAGGGTTTCCGGATGCCGTTCGACAACATGCCGGCGAGTTGGAACCAGGCGATGCCGCAACTGGTGATTGCTCAGATACAGTTCGAGTAATGGCGACCGTGCTGCTGGTGGAAGACGATCCCGACCAACTGGACCTGCGGCGGCAGATACTGGAGGCGTCCGGGCACACGGTGTATCCGGCCTCTTCGGCGGCGGCGGCGCTAGCGCATCCCGCGGCGGTGGTGGCTGTCGTGGACTTGCGCATTCCGGCGTTGGAGGATGGATTAGACCTCATAAAAACACTCCAGGAGCGAACGCCTGCCATGAAATGTATTGTGCTGAGCGGATGGACGCAGGACCTGACGCTGCGGGTGGACCAGGTACTGGCAAAGCCGGTGAAGACGAAGGCGCTGCTGCGGCATATCGCCAGGCTGGCGATGACGGTATTGCTGGCGGCCGCGGCGCTGCCGGCGCGGGAGTGGGTGGCCGAGTTGGAACTTTCGGCGCCGGGGACGGATTGGGAGATTCGCGGGAAAGAGGCCGTGTTGGCTGATGTGGCCGTTGACGGGACCGTACAGCAGCAGCTGATGATTTACGCGGGCGCGCGGCGGCACCGGTACCGGGTGTTTTTGGGCGACCGGCCGGCCGGAGCGCCGCCTAAGGTGACGGTGCAGACCGCCGGCGTGACGGTTCATCGCATCAGCGCCGAAGAGGCGGCGCCGGTGACGGCCTTTGCCCCGGTGCTATTTGAGCGGAAGAACGCGATTGGCAAATTTACCGATATTCCACTGTTGACGTATGTCGAATCGTTGGAAGAAGACGGGAAAAAGATCCTGCAATATACCGTGATTTTTTCGAACGAGGACGGCGGGACGTCAACGCGATCCCTGATGGCGCGATGGGGCCGGACGACGGACATTGAGTATGTTTATCGCGCGTATCTGAAGCCGGACGGCGGGTTGGACAAGGCGATTATTCAGAGCCGGGGGCACAAGGACATCGAATTTACGGGGCCGTTTTTCGGGACGCATCCGATGCTGATGCCGGTGACGGACAACAACATGGTTGCCGGAGAAGGCCCGAGCGCGGTGCGGTACCAGCCGGCTCCGGTGCTGGCCGATCTGCGCCAGGCATCCCGGGAGACGGTGATGGACGCCAACCCGATTACCTGGCTGGTGATGACTTCCGAATTGGTGCGCGAGGATAAGCTGCGGCCCTATGGCGTGGAGCGGGGCGAGACGATTTCCGATCCGCGGAACTACCTCTATATTGAGGCCAACGTGCAGCCGGGCCGGTGCGCAATCGCGTTCGTTGTGCTCCACAAGAATGGCCAGTATTATTTCTCGCACAAGGGTCGGACACGGGATGCGATTGAGCGGGCAGGATGGGTGCGGTCCACGATTGAGCTGCCGCCGGGTACGACGCAGGCCGATTTGCAATCCATACAACCGCTTTGCGTCTACTTGCCGAAGTCGCCTTCGGACGCGACGTGCGGGCCGGTGAAAATCCAGTCCCTGTTTCTTCTGGGCGCGGACAAGTTGCCGGGCTCCCCATTTACGCTTCCGATTGGAAATAATTAGGGCATCATGCAATGGCGATTTGCTGTGGGCGCGCTGCTGCTGGCTATGCAGGCCGGCGCCATTGTGCGCGCGCGGTTCGCCAATGACCGGTACTTTTGCTGGGCTCCGTTCGACCAGCAGACGAAATACTCGATTGGCGTTTCGATAGGCGACGAGGCGCTGGGACCGCAGCAGATCCGGCAACGGTACCGGCGGCCCGCGGAAGGCGTGGACAACCGCTCCGCGGAGCATCTGTTCGATATCATCACCCGCGCTGAACAGAAGTTTGAACAATGGGGCCGCAGCCGGGTGGTGGTGCGATACCGCATCAATGGCCACGAAGAGCGCGAATGGCGCTATCCGCAATGATTGCCAATCCCCTACGGCTTTCCGGCTTGGACCTGCCGCCGCAGGTGGTGCTGCTGGTTCGTTTGTTGGCGTTGGCGCTGCTGCTGACCAATCACCAGGCGCAGATACAGACGCCCTTTTTGCCCTTCTTCGATTTTTTCAATCACGTGCCCGGGGAGGCGTTTCAAACGGCGTTGCGCGTTGCCCTGGTTGCGGGAAGCCTGGGTCTGTTGCTGACGCGGCGGCCGCGGACATTCGCCGCGCTAACGGGTGCGGCGCTGCTGCTCGCCGTGCTCAGTTCGCGGGGTTACTACGGGAACAACAAGACCTTTACCGGGTTATTGCTGGTGCTGGCGGCATTGTCCAACGCATCGGGGCCGCCGCGGTTGCTGCAGTGGCAACTGGCGCTGGTTTACTTTGGCGCCGGATTGAACAAGGCGCTGGATCCGGATTGGCAGTCGGGGCAGTTCTTTGAACATTGGGCGACGGACCGTCTGCAAAATCCCGCGTATATGTGGTTGAGCGCGCAGCTTCCCCCGCTGGCCGCGGGTAAGCTGTTCTGCTGGTACACAATTGCCGCCGAGTTGGCGCTTGCGGGAATGATCCTGGTTCCGCGGCTGCATCCGTGGGTGATTTTGGGAAGCGGGGTGTTTCAATCCGGCCTGCTGCTATTTACCGGCGACCCATTCAACCTCTTCTTCTTTGCCATGCAGTCCAGCCTCTTTGCCCTTGCGCGGTGGCCGGACCCAACCATTACTGTGATTTGGGACGGAAGCTGCGGGTTTTGCCGCCGGACCAAAGAACTCATACAACGAGTGGATTTTGACCCGGTGATGGAGTGGGCTCCGCTGCAATCGGGCATTGGCGACCGGTATGGACTGAGCCGCGCGCAGTTACGCGAGGCGCTGCACGCGGCGGGGCCGGGTTGGCTATTGGGCGGTTATTCCGCCATTCGCCGAATGATACTTCATCTGCCGCTTTTCGCCTATCTGCTGGTCGCGGCCGTTGCCTTGGCCCCGGGGCCGATGACGCGTCGCGTGGTCGTAGCATCCGCCCTGCTGTTCCTTCTTCCTATATCGAATCCGATCGGGAATGCAGTCTACGGTTGGATTGCCCGGCGCCGCCATGAACTATTGGCGGGTGAAACCTGCGAACTGCCGGATCAGTCTTAAGCTAGTTAGAGGTACCCCACCATGCGAAACTTACCGGTTCTGGCGCTTGCGCTTGCATTGCCTTTGCTTGCCCAAGTAGGCAATTTGCAATTGAGTAAGAACTCGGTGGAGTTTAGCGCACCAGCCGCGGGGAGTTTGCCGCAATCGCAGATTGTGGGAGTAACCTCCACGGGCGCAGCACTGCCGGTTTCCACCAGTACGCGTTACTTTACCGCGGCGGAGGGTTGGATTACGACGGAGCTATCTTCCGGCGTTACGCCGTCGAACCTTACGATTACGGTGAATTCTTCGAATCTGCCTGTAGGCGTTCATACCGGGCAGGTATTGGTGGTGGCGTCCGCGTCACAGTCGGCGTGGGTCACGGTGAGCCTGACTGTGACGGGCGGTCCTACGGGCAGCGTGTTGACGGCGAGCCCCAACGCACTGGCAATGACTTCCAATGACGGACAGCCCGTGCAAAACACTCTGGTGATTACCAGCACGAACGCGGTTCCCTTTCAGACATACACGAGTACGGATTCGGGCGGGAGCTGGTTGTCGGTGAGCGTAGTCTCGGCTACGTCGCCGACAACGGTTACCGTTACGGCCAATCCGGCCAACCTGACTCCGGGCGTGTATTCGGGCATGGTCAGCCTTGTGCCGACCGTGAGCGGAACGGGGTTGACCGTTCCCGTGACCTTTACGATATCGAGCAGCGGTTCGATGGGATTCGCCGTTTCTCCGGGAACGGTGAATTTCAGCTATCAGTCCAATGGCCCCACTCCGGGAGGACAGTCGGTCTATGTGACGAATAACTCGTCGATTGTGACCTATTCGGCGACGGCCAACGCGTCCTGGATCAAGCTGACCACGAACCTAATTGGCAACCCGGCGCAGACGGTGACCGGGAGTTCGAACAGCTATCTCAACCTCTACGTCGATCCGACCGATCTGAGCACGGGTAACTACAGCAATACCGTGACGGTCACTGCTTCCACCGGCGCCGTACAGACGATCAACGTATTGCTCTCCGTGAACAGCACCGGGGCTCTGACCGCGAGCCCTACTTCCCTCACCTTCCAGTACCAACCTGATTTCGGCGTACCGGCGTCCCAGCAGCTGACGATTAGCGCGAGCGGCTTGCCGGTCAACTTCACGGCCTCTGCCAATTCGGCGGGCTGGCTGCTGGTGGGGCCGCAGAGCGGGAACACGAGCACGGCTCCGAATCTTTCGGTTTCCGTTATGCCGGTGAGCCTGCCCAACGGAAGTTATACGGGGACTATCTCCGTGACTACGGGGTCGACGACGCTATCCATCCCAGTTACGTTGCATGTGGGCACTAGCAGCGGATCGGCCATTACGCCAAGTCCGCAATCGTTAACGTTCCATGCGCCTTACAATGGGCCCTCCACGACGCAAAACGTATTTTTGTCGAGCGCCACGACCAAGAGTTTCTTTGCAACGGTGAGCACGGCAAGCGGCAGCTGGCTGCAAGTGAGCCCGACGGGCGGATTCAGCCCCGCAACACTGAGCGTGACTGTGAATCCGCAGGCGGTTCCGGGGACCGGGACCTATTCGGGCTCGGTGCTGATCAACAATCTCTCCGACAATACGCAGGTGAGCATTCCGGTAACGATGATCCTTTCCGGCGCTCCCCTGGCGGCGACGCCTCAGGCGTTGAGTTTTACGATGCCGGCGGGGGCGACGACCGGAGCAACTCAGATTGTGCAGTTGAGCGGAACGAGCGGCGCGCCGTTCACGGCGACGAGCAACAGCGCGTGGCTGACGGTTAGTCCGGCGAATGCCGCTTTGCCGTATGGCCTGTCCGTGCAGGCGGCGAGCGCGAGCCTGACTCCGGGGAACTATACGGGCGCGGTTACGATTACGTCCAGCGGCGTCATCACGGTGGTCAATGTCGCGCTCACGGTGACAGCGGCTACCGTTCCCACGCTTTCGCCCACGATTCTGAACTTTGGCTATGTGACGGGCGGCAGCGTGCCGGGGGCGCAGACGATTGCCGTGAACTCAACGTCGAGCACGGCGCTGCCTTTCACAACATCGGTTCGTTCGGGAAGCACGGGGACAAGTTGGCTGGCGGTGACGGCGAGTTCTTTGGTGACTCCCGCGAGCCTGTCCGTTGCGGTGCAGCCTGGCGGATTGGCGCCGGGAACATACCGGGGCGTTGTCGTGGTGACGGCAACGGGCAGCGGCGAGACGCGGACGGCGGAGGTGGTGCTCACGGTGACGGCTCCGACGGCGCCCACGCTTTCCACGGCGCTCCATGGAGCGACGCGGAAATTGAGCGCGATTACGCCGGGTATGCTGCTTAGCCTGCGCGGGGCGGGCCTGGGACCCGTACAAGGGGTCAATGGGAGCATAAGCTCCGCGGGCGCTTATGAGACGTCGTATGGAACATACCGCGTCTACTTTGACGGCGTGGCGGCTCCTCTTCTCTACATCAGCGACACGCGGATCGACACGGCCGTTCCCTATGCGATGGCTGGGCGTCGCAGTGCGCGAGTGGAAGTAGAGAATGCGGGCGTGCGGTCGAATCCAATGGACTTGATCCTGTCACCGGATGCTGCTCCGGGCATTTACACGCAGGATGGGTCCGGCGTGGGGCAGGCTTCGGTGCTTAATCAGAACGGTTCGTTGAACAGCTTGACGAATCCGGCGGCGGCGGGGTCCGTGATCTCGTTTTTTGCCACGGGCGAAGGGCAGACGGAACCGGCGGGGCAAGACGGGCGCGTAATTGCGACGGACCTCCGGAGGCCCGTGCTGCCGGTGGCGGTGAATATTGGCGGGTCGGCGGCAGAGGTGATTTATGCCGGGTCCGCTCCGGGATTGATTTCCGGGCTGATGCAGGTAAATGTCCGGATTCCGGCGGACGCGCCGCGGGGCGGAGCGGTGGCCCTGGAACTGCGCGTGGGGCCGGCTCCGAGCCGGGCGGGCGTGACAATCGCGATTCAGTAAACGAAAAGCCCGGCCCAGCGGAGGACGCTGGGCCGGGCTTTTTTTATTCAGGGGCGGCGCACCCGCGCGCTAGGAAACCAAAGCGCCGGACTGCCGATGCAAGAGATCATTCATCTGATCTTTCAAGTGCAGCTTCCACTTCTTAAGCCGGACTTCTTCCATCTGCTCGTCGTCGCTCAGGCGGGTCATCGCTTCAAGTTGTTCCAGCCTACGGTCATACTCACCATGCCGGTTTGCCAGTTCACGAAACTCTTCGCTAGACGCCATCAGGTGCGCCTTCCATTCTTCTTGCGTATTGAGCTCCATCGGGAATTGTCTCCTTAGGCAGGCTGCTAATCCGGCGCCTACTCAGGCCCAGTCAGTAGCCCGTGTGATCGGTCCATTAGCGGACACCCCGAACCTATCACTTTTGCAGTTCCATGACAATCCCGTCTTCTTCCGGGTTGTGATAGTAGCGTTTCCGGCGTCCGAGTAGGCGAAATCCCTGACTTTCATAGAGCGCGCGGGCGGCGGCGTTGGATTCGCGGACTTCGAGGAAGATGCGTCCGGCGGGGAGTGCGGCAACGAGCGCCGCACCGATGCCTCGGCGGCGGGAATCCGGGGCCACCGCGAGATTTAAGAGCTCGTATTCGTCCGGGGCAACGGCGCGCCACACGGCGAAACCGGCGACCTCGCCCCGCGGCGCGGCGACCCGGAACTCGTAGGCCAGATACTCCGTTACGTTCCACCCGGCGGCTTCGGCGGATTGGCTTTGGATGGCGGCGACGGCGGCGAGATCGTCCGTAGTTCCGGGGCGGATCACAACTCCCTCCAGAGGGCGGCCTGCTCCTTGCCGATGGCGCTCCAATCGAAGTGCTGCGCGGCGATATGGCGGGCGGCGACCGCAATGCCGCGGCGGCGGCTGGGGTCACCGGCCAGGGTGACGACGCCTTGTGCGAAAGCTTGGGGGCCGTCGCCGATCCAGACGGATTCGCCGTGTTGCAGCCGCAGGCCAGCGCAGCCGCTGGTGGTAGAGACGACGGCGCGCTCCATGGCCATTGCCTCGAGAACCTTGAGGTTGGTGCCCGCGCTGACGAGGGTGGGCGACAGGACGACGTTGGCCCGCTCGTAAAGCGGCACTACATCAGCGACGAAGCCGTGGATTTCGACGCCATCGCCGCTGGGCGGCGTTTCGGGCCAGTAGCGGAGGTGGTCCGGGCCGGCAACAATTTCAAGCACAGCGTGCGGGACGCGGCGGCGGACCTCCGGCCAGACCTCCTCGTAGAAGAAGCGGAAGGCGGTGACGTTGGGGAAGTGACGAAAAGAGCCGACGAAGAGGAGCCGGAAGCCGGGAGGCTCCGGCGTGGGACTGAAACGGGCCAGATCGACGCCGTTGGGCAGGACGCGAGCGTGGGGAATGTCGAGCTGTTGGCTATCCTTCGCGGCCATAACGACGACGCGGCGCATGCGGCGGACGGCGGCGCGCTCAAAACGAAGCCAGCGCCAGTAGTTCCACCAGGCGGCGAACGATTTTTGTTTGTGCCATATCTGGCGGTAGAGGTCGAAGGTGACGTCGTGTTCGACCAGCACGTCGCTGGTGTAGGGGGCCAGTTGTGTGTATTCGGCCTGGATGAGCGCGAAACCGTGGACGGCACGGTCCACTTGCAGTCGCTCCCGGAGCGCGTCGGAGCGGAATTCTCGTACCTCGGGCGGCAGCAACGAAGACCAGCGCGGCTCGCGGTAGTAGGGCATTTCGTAAAGGACCGCCTGATGGACGAAATCGAGAACAGGACCGGGATTCTTTTCCGCGCCGGGTTCGGCAAAGCAGTAGAGGAAGAGGTCAAATTCCCTGGCGGCTTCGCGGAGCATGGAGTAGATGCGGACCGCTCCGCCGTGCCCCAGCGGCCATGGGTAATACGGGGAGACAATGGCGACGCGGGGACGGCCGGAGAGAGCGCGACCAGAGAGGGTGAGGCTCTGGTGACTTTGTCGGCTGCGTTCGCGAGCCCAGGGCCACCAGGAGGGGCGCATCCAGATGCGGTCCAGTTCCACACCGCGCCAGAAGAGCCAGGAGGCGATGGGGGCGCGAAGGCTGAGTTGATGCCGTTCGCCGCGGGCGTTGAAGGCGAGCAGGCGGCGCGGGGCTAGCCGGAAGGCCATGTGGACTAACGGATGATCGCCCAGCAGAAAGGGCGCCAGACCAACGCGGCGGGAGCCGAGTTGGCGGCGTAGGTCTGCCGCATCAGTGACGGCCAGGCAGGGAAGGCCATCCAGGGGTTGGCCGAGACAGACGACAAGATGTTCGCGTTCCGGAAGGAGAGCGTGGATTTCGGCGAACATGGCACGGACACGGGGTTCCGGGCCGGAAGCGAAATGGAGGACGATTGCTTCGCCCTCCTTGCCGAGCAAACGCCAGATCCACCGCCGCATCAACGCTCCCTGGTGAGCCGCAGGAGCGCGACGCCAGCCATGGGCAGAAGCGCCCCCGCGAGGCAGACGGGAGTGAAGCCGTGGCGGTCCACGACGTGGCCGATGGCCGGCGAGACGATGGTTTGCATGAGGCCGTAGGCTCCGGTGAGAGAGGCGGAGGCGAAGGCGGCGCGTTCGTTGCCGAAGAGGTCCAGCGGGAGTGCGTAGAGATTGACGCTCATCATGGCGGCGCAGGAGTAGCTGATGCCGATGCAGAGGGCGGCCAGCAGGGGGCTGCCGGAGAAGGGGACCAGCGCGGTGGCGGCCGTGACGACGATGCCGCCGTAGAGAATTGCCCGGCGACGGGAATCGGCTACGCCGCCGGAGAGTTTCATGGACACGGCTCCGCCGAAGAGGCCGCCGAGCGTTCCGATGAGAGGGGGGATCCAGGCAAGAGTGCGGTTGACGACGGCCGCCTCCAGGCCCCAGGCCCGGACGAGATAGGGCGTGGTCCAGTTAGACCACAGGCTGTAAACGGACATGACGAGCATGGCGGCGCCGACCAGGCCCCAGTAGGCTCTGGAGCGGAAGAGGTCTGAGACAGCATATTTTTTCTGTGTGGGGTCCTGCGTCTGGAGCGGAGTTCTGCGAGCCATGGCGAGCCACAGGGGGACCCACAGGAAGCCCAGGGCGCCGGCGAGCAGGAATGCGGCGCGCCAGCCGAAGCGAGGTTCCAGGAAGCCGGCCAGAAGCGGCGCGGCGATCATGCCGATGGACAGCGCCGCCTGGCTCAATCCTTGGCCGAGGGCGCGTTCGCGGGGTTCGAGGTACGACGACATGGCCTTACCCACCGCGGGGACACCGCCGCCTTGCGCGGCGCCCAGCAGGAAGCGCGATGCGATGAGACCCCACAGGCCATGGGCCCAGCCAGTCCAGGCCGTCGCGGCGGACCAAGCTCCGACAGCCAGCGTGACGCCGGCGTTTAACCCGATGCGATCAATGACAAGGCCCATGAGCGGCGCAGAGATGGCGTACACCAGCGAGAAATAAGACACGACGCGGCCATAATCCTCGTTGCTCCACATGAACTCGGTCCGGATGACCGGGGCTAGGGCGGCGAGGAGTTGCCGGTCGAGATAGTTGAGCGTGGAGGAGAGTACAAAGATCCCAACAGCGATCCAGCGTCCGGGAATCTTCATCGTTCTCCTGCGAATGTCACGGTCGCAATCTCCTTGCTGGCTTTCACATATTCGACCTGTACGGTGCGCGGGGACTTCTGCGGGCCGCAGCCGAGGTCCACCGTGCCGTTGCCGGAGATCAAGATACGTCCGGCATCCTGCACGTTCAAAAGCGTGGCGGTTTTCAGATCTGCTCCGATCGCCAGCCGGAGTTTATTGCCGGGCAGGCAGTCGACGCGGAGCAGTTTTCCTTCCAGTTTGCCATCCGGCTTGGGGCCGTCCCACCAGTCAACGACGGGGCCGGTGGTCTTCGAACTGCCCGCATTGGCCTTTGCTTCGGCGGCGCGGATACGGGCGACGGCTTCGTCCTTCAATCGTTGCAGTTCGCGTGCCTCGTCTTCTTGCGCCTGGCGGCGGATGGCCTCTTCGGCCTCCACGCGGCGGCGGTCCGCGGCAAGGCGGATCTCCCTGAGTTTGGCCCGTTCGGCGGGGGTGGCGGCGGCCCGTTCGGCGCCGAACCACATCTTGCCAGCCTCAATCATCAGATCCGCACGTTCAAACGCCTCGGCCGCGGCTTGCCAAAGACGAACCTCACGGGGGGCCAATTCGGCCGCTTTGCGGTAGCGCTGCGCTTTGTCGGATTGGCGCGGCTCCAGAAGGGCTAACATCTCATGCGGCTTGCTCCAACGCGGGTTCAGCCGCCACGCCTTCTCCAGAGACTCCACCGTATTCTGCTCCGCCAGTGCACGCGCCCCGCGCGGCGCAGATGTTCCCGCGATATCAGCCATCAGAACCGTGACTTCTTCGGGCTCTAATTCTTCGCCGCGCATGCGGCGGGGGTCAACCGGTTTGCCGGAGAGGGCGATCGTCCCGGAGCCGCCTTTGGCCAGGTGCGCTGCCGCCTCTTTGTCAAAATCACGCTGCAACATGCCGATGGTGTTGCGCCAAGCAGCATCACCATCGACGCCTTTCGCGAAATTGGAAAGCAGAACGCGGGCTGTTCCGCTGAAACGAGGGTCCGTGAGCAGCAGGTGCATGCGGGCCCAGGAGAGATCTTTGTCTTTCGGAGGCGCGCCGAGGGTGACGCGCGGGCCGTCGACATCCAGCGTGCTGAAAACAAGCGCGACGCCTTGCTCGATGGCGGGGTCCATGGTGGGGGTGTTTTCGCGCAGGAAAAGCAGGGCCAACGTTTCCATGGCGGCCGGAGGGATGGGGCCGGGCGGGAGAGTCAACAGATATTGGTCACCGGTGAGGCGGAGTTCGCCCAGTTCCGCGTTGTTCTTTCGCTGCACCACGGACACGGGCCAGACGGGCACGAGATCTTTTCCGAACTTTTCGGAGAGCGTGTGGCGAAGTTGCACCAGCGTGACAAGCGTTTCCTGAGCGGCGCGTTCGTTGCTGTTGGCGAAAACGGTAAAAGGCGCGTTTCGATAGGCCGTCCATTTTTCGGCCGCCAAAATCCCGGGAAGCAGGCACAGTACCGCCAGAATCGCCTTCACAGCTTCAGCATAGCCCGCGTCCGGCGATTACCGAGCCGAGGGGGCGGCGACTACCAGCGCCTTGGCCGCGGCGCGCGAGAGTCCGCGATAGGAGTGGGGCTCGGCGGCGTCGAAATAGGCGGCATCGCCCGCTTCGAGGATGTAGATGTCGTCCTGGTAGGCGACTTCCAGGCGGCCTTCCATAACGAAGAGCAGTTCCGCGCCGGCGTGCGTATGGGTAGCAGCCTCCCGCTTCTCCCGGCGGGGAAATTCGGCCAGATAGGCTTCCATTTGTTTATTCGTGGCCTTGTAGGCCAGCACTTCAAAGAGGAAGGCTGGACGGCGGATGCCCAGTTCGCTCGGGAATTGCATTCGCTCGCCCTTCCGCACCAACTCAAACAGACCTGCCTTACGGCGTGTGCCGAAGAAGTAATCCAGTCCTACGTCGAAGACCATGGCGATGCGGGCGAGGGTGGGAAGAGTCGGCACGAGTTTGCCGGTTTCCAGTTGCGACAACATGCTGGCCGAGAGTCCGGTATGCCGGCCGAGCTCGGCGAGGGCGATCTTCTTGCGCAGGCGGAGCCGCCGCAGCTTAGAGCCCAAATCGTAAGCGGAAAGAACGCGGCCCACCGTTTCCGGCCCGGTTTCGATATCAGGCATAAAGTCATTTTAGTATTACTGAACATTTGTACAGAGAGTTTACTGTCGTTGAACATGGGGCGGAAGCCGTGTGGGAATGAGCGGAAACCCCTGATAGCTTGGGGCTATGGTTACCACACAGGATGCCGATGCCGAACTCGTTGCCTCCGCCCAGGGAGGCGATTCCGCCGCGTTCACCTGCCTTGTGGACCGGCACTATTCCTCCAGCCTGAAGCTGGCACAGTCGATTTTGCGCAACACCGCGGATGCCGAAGACGAGGTGCAGAATTCGTTCACGAAGGTATTTCTGCACCTGGGCCGGTTCGAAGGCAACAGCCGGTTTTCGACTTGGCTGGGACGGATTGTGGTGAACCAGTGCCTGATGCGTCTCCGCAGCATTCGCCGGTCGCGGCTGGTGTATCTGGACGAGCCAGACACGGACGCGGCGGCTCCGCGGCTGGAACTCTCCGACCCAGCGGAAACGCCTGAACAGATGTCAGGCCGCCGCGAAATGGAGTCCGCCGTGTGGCGCGAGATGCGAGCCATTCCGCAGTTGCTGCGGGAGCCGTTCCTGCTTCGCCAAGCGCAACAAATGTCGCTGGCCGGCATTGCGGCGCAGTTGGATATCTCCGAACCCGCCGCGAAATCGCGTCTGCTGCGGGCGCGCCGGGAGCTGCGAACGCGGTTGTTGCGCTATCAGGGCCGCCGGGGCATTGCCACGCTGCTATAATCGGGGAAGATGTTGTTCCGTCCCGCCGCGTCCGTTTGCACTTCCGCATGCGACTAAGTGTGCCTATTCCCCAGGGCGTGGAAGCCCTTTACGGAACCCGCGACGAGAATATTCGCCTGCTGGAGTCCGGCCTAGCCGTCTCGACGCGGCTGGCGAACGGCGTTCTAGAGATAGATGGCCCGGATGCACAGGTAGAGCGCGCGGCGAGTATTGTCAGCGACTTTACCGATCTGGTCCGCGAGGGGCATGCCTTTACCAGCGGCGACATGATGAACTATCTCCGGATAGTAACTGGAGATCCAGGCGTCAGTCTGCGCGCCCTGGTGGCTAGCGGCCGCCAGCGTAGTTTCGGTAAGAAAGTGTTGACGCCGAAGACGATCAACCAGCGGCGTTATCTGGAAGCCATCGAACGGAACGATCTTGTTTTCGGGGTGGGACCGGCAGGAACGGGTAAAACGTACCTCGCGGTGGCAATGGCCGTTTCGGCGTTACTCTCCAAACGGGTTTCCCGTATTATCTTGACTCGTCCGGCGGTGGAGGCCGGCGAGAAGCTGGGGTTTCTGCCGGGGACGTTGCAAGAGAAAATCGACCCGTATTTGCGTCCTCTCTATGATGCTCTTTTCGACATGCTGGAGGCCGAGAAGGTCGAGAAGTTCATTGAGAAGAACATCATCGAAGTGGCTCCGCTAGCATTCATGCGGGGCCGCACCCTCAACGACAGTTTCATCATTCTGGACGAGGCGCAAAATTCTACGCCCGAGCAGATGAAGATGGTGCTGACCCGGCAGGGTTTCCATTCTAAGACCGTGGTGACGGGCGACGCTACACAGATTGACCTGCCTTCGGGCCGCCGTTCGGGCCTGATTGAAGCCGTGGAAATTCTGAAAGGAATTGACGGCATCAGCTTTGTCCACTTCGACGAGCAAGACGTCGTCCGCCACAGCCTCGTGCAACGAATCATTCGGGCTTATGAAAAACACGGGGAAAACGCGGCCAACGCCCGCCAGTTGAGCCTGCGGCTCAACGAGGCAATGGCGGACGCCGATCCAGCAGCCCCCCCCTCCGCACCCAACGCGTAATCATCGATACTCAACTTATGTCGCCGGATGGCAGTACCTTTCTATTTCGCAGCGCGCCCAAAGGGCTGGATCGTAAGCGCCTTCGCCACTTTCAGGACACTCTCTCCACGCACCTCACGGCCGGCCGGTCTTTCACCTGCCTTCTGACTTCGGACGCGGAACTACGGCGGCTGAACGCGACGTTCCTCGG
Organism: Bryobacteraceae bacterium; assembly: GCA_035714175.1. Taxonomy (GTDB): domain Bacteria; phylum Acidobacteriota; class Terriglobia; order Bryobacterales; family Bryobacteraceae. The sequence continues at coordinate 7,812 of DASTML010000180.1, read as the reverse complement.
ACATGACTATCCCACAGACGTGCTCTCCTTTCCGAGCGAAGAGGGCGAAGAGTCGTTGGGGGATCTCGCAATCTCCGCACCGCGCGCCAAGGCGCAGTCGGAGGAATTTGGCCATCCGATCGAGATTGAGATCGAAATATTGATGCTCCACGGCGTGTTGCACCTGCTGGGTCACGACCATGAGACCGATAAGGGCGCGATGCGCCGCCTGGAAACCCGCTGGCGGACGAAGCTCGGGTTGCCTGCCGGCCTTATTGAACGCGCACGCCGATGAATATCGCCTTTTTTCTGACGTTGGCCGTATTTTCGGGGCTACTCACGCTCAGTGCTGTTGCCCAGCTTTTGTATGTCGAGGCGCTGCGGCTCCGTTCCCGCGAGTATCCGGCGCTCGAGTATTTTAAAGGCAGTCTGGAAAGACGGCTGGGCCTTAAAATTGAACGGGGCGCGCTCACATTTTCGCTGATCAAACATGCGCTTATTGCTTTGATGGGCATATTCGCACTGGCTCTGCTGGGCGCTGGGCGGGAGCGGTTCTGGACAGCTATAGCGGAAGCGGCGGTTCTTGCGTGGGTGCTGTGCACGGTATTTGCGCACATTCTGCCGCAGTTGCTCTACCGGCAGACCAACGGCAAGTGGTTGTTTGCGTTTCTGCCGGCGCTGCATTTCATGATTCTAATCATGGCTCCGCTGGTGGCTGTGTTGAAATTTTTCCAGTCGTTGACGGAGTTGCGAGAGTCAGGCGAGGAAGAAAACGGCGCGACGAGCAGTTCCGAATCGGTGGAAGCGTTGATCACCGCGGGCAAGGAAGAGGGCCTGATTCAGGAAGAAGACCGGAAGCTCATCCAGTCCGTGGTGGAGTTTGGGGATAAGACGGTCCATGCGGTTATGACGCCCCGGCCGCGGATTGTGGCGATTGAAAAGAGCCGTTCATTGGAAGAGTTGCGTCAACTGGTTATTAACGAGCAGTATTCGCGGATCCCGGTTTATGACGAGTCGATCGACAATATGGTGGGATTCATTCATGTACGCGATATGTTTGAGCGGAACGCGAATGAACGTGGGCGGAAGACCTGGGAGTTGATGCGGCCGATCCGCGTGGTGCCGGAGCAGAAGAAGGTGACGGCCCTGCTTCGGGAGATGCAGCGGGATGGGGCGCACCTGGCGATTGTCGTGGATGAATACGGCAACACGGCCGGTCTGGCCACTATGGAAGACTTGGTGGAAGAGATCTTCGGCGAGATCCGGGACGAACATGAACCGGTGGCCGATGTGGCGCCGGACGGTGAGGGCGCATGGCTAGTGTCCGGCAGTTTTGACCTGGATCACCTGCACGAGTTGGTTGCCTTCCGTTCTTCGACCCACGTCGATTCCACGACCGTCGGAGGGTTGGCCGCCGAGTGGCTTGGCCGCGTACCACGGGTAGGAGAAGCTGTGGAACGGGACGGGATACGTATTGAAATTGTGAGCGCAAATGACCGGCGCGTTGACCGCGTACGGATTCTGCGCGCACCGGAACCGGAGCCCTTTAAGGAGCATCCCGCAGAGGAAGAACAAAAGGATGCCTAAATCCAAAAAAACCAAATTTCACGCCGGCGCGGCCACCATTGTGGGGCTGCCCAACGCCGGGAAGTCGACGCTGCTGAATGCGATCGTCGGCGAGAAGATTGCCATTGTGACGGCGAAGGCGCAGACGACGCGCACGGCGCTAAACGGCGTATGGACGAGTGAACATTCGCAGATCGTCTTTGTGGATACGCCTGGCCTCCATAAGTCCGACACGGTGATCAATCGCCGCATGATGCAGGCGGTGCGTGCGTCGTTGGACGCGATTGACGTGGTGGTCTTCGTGGTGGACGCCAAGCGAAAGACTAGCGAAGAGGATGCGCAGGCGGTGGATCTGGTGAAAAAGCCAGGACTACCCGTGATTCTCGTCTTGAATAAAGTGGATCATTTGACGGACAAGACCAAGCTCTTTACGCTGATTGAACACTTCAAAGGCTTGCACGACTTTGCGGCCTACATTCCCATTTCGGCGCGGACCGGCGACGGCGTGGAAGAGTTAAAAAAAGAGATCATCAAGCATCTTCCCGAAGCCGATGCCCTGTATCCGGAGGACCATTTGACCGATGTTCCTTCCCGGTTCCTGGCGTCAGAAATGATCCGGGAAAAAATTCTGACCCATTTCAACCAGGAGGTGCCCCATTCGGTGGCCGTGCTGGTAGACGAATGGGAAGACAAACCCAACCTGATTCGCATCTCGGCCACGATTTATGTGGAGCGCACCGGACAGAAGAGCATTATCGTTGGGGCCGGCGGGGCGATGATCAAGAAAATCGGCACGGCGGCACGCACCGAAATGGAGAAATTTTTCGACCGGAAGATCTTCCTGGAACTGTTTGTGAAGGTAAAACCGGATTGGCGGAACCAGCCGGAGTTCCTGAATGAGTTAGACTGGCGGAGGATGGTCAATGACCGCGATGCTTAAGAAATTTGCTATTTTCCTGCTGCTTCTCACTCCTGTATTCGCCGAAAGCAAGAAGGACGACGAGATCAATGACTCCGTGCGCCGCCGCCTGGCGGGCGATCCCGAAGTGAAGGGCGGAGCGCTGGAAGTGACTGTGGAGAACGGCGTCGTCACCATTAAAGGCATTGTCCGCACGGAAAAGGCGAAGTCGAAGGCCGATAAAGTTGCCATGAAGGTGAAGGGCGTCACCAAAGTCGTTAACGAGTTAAAAGTTTCTCCCACCGGCAACTAGGCGCCGCCGTATATAGTGTCGGGTATGGCTTCGCATCCTGACGTTGTTGTCATTGGCGGTGGTCCCGCCGGTTCCACGGTTTCCACGCTCCTGGCGCAGCAGGGCCTCTCGGTCCAGTTGTTTGAACGGGAGCACTTTCCGCGCTTCCATATCGGCGAGTCGCTGATCCCGGAAACGTATTGGGTGTTGGAGCGGCTGGGCATGCTGGACCAATTGCGGCAGAGCCACTTTGTCAAGAAACACAGCGTGCAGTTCATCAGCGCCACGGGGCGGCTTTCGGCTCCGTTTTATTTCTGGGACAACAAGCCGCACGAATGCTCCCAGACGTGGCAAGTGGTGCGCAGCGAGTTTGACCACATGATGCTCAACAACGCGCGCCGCCATGGTGTGGACGTGCATGAGGGTGTCCAGGTGACCGAGGTGCTCCACGAGGGGGATCGCGCTGTGGGAATCCGGATTCGCACTTCCGATGGGGAGACGCGGGAGATTCAGGCAAAGGTTGTGGTGGACGCGAGCGGACAGAGCGGGTTGATTCAGCAGAAGCGCAAGCTGAGGGTGTGGGATCCCACATTGAATAAAGGCGCCATCTGGACCTATTGGCAGAACGCCTACCGGGACACTGGCCGCAATGAAGGCGCAACGATGGTAATTCAGACGCCGGACCGTTCCGGTTGGTTCTGGTATATCCCGTTGCACGATAATCGCGTCAGCCTGGGGATAGTGGCTCCGTTTGATTACCTGTTCAAGGGCCGATCCAATCATGAGCAGACGTACCAGGAAGAGGTGGCGCGGTGTCCCGCTATTCAAGAGCGATTGGCCAATGCGACACGTGTGACCGGGTACTTTGCCACACGCGACTACTCCTATCGGTCGACGCAGGTCGCCGGAGACGGGTGGGTGCTGATTGGCGATGCATTCGCGTTTCTGGACCCGCTGTATTCTTCCGGCGTACTGCTGGCACTGCGCTCCGGTGAAATGGCGGCAGACGCGATTGTGGAAGGGTTGCAGAAGGGCGACACGTCGGCTGCGCAGTTGGGCAAGTGGGGCCCAGGCTTCAACCAGGGCGTGGACCGCATGCGCCGGCTAGTCTGCGAGTTCTACGACGGCTTTAGTTTTGGCCAACTGATGCGAACGAACCCGGACCTGCGCGGGACGGTGACGGACCTCTTGATCGGTGACCTGTTTACGGACAAAGTGGACCGCGTGTGGAAGCCAATTGAGGCGCTCTACCCGGAAGGCAAGCAGGCGCCGCAAGCCTGGTTCGCCGGAACACCGGTGGAGCAGGCGCCCGAGAAAGCCAATGAACTTATCCTGCCCGAGGGTGCGCGTCCGTAGCTGTTACGGCTTGCGCGCGGGATAGGGCACGTCAAACCCCTTGGCATCCGCCCACAGTATCCGGTTCAGAATATCCGAAGGAACGTCGTCGATATCATCCCAGTTCATCTTGGCCGATTCGACGGTAGCCCAACGTTCCTTCGGCGCCACGGCGTTCAGCGGCGGGTTCATGTCATCCAGGCGGACCGACGGGACGATAGCCGTATAGGGGGTGGCATCGGCCTCTGCGGAAAAGACGCTGTTCATCGCACGAGAGTTGGCAAGGAAACGCGTGCGCGGCTGCAGACCAAAGATGTCCTGCATGGTGCGTACTAGGTTGAGGTGCGTGTAGTAGTTGGAATCGAGCGCGTTGCGCTTGATGTGCGGGCCGATGGCCAGGGCGATGGTCCGTCGACCGCTGACGTGGTCGACGCCGTCCTGCGCATCGTCTTCCACGACCAGGATGAGGCTCTTGCCCCAGAGGCTGGATTTGCTGATTTTTTCGACGATTTTGCCGAGCGCGAGGTCGTTGTCGGCCACCATGGAGCGAGGGCGGGGCGCGTTGGGATTCCGGCCCTCGGTATGATCGCTCGTCATGGTGACGATGGTGAGATTCGGTGTGGTTCCGTTCTTCTCCCAGGCGTCGAGGCGTTCCGCGAAGGCCGCCGCGCGAATTTGGTCGGGCACCTTCATGGAGGAGGGGGGGAAGCGTTCGTCAAAAATGGGCCGGAGCGCGGGGACGACGCAGCGGGAGCCGATCACATCTCGCCAAGTTCCCTTTTTGTAGTGCTCCCAATATTCGCCCCACTTGAGCATTTCAGTCTCATTGATGTCGCGCATGAGTCCGTTCGCTCCGGGGCGGGCCGGTTCGGATACGGGGCCGAGGAGGCGGACGGAGAGCGGACGCCGCTGGTCCTGCCAGAAGAAACCGGCGGGCGAGACGGTGAGGGCATCGCCCATGTTCCAGGCGTAGCCGCGGGGGGCGGCCTGCAAAGCCCGTTCCGTATGATCGGAAACAAAGCCCATCATCAGCCATTGATGGCCTTCGAAGCTGATGGCTCCACTGGAGTAAAAGTTGTCGAGCAGGACGTATTTTTCAGCCAGGGCGTGATGGTTCGGCGTGACCTCGCGACCGTACATGAGCAGTTTTTCGTCTCGGTTGCCGCGGGGAATGTCGGAAAAGACCTGATCGTACGTGCGGTTTTCCTTGATGAGAAAGAAGACGTGCTGAATGCCCAGTTTGGCCAAGTCCCTGACGCCGCCGTTGGGGGTGAAGCGGGGCCTCGCGGCGATCTGGGCTTCTCTGGCTCCGGCGTGGAGTTGAGCGTCCGTGGGATCCGGGACGGAGGAGAACGTACCTTCGAAAACGCGGCTGTTGTGCTTGCCGGGTTCGGATTCGTCATCGCCTACGCCCTTCACGCTGGCGATGTGAATCGTGCCGGCAGCATCGATCTGCACGGCCGTGGGGAACCAACCGGTTGGGATCTTGCCGGAGAGTTCCCAACCGCGCTTTGCCGGCCGGAAGACTGCTACGGAATTGTCGCCGCCGCAGGCTACATAGAGACGCTTGCCGTCGGCGCGGAATGCGACCGAGTTCGGCAACAGGCCGGGCAACTTGCTGGCGGCGTCCACGGGCAGAATTTTCCCGGAGCCGGATTGCGTGTCGATGATGGATAGCGTATCGGAATGGGCATTGGCGACAACAAGCGTCGCTCCGTCCGGGCTGAGCGCAATGCCAGCCGGAGCCAGGCCGGCCGGCATCGAGCGTGCTGCGCCGGTGGCCGTGTCAAAAGCCTGTACCGTCCCTGCGAGCACGGAACCCTGTTCATCGACAGGCAGCGGGACTGCGCCGCTTAAAGCCTGCTTCGCCGCAGCCTTCGGCGCCCCTCCGCGATTCGAGACATATAGGGCGCCGCCATCGGCACTTAGGGCAAGCGAAAACGGCGCCAATTCGGTGCCCCAGCGAGCCGTGATCTTTCTTGCGGCCGGCTCCACTACGGCGATTTCGTTCGTGTGGTGGAGCGCGGCATAGAGCTTTTTGCCGTCGGAGGTAAAGGCCAGGCCGGCAGGAATCGGGTGGCCTGGCAATTCCAGGCGGTCTGGCTTGCCCAGGATACCAGCGGCATCGTAGGGGATGACAAGGAGCGCATCCGGTCCGGTCCGCGTGGCCTCGCTGGCCCAAATCTCTCGCGCGTGAGGCCGGAAGCGGATGCCGAGGTACGAGTTGGTCTTGGTGGAGACACGGCTGATTTCCTTGCCGCTGGCCAGATCCATGGTCGAGATGCTGTTGCCGTTGAGGATGGCGGCGAGAGTGCCGGTGGAGTCGATGGCGAAATCGACCGGGCGACCCTTGATTTCGCTCTTCATTCGCCAGGGGCGAACCAGTTGAGCGGAGGCGACGAGATACGCGTCGTTGGCCTGTTTGCCCGCGACTGTATTGCTGGGGAGTATTGCGTCCAGATCCGGCTTTTTTACCGCGACTACGACGGCGGCGGTTACCCCCGCCAATAAGAGCACCTTGCCTCGGGTCATCATGGCTAGCTTAGCGAAGCCGGGATAAAGGGGGAATTACGAGACGGGAAGCGTATCGCTCCGTCTGCCGATTGCTAGGCGCGCGAGGGAAAAGCCCCCAACGTTTTGCCGGCCACCAGCACCACGTACGCACTGAAGGCTCGGGCCTGCGAGGGTACCGAAGCGGAGGGCTGATCGGCGGCGAGGCGGAGGAGCGCCAGGCTGTAATCCCCACGCTGTAGCAGGCCCACGGCCTGGGAAACGGCGGCGGAACGTTCCGGGTGAAAGCCTCCCACCCGTTCGGCCATTCCCTCCACCGCGCAAGCGGCTGACACCCCCTGGCCCAGTACGCCGATCGTTGCCGTTAACAGAGCGGAGGCGGCCATCACCCGCCAGTTTGTAGATTTCCGCCACTTTTTTGATTCCATCGGGGAGCCTCCTACCAACTAGTACGCAGCGAGAGGGCATTTGTTTTCCTTTGGCCGTGAGAAATTTTTCGACCGGCGGGCACTATTTCAGTGCATGAAGATCGCAATCGGGCTAGCGGCGGCCGTTTTGTGGGCGGGCAGCGTGGGCGGCCGCGCGGAATATATCGGAGGGACGTCTCCTGCGTTTCAGGACAAAGCCGACGGCCGGATTCTTACCAGCGATACGAATGCCTTTCGTTTTGAGACGAAAGAGAAGACGGTAGAGATCCCGTATGAGCGGATTCACACATTGGAGTACGGGCAAAAAGTAGACCGGCGCTACATCAGCGCGGTGCTGGTTTCGCCGTTGTTTTTGCTGGCGAAATCACGCAAACATTTTTTGACCATTGGGTATAGCGACGGCGAGGGCCGGGCGCAGGCATTGATTTTCCGTGTGGAGAAGGCCGATGTCCGGAGCGTGCTGGTAAGCCTAGAGGCGCGGACCGGCCGCAAGGTCGCCTATCAGGACGAAGAGGCCAGGAAGGCGGGCAAGGGATGAGGGCGGTTTTCTGGCTGATTGTGCCGGTTGTCCTGTTTGCGCAAAAAGAGAAGGAGATCGTCAACCTATCGGCGGCGCCGGTGGTGGAAGATCATCCGCAGCTTCTGGAACTCCTTAAGATCCGGCGTTTGTATGTAGAAAGGCTCGCCGGCGGGGAGACCGCGGTGCAGTTCCGGGATATGTTGATCGGCGGTCTGCAGAATACGCGGTTGTTCATTTTGACTGAGAACGCCGAGCGGGCCGATACAATTTTGAAAGGTTCGGC
>DASTML010000179.1:0-66686 GCA_035714175.1 Bryobacteraceae bacterium | reverse complement strand
CCTCCAACGCCTCAATACCTACATCATCATGTGCTGGGACCGCGTCTTCGAACAGGCCGACGCCTCCCCCGCTCCCACACTACTGGAAGCCAACGTCCGCGCCCTCACCGCTCTCTACGGAGCCAGCCCCGTCGTCACCCGTCTCACCCGCGAAACCGCCCGCCTCCAGCGCCAGATTGCCGCGCTCGAACGCCAACTCGTCTACGTCCATAAGCACTTCCACGCCCAGCCTATCCCCGATATCAAAGAACCCGTACCCATGCCTCCGGTCGAAAACGAACCCGCCGTCACCACCACCGAGTCGGACCCGGCCGTCATCGCCGCCTATCGCTCCCAGTTCCCCAACCACCGCATCATCATCCTCCCCGCTTCCCATGCCGCCAATGAGGACGACGACCACATCCAACGCCCGCCCGTCCCTCGGCGCGCCGCGTAAACAAACCGCACTCCGCAACCTGCGCCCCAAAACGAACCCGGCGCGAGCTATTTGAAAACCGAATATCCCAAGCGGATGGCCACGTACCCGCAGGGCGGATCTTTTAAGGCGCCGCCGTCAGCCGGCGGCGCGGGTCAATCATGGCGAACGCGGCCCCGCTCACAAACAACATACCGGCCAGCGGCAGTAGAGCGTGGTCATAGTTTCCCAGCCAATCCACCAGATAGCCGAAAACAATCGCGGACAGAAACGAACCCAGTTGCCCGGCCGTGTTCATGGCCCCCGATACAGCCCCCGCATGCTCGCCGCCCACATCCGCACACACGGCCCACGCCACGGGCAGCATCATGTTCATGACCCCCATTCCAACCGCCAGCCACCCAACCGCCCACCAGTTGTCCCGCGTCATTGTGGCCGCTGTCATCGCGGCGCCGGCTAAAATCAGCGAAGGGGCGCCGACAGCGCAGCGCGCGGTCCGTAACCCGAACCGCCGCGCCAGGCCATCGCTCAAAAAGCCGCCCGCAAGTATTCCGCCAAAGCCCACCAGCGGCGGCAATGCAGACGCAAACTTCATCTGCTCTTCGCTTAAACCGCGTCCTATCTGTAGGTACGTGTAGATCCAGGACAGATAAAAATAGCCGCCCCAACAATAGCAGTGGTACATCAATAACACCCAACGAAAATTTCCGTCCCGCAGCATGGCCCCCCAGGGCGCTTTCCGGTGCAATGTGCCGCCGGCCGGTTCACGGTACCAGGCCTGCCAGGCAAAGGCCCACAGGGCGCCAATACCGGCGAAAACGAAGAAGGCCATCCGCCACCCGTACGCCTTTTGCATCGGAACCACGGCCAATGGCGTCAGCACGCCGCCCGCCGACGTCGCAATCCAAAATGCCGAGCTCGCTCGCGCCCGCTCGCCGGCCCCAAACCACCGGGACACCACGCCCGTGCAATTCGGAAAAGCGCCTGCCTCGCCCGCGCCGAACAGAAAACGAACCAAAAGCAATGGGCCCAACCCGGTCACCATACCAGTCAGCGCCGTAAACGCGCTCCACCACAATACAATCCGCGTCAAAACCTTTCGCTGCCCCAGGCGGTCGCCCAAGGCGCCGGAGGGCATTTCGAAAGCGGCATAGGCGAGTGTAAAGGCTCCAATCACCCATCCCCATTCTTTCGGGCCTAACCCTAGGTCCGCCTGCATGCGTGGAGCCGCCACGCCAATCGCCAGCCGGTCCAAATACATGATGAAGACGGCCAGGAACAACATTCCCAGCACCAGGTAGCGTCGCGCCATAGAGTAACCTCCGGGTATACCACAGTCGGCGGGAACCCCAATAAAACGGCCTTGTCTTTCCACAGTTCCAGACTGGAAACTGGGCGTCTTTCACAATCGGGTGCGGATCGTTGTAGCGGATCACGCCGCGGCCTTCCAACAACTTGTCAGCCGCCGGCGGTCGGGCGGAACACAAGAGTGCCGTCAGGACAGCGATCGAGCAAACAGACTTAAAAGCGAGGCGCGTCGAAAATCACTCCTCCGAAGACGAGCCAGGACAAAAGCAATGTCCAGACCACATTGAATGCCTGTGCGCCTAGAAAGCAGTACAGTGGCCGGCCCTCCTCCATCGTGAGCAAATCCGTGAATCGTGTTTCCAGGCCAATAGAGACAAATGCCAGCGCAAACCAAACGTTGCGTAGATTGGTCAGGACCGGTTTGGCCGCCGCTGCCGTCGCGCCCGGCAAGGCAAAAGAGAAGAAAACAGAGGCAGCGACAAAACCGAGCACAAATTTCGGGAAACGGTTCCAAATTACGCCAGCGCTTACCTTCTTCCCGTCCGCCTCTGTCGACCGCGCGCTCCACCACACCGAGAGAAAAAAGGCCGCCAGGCCAATCAGGACATTCTGCGAAAACTTGACGATCGTACCCACCTTCGTCGCTGTCTCCCCAATGAGATCCGCCGCCGCAACCACAGAACCCGTCGTATCCAGCGTCCCGCCTAGCCAGGCGCCGGCAACAACCTCGGGGATGCCGAACTGCCGGATCAGCCAGGGCTGCAGCACGATCATCGGCACGGCAACAATCAGAACAATCGACGTGACATAGCTTAACTTCCGCCGGTCCCCTTCGAGGGCTCCGCAAGCGGCGATGGCGGCGGAAACTCCGCAAATCGAAACAGCCGTCGAAAGCATCGCCGCAAATTCATCGTCCAACCGGAGTCTCTTAGCCAACCAAAAACTGAAATACCAAACGACAATGACAACCAAAACAGACTGCAGAATCCCAAAAGCCCCGGCCTTCAGAATCTCCCCGAAAATGATGGTGGCGCCCATCAGGATGATCCCCGTCTTGATAAAAAACTCCGTGCGAACCGCCGGCATTACCCAATTCGGCGTTCCTACCGTGTTGCTGACCAGGAGCCCCAGACAGAGCGCGAAAATAACGGACTCGATTCCCCAGGCGTTGATTGTGGCGTTCCCGCCAAGCAACTGGGCGCCAAGAGCCAGGAGAAAAACCACCGGAAAGGCGATCGCAAAAGCCCGCACTTTCTCGCCCATCAGTGCGATCCCCGCGCTGGCCAACGCCAACGCGGCCAACGCCAGCAAAAACCATCCCGATATTGCATCGCGGTTTGCCGCGCCGGCCAGTTGGCCCACGTTGTCCCATTTCCAGGCAAAGGCCGCGGGTTTGTAGCCCGCCAGCACCGCGGCAATCGAGGCGAAACCGGCCCAGACGACAACCCAGTCCTCCTGCCCCCACCAGCGGACATTCGTAGGCGGGACAGTCGTTGCAAACGGTTCCGAGGCAGCCATGCCAGCCATTCTATGCCAACACACGCAAACTGTCTTGTATGCGAGACATTGGTCGAGTCGCGAGAAGTCGGAAAGAATACTCCGCCGGAACCGCAAGATGACGGGTTATCGTAATAAGACGCATGACGCCCACCCTTCTACTCGCTGCCGCCATCGCCTGGATCGCCCCGCAGGACCCTCGGTTCACCATCAACGGACTGCCGTGGTTCACTGAGAATAAGGGCGAGTTTATCCGGCTCCCGCACCGGTTGGAAGCCGACATCCCTAAGGTCGTCTGGACCCTCGGCGAGTCCCCCTCCGGCGGACGCATCCGATTCCGTACTAACTCCTCCCGCCTCTCCATCCGGTTGGACTATCCCTCCGCCCCCAACATGGCGAACATGCATGCGTTCGGGCAAACCGGCGTGGATCTCTACATTGACGGCATCTACCGCTCCACGGCCATTGCGCCCAAGGATGCGGTCAAGGGCAAGATCGTTGAACACGTCTACTTCGAGAACTTTTCGCGCCAACAACGGGAAATCACCCTCTACTTGCCTCTTTACAAGCCGGTCAATGTAGTTTCCCTCGGCCTGGACGACGACGCGGTCCTTGAAAAGCCCAAGCGATTTGTGAATTCGAAACCATTGGTCTTTTACGGCACCTCCATCACCCAGGGGGGGTGCGCCAGCCGCAGCGGACTCAGCTACGAAGCCATCCTCGCTCGCAAATTGAACCTGGACTTCATAAACCTTGGGTTTTCCGGCAATGGGAAGGGAGAGCCGGTCATGGCCAATCTTGTGGCCGACATCGACGCTTCTGCCTTTATTTTCGACTTCTCGCAAAACAACCCGGACATGGACTCCCTGCGGCAAGTCTACGAACCGTTTCTAAAAGCCGTCCGCACCAAGCACCCGAAAACGCCAATCATTGCCATTACGCCGATTGCCAGTTCGACCAACGTACCCCGCTTCGAGCAGTTCCGGCAGCATATACGGGAAGTGGTGGGTAAACACATCGCAGCCGGCGACAGCCGGTTGACCCTATTGGAAGGCTATGCGCTTCTCGGTCCTGGCCGCCTGGACGGACTGGTCGACGGCGTGCACCCAAATGATCTCGGCTTTCAATGGATGGCCGATGGGCTGGCGCCCATCGTCGCAAAAGCGCTGAATCTTGCGCCTCCACAGCTTGTCGATGATTCCAAACTGCAGGTTACTCCCGAATCCGCCGCCGCGAAACGGAAGCAGATCGTCGACTTTATCTGGGGCGCCGGCGGCATCACCAAGGCGAAACCCGCCGATACCCTGCCCGGAGTATCCTCCCCGATCGCTGGATTGAAGAACGTGTCCACTGTGGAAAAGCTGACCATCAAGATGGAAGCGGGCCAGGAAAACACAACCTTCCATTTCCAGCCGAAACAGGCAAAAACCGGAAGTCTGGTGATTCTCCAGCATGGCCATGGCTGCACGTTCGACGACGGCAACGACCCCAAAGGCTACGGCCTCGCGCACGCGGTCGACAGTTTCCTTGGCGCCGGATTCGGCGTGCTGACAGCCCATATGCCGCACATGCGGGACGGCGACTGCCGCACCATGACTCACGCCGCCATGTTCGACCTTAAGATCTCGTCCGGCAATGCGTTGAAATTCTTCCTGGAACCGGTCATCGTGAGTCTCAACGCACTTCGCACCCGGTACAAGGAAGTCCACATGGCCGGGCTGTCCGGCGGCGGATGGACCACCACCTTGTTGGCCGCTGTCGATCCATCCATCAAAGCCAGCTTCCCCGTTGCCGGCGCCATCCCGCTCTATCTCCGGACAGGTGATTCGATTGGCGACAAAGAGCAGTACCTCGAGGAATTTTACAAAATAGCCGGATACCAGGACCTCTTCTTCCTGGGCGCATACGGACAAGGCCGCAAGCAGATTCAAATCTTAAACCGTCGCGACGATTGCTGCTTTGGAGAGGCGCAACACAGCCAGGCTTATACCGGCATGCCGTACGGACCCGCCATGCGTTCCTATGAGACGCGGGTACGGGAGGCTCTGGGCAACACCGGCCAGTTCCGCCTCGAGATCGATGAGGATGCTCCGCGCCACATGATTTCTCCCCAGGCTGTCGAAATCATGCTCAAAGAATTGGCGAAATGAACCGGAACCTGTCCATCGACGCCTATCGCGGCTTCGTCATGCTGCTGATGATGGCGGAGGTGCTTCATCTTTCTAAGGTGGCGCAGGCGTATCCGGACTCCGGATTCTGGCAGTTCCTGGCCTACCATCAATCGCATGTCGCTTGGGAAGGCTGCTCCCTCCACGACATGATCCAACCCTCGTTCTCGTTTCTGGTGGGCGTGGCCCTTCCCTATTCGGTGGCCAGCCGCATCGCTAAGGGGCAGAGCGAAGGCAAACTGTTCGCGCACGCTCTGTGGAGAGCGTTCCTGCTGGCAGCGATGGGCGTCTTCCTTCGCTCCAGTCACAGCACACAGACCAACTACACGTTTGAGGACACGCTCACCCAGATCGGACTTGGCTATCCCTTCCTGTTCCTGTTGGGCTGGCGTCCCCCGAAATGGGCTTGGTGGGCGTTGGGCACGATATTGGCAGGCTATTGGTTGGTTTGGTTTACCTATCCCGTGCCCTATCCGTGGGCCAAGAACAACAACTTCGGACACTTCTTTGACGTGTGGTTCCTGAATCTCTTTCCCCGGCCCCAACCCTTCGTTGCCAACCGGGGCGGCTATCTGACGTTGAGCTTTATCCCGACGCTGGGAACAATGATCCTCGGCCTCATCGCGGGCCGGTGGCTTCGCGACGGCGTGGAAAAGAAGCGTTTTCTACTTGCGGGTGCTGCTTGCATAGCGAGCGGTCTGCTGCTGCACGCAACCGGCATCTGCCCGATCGTAAAGCGAATCTGGACGCCTGCCTGGACCCTATTCAGCGGCGGTATCTGCTTCTTTTTTCTCATCGGCTTTCACTGGGTCATGGAAGAAAAAGGCTATAAAAAGTGGGCATTCCCGCTGCTGGTGATCGGCATGAACTCCATTGCCGCCTACCTGATCGCGCACCTCTTTGACGGGTTCGTTTCCAGTTCCTTCCGCATTCATCTAGGGGAACATTTCTTCGCGTTCCTCGGAGTGGGCCTGGAGCCGCTTTTGCAGGGAGCGGCCGTGCTTCTGGCCTTCTGGCTCATGCTGTATTGGATGTACCAGCGAAAGCTATTTTTGCGGATTTAACGCCAGGAAACGGGACAACCAGGCCTCATCTCCCTCGGTTGCGTAGCGGCTGGGTTGGATCACTTCCCCCATCCAGCCGGCGGAATCTGTGCGGAAGATTCGCGTGACCCCGGCCAGGCTCTCCAGGTCTTTCAACTCCCATCGCAACAGGAAGCCTGGAATCAGCGCATCGAACTGAAACTGCGCCAGGGGGCGGTCCAACACCGAGCCGATGTCTGCCGGCGTACGGTCCAGCCAAATGGATTGCAGCCGCGGATCGGCAACCGCTGCCAGCAGCAGCCACATGCCCTTCACGCCCCTTGCGATTCCGCGGATGGAACCCGCATCGACGTCGGGACGTGCCGCCAACTGGCTCACAGCCCCTTGTATATCGCGAGCGCGCAAAATGGGCAGATTCAAACCCACCACATCGGCCCGCGCATTCTCCTGCCAATTCCCAATAAATGGACGACCGTCGTTGGTGGCGGGCGAGGCGCGCGGGGCATACTCCAGCACCAGGTACCCGCGCCGCACCAAGGCCTCCGCCAGCGGAGCGGTGGCCCGGCTGCGGCTGACGTAAAGTGGGACGGACGCAGGCTTGTCTTCCAGCAGAATGACCGCCGGAAATGGGCCTGGGCCCTCGGGCCGATAAATCTTGCCTCCAGGAACAACCGGCGCTGGTCCATCCGTCAGGCCCAGCCGTACCAACTCCGCCCGGAGTTCCGTCAACGTACCGGGGCGGCGCAACCGGCGGTAGTCGTCGCGGATTATCTCGAAGATCTTACGCCCAACGCCATGCCCGTCCGGGCTCGCAAACAGTTCCTTGGCCGTGTACTCTCGTAGGGCCCGGTCCTTGGCGCCGCCCGGTCCATCCCGCAGCCAGCGGTCCATCCAGGAATAGAGTTGCTCGCGCGATTCCCGCGGCGTACCGTGCCCGCCAGGTCCCACAAACAGCGCCACGTGGTCCTCCGCGTGGAAGAGCGAATACCATTTCCGAACCTCGTCGAAAACGAGCCGGGCTCCCGGAGGAGTAAAGAAGTCCTCCTCCGTGGCGAGAATCAGCCACGGCTTGGGAGCTGTCATCTCAATGAGATCGGCCACATCCAACCCGCGAGCGAGGAAGCCCGGCGGACTCATTTCCGAGTCTGGATGCGGCCCGCGGAAAAGCAGCCGGTAGGAGTTCACATAGCAGGCGGGCGCCGCGGCTTTTATCCGCGAGTCCAGCGCCGCCACCCAGGTCGTGAGAGCGCCCCCGCCGGAACACCCGGCTGCACCAATCCGCTGCGGGTCTACGTCGGGGCGAGTAACCAAATAGTCGATGGCTCGCATCGCATCCCAGATGAAGTATCTCGCCACGGACTGGCCGATCCAGAGGCTCTGGGCGCCAGCCGTGAGATGCTCATTGCCGCTACCGCCGGCCACGGGGCGGCCCAACCAGGGAAGATAGGTCTGCTCGCGCTCCCCTTGCCCAATCGGGTCAAAGGTCATCGCCACAAAGCCTTGCAGCGCCAGGTTCGCGGCCGTAAACTGCGGTTCTGGCTTGCCTTCCTGCGTGTGCCCGGCCTGGAGCAGAACGGCCGCACGGCGGCCTCCGCCTGGGGCGGATGGCCGGTAGACATTAGCGGTAACGGTAAATCCGGGCAGACTATCGAAAAGCAGCTTTTCGATCACGTAGCCATCGGCCTCAATTCGACCCGTCTCGCGGGCATTGAGCGGCCCGTGATAGTCCGGTAAACCGCCGATGCTCTCTAAAAAACGAACCCGAACGGCCGCCTTCCTTCGTTCAGCGGCTTCCACCGTCTTGATGGCGGCGACTTCCCGCTCGCGCACATCCAGTAAGCGTTGAGCGCGCGCATCCAGCCAATCCAGCAGCGGGTCCGGTTCCGGCGCTTGGGAAAACGCCGGAACCACGAGGCACAACGCCGTGAAGGCCCGGATGCGCATGGCGGACTAAACGACGTAGGGCTTGCGGTAGTCGCGTGTGAGAAGCTTATTGGCTTCAGGATCGTTGACGAACTTCGGTCCGTTTTGCAGTGTCAACTTACGGCCGACGCGGTAGCTGATATTGGCCAAATGGCACATCGAAGCGCTGAGCGAGGCGATGGCAATCTCGTCATGAAGCGACGAGAACTTGCGCGTCTTCACCGCCTCCAGGAAGTTTTTCATATGGAGGCCGGTGGGATCACCGAGAGCGCGGTCCGGACGCTCTTCCATGATGAGTTCGTTGCTGTCGCCCTTAAATGCCTGGAAGCCCTGGTCACTCATGGCCGCCCAGCCTTCCGTCCCGAAGAACAGATTGCCGATCATGACATTGAGCGGCCGTCCGCGCTTGGGATCGGTGACGCCCGCATCGGCTCCCTGCCGGCGGGCGGGCGGAATGCCGCCTTCGGAACCGGTGAGCAGTCCGCGAGTTTCAAACACCAACTCCCGGCCGCCAAAATCAAAAGCGGCGGTCAGGGTGTTGGGAGTTTCCTGGTCATCGGTGTAGGCGAACTTACCGCCGTGCGCGTAGACCGATTTCGGCCACTCCGGCTCCGTCATGCCCCAGCGGGCGATGCCGAGTTCGTGTACTCCCTGATTCCCGATGTCGCCATTGCCCGTATCCCAAAACCAGTGCCAGTTGTAGCGGAAGCGCAGTTCATTGAAGGGGCGCAGCGGGGCGGGCCCCAGGAACATATCCCAGTTGATGCCGGGCGGGGTGGCTGTATCCGGCTTGTGCCCAATGGAGGCGCGGCGCTTGTAGCAAAGGCCCTTGGCCTGATAAACCTTGCCGATGAGCCCGCCCTGGACAGCGGCCATGGCGCGCATCTTGAAGGGGTTGGACCGATGCTGCGACCCAACCTGGAACATCCGCTGTGTCTCCCGGGCAGTAGTGACCAGTTTCTGACACTCGTAGATATTGTGTCCGGCAGGCTTTTCGCCGTATACGTCCTTGCCTGCCTTCATTGCCCAGATCGCGGCGAGGGCGTGCCAGTGATTCGGCGTGGCGATGGAAACGGCTTCGACGTTCTTATCCGCGAAGGCCTCCCGCATATCCTCAAACTCTTTGGCCTTTTCCCCGGTGTTTTTCAACAACGTGGCCTGGGCCTTTTCCCGCGCGGCCTGGTTCACGTCACAGAGTCCAACAACGCGGGCTTCGGTGAGTTTGGAATAGTTGCTCAGATGGTTGGAGCCGCGGCCGCCGAGGCCCACAATGGCGACGTTGACGCGTTCGTTAGCGCCCCATACGCGCGTGGCCGACAAGGCCGCGGCTGCTCCCATGAAGTATCGTCTGGTTGTATTTTCCGGCATGGCGGTGCTCCTTTTACCGTTCCATATCGTATCAGGGAGCGCCTTTCGCCGTGTTCAAGTTCGGGGAGACAGGGCGCAAATACTCAGTAAGCCGCGCCCATCCAGCACGTACAGTTTGCCGGAGGAAACGGCGACGGCGCTGGGAAACATGAAACCGTCCGGATTGTCGCCGGATGCAAATGCCTCGTCTTTGGCCAATTCGCAACGCAGGCTCTCTTGCACATCCCCTTCTCCGTTGAAGCGCAGAACCGCCGCTCCTTTCGCCATCGGCTGGCCCATGGCGATCGCCCAGAGTGAACCCTGCGCGACGGTATAGGAGGAAAACATCGACGCGCCCGCTGGGTTCGTCCGCATTCGCGACTGGTGGTGTACCACCTCGGGCGCGATAATCCGGCGGGAAATCACACGGCCATTCGATGGGTTCAGACGGACAACGGCTGGAATGAAAGGCTCAATGGAGATAAGTTCGCTCTGTGAGAACGGCAAGAAGATGCCGGCGCGGCCACTGGGGTCCGCGTTTCCCAAGTTGCAGGGAATATTGGCGGGAAGGCACATGGAGTTTCCCAGACCCAAGAAATCCGAGCCCCATCGGGCAACCAACTGCAACCGCCGCTCGAAAACGGCTGCTTCCTCCGTGCGGCCTTCGGCCGTGACACGATAGACGATTTCCTGCGATCCGGGGCGCGTGGGGTGGGCGCGTCGCCAGACATAGCCGTCTCCAGTTCGTTCGTCGGTAAGAAACCAGCGTTCCTCCAGTGGACCCTGGATGGGAACAACGTGTCGGACATTGCCGGCAAGGTCCATGCGAACCACGGCAAAAGGTCCATAAGACCTGGGAGATGGCCGGACTAGCATGTGCAGTGTATCCTGCACAACCGAGAAGCCCAGAATGTGCCCGAAGTCCGGCACGTGTTTAGCGAGCGCCGGCCTTAGATCGATTGGGACAAGCGGCGCCAGTTCTACGGGAACCGGCTGACCTTGAAGGAGGCCGGCGGCGAGGGCGGCACAGCCTAAGAATAAGTGAGTTGACATCTGCTACTCCTATTCAGTCACTGAACAGAAGTCTACAGAAACTTAGTTACAACGCAAGCATTTTCTTTTTTTGCACGCTTTTCGCCCAGACATCGTCTTACTCTTTCAGGCGGTTCAGCGTGTAGGCCGCTTCCGTAGTGCAGAGCGGCGTCCCCGAGGCCGACCGAAGGCCTTTGGGCCGCAGTTCGTAGATGCGCCGCGGACGAAGGTTCGGTACGGTAATAATCGCCTTGCGATTGCTGTCCGTCAATTCTACTTTTGTCACTTGTTCGGGCTGCATATCCGTCTTGGGGGAACCGTAAGTGGAATGATACTTATAGTAATAACTTGTCAGGGAGTAAGCGGCGGCTTCCCGGGCTGAGGCCGGGTCAACGGGTTGCGTGAATTCCAATTCGAACCCATCCTTGCGGAGGCGCATGTGAAGGATGTCCATGGGTACCTTGCCCGTGTAGACGATGCGTTGCAGCCCTTCACTGGTGCCCCAAATGCGGGAGGTCTGCGCGGTGTAGAGACTCTTGCCGTCCGGGGAGAGCGCAATCCGGTTGTTGCCGGCGCGCAAGCCGTTGCCGTCGAAGAACAAGAAAGCCGCGCCCTGGTATTCTCCGCCCACCTTCTCCAGGTCGGCGCGAAGTATCCGCGGATAGGTCCATTCGGCCACCAGCATCTGCCCCGCATAGGGACCGAATGCTCCCTTGGTGGTATCGAGCAACGGCTGCGTAACGGAGCCGCCCATGTCGTTCTGCGGAAATTGAATGGCGGGGAGTTTGCGGAGTTGGTCGAGTTCCGCGACGGGCGTCTCCACGGGGTCCCTCCCTTGGAACCATGGCGCCCAATTCAGCGAAGCCGGGTGGCCGTGGAAGGCATTCTGCGTGACATGGTGCAGCGGCGAGGTTCCGACCCAATCGCCTTGATTATCTGTGGCGAAGAGGTCGCCGGTTTCGTTGAAACCAAGACCATTGGGCTGGCGGAAACCGCAGGAGACAAGCTCCACTTCGTTCTTCGGGGTGATTTTCAGGGCGCAGCCGCGATAAGACGTGGGAGAGTAATGGCCGACCTTGCCGACAATTCCGTCCCGCTGCTCCTTGGCTTGCCGCCCCTTGGCCGTGTATTCGCCGCGCACCGGCATGCGAGGTTCGGCGCCGCCGGAGGAAAGCCCGAGAGAAAGATAGAAGTTGCCGGCGGCATCCCGTACCGGTCCGTAGAGGAATTCATGATAGTTGCCGGAGATGCCCCAGCCGTCCGCAATGGTTTCGTAGAGATCGGCCTTTCCATCACCGTCGGTATCAGCGACGCGCGTGAGTTCGGGCAGATGCGCAACGAGGTATTCGCCCGGCTTGTCGCCGGCCATCACGCCAAGCGGAGACTGCAATCCTTCGGCGAAACGTTGCCAGCGGCCGGTCTTGGTATCGAGAAGGTAGAGATAGCCGCGCCTGAAGGTGACCGCGAGACGTCCATCCTGCCCGAAAGCCACGCCCGCCACTTCGGGCGCAATATCGCGAGGCAGGGGGACATTTTCGACACGGTAGCTCTCCAGAGGAACCTGTGCGGCCGCAGCGACGGCGATGAGGAACAGTACAAGTTTCATTGGAGAATCGCCTCGACGGTGACATTGGTTCCGGCCGCTACCGCATGGCCCTCAAAGAACATCGGCGCTTTGACCTCTGCGAATATAATTTGCCGGCGGATTGTTCCGTTTGGCGCGGGGGTTAGGAGTTCGCGGACTTCGATGCCATCGACGAGATAGCGGAACTCCGGTATTCCTTTGAGGAGCCGATAGCCTTTGAACTGGCGGCGCTGGGTTTGTTTTTCGGCAGATGCTCGCCAGAAGACCTGTCCCACAAGCGCGGCCGTTGGCGTCAGTTTGCGCTCGTCGGTTTTGCGCAGCAGAGTTCCCGTCAGATCCAGGAACCCGCCGCGCCAGGCGTACAGCAGCCTGCTCTGGCCCGCGTCGAAGCAGTACGACACGCCGCCAGGCAAACCCACGGCGATCGCGGCCGGCGTCGCCTCCGGCATGTCCCACCGGATGACGACGGGGTCCTTACCGACGACGGGTTTCGCCTCCGAGGTGACTTCGAGATCACTGGCGTGAAAGCCATCCGGAACCGGCGCACGCGCGCCCCACTCCATGGCGGCCCACAGCGCATGGATGCGAGGCTGGGAGCGCTCCGCGGGCATATTGGAAAAGTAGCTCGGCATGGAGGTGCCCGAAAGGATACGGGCGGGATTGCGCATCCAGCGTTCATACCATTCGTAACGCATTCGTTCGGCCGCGTTAATCAGTTGCGGCCCCTCTTCTCCGAGCGACTTGTTGGTTCCCCAATCATGGCAGCCAATACAGGCCATGCCTTGCTTTTTGATATTTGTGCTGAGGAGGCCAATACCCAAGGAGCGCTCCGCATCCGTAGACGCGGGCGGCCGACCGCCGTCACCGGGGGCGAGCCCCTCGTTCTTGGCAAGGGCGGCGGCGAGAGGGCGCATGGCAGCTTCTTCATAGTGGGGCATACGGAGTTCCCTGCCCGGTCTGATGCGTTTCTTGTTCCACAAGACCTGCCCGATCCAGGCCGTTTTCAGCTTTTCGCCCACACCGTGGAGCTCCGGCGCCTCAGTGCCGGGCTTATGACACGCATGGCACTGATATCGTTCCAGGGCAGTCTCTAACGCGTGGAGCGGCGCCGGATACTTTGCGAGAGCGTTTTCGGCAAGATAGGCGTTCACCGCCCGTTTTTGCTCCTGGGTCCAGGAGTTACGCACGACACGGCATTCGGCGGTTGGAATGGCGCGGCTGGCCGTCCCCGGTTGATGACAACCGTTGCAATGGAGAGTTCCGAGCAGGGCCGCCCCCTGCACCGCATCTCCGGCGGGCGCGGCGGGAAGCGCCGGGCTCTCATAGGTACGAAGGAGGAAGGAGGCAAGCGCAACGGCGTCATCGTCATTCAAGAGCATGGAAGGTTGATGGTCATCCTGTAACCGCGCTGTCAGCGCGTTCAGAGAATACTTGCCGCCGACGGCAGCCAGGGAGCCGGATGCGTGGCAGAAGACGCAGCCCATGGTGCCGAAGAGTTCCCCGCCCTTGCCGATGATGACCTCATTGGTTTTCCGGGGCCTGGGAGCGGTTGACTTGCTGGCCGCCAGATAGGCGGTTACGTGGGTTCGTTGCGGGTTCGTTAGGGCAACCCCGGCATGGGATTCCAGCTTGGCGTAGATCCAGTTGGCGCTGGTACGCGCGCCGAGCCCGGCCAAAGCGGGGGCAGTCCGGGCCAAGCCGGGCACGGCGTGGCAGTTGGCACATCCGGCTTCGAAGACAAGGCGGCGGCCTTCCTGGTTGGAAGGAGGCTCGGAGGCAGAGTCATGGGTGAAAGCCGACCGTGGGACGGGTTCCCAGGGAAAGGATTGCGTGCGCCACTCCAGCCGGATTTGGGCTGGGCTTCCGGAGACTCGCGTGAACGGGACCAGGATGCGGTGGCTTCCCGCGGCAAGGATATGGGTAGCCGCTGTTTTGCCTTGCAGCGTAACCGGCCGGTTAAATTCATATTGGCCGGCGGCGAGAACTTGCAGTACGGCCTCCCATTGCCCTTGAAAGGAAGGCGCGAGAGATGGATGGATCGACTCCCCCGGATCCAAATAAAAATTGGGGGACGAGGCCAAAAACACGGCGCTGCGCGAGCCGTCGGTAAAGCGGCCAATGAGGCCGGGACGAGGTTCCGCGGCGAGCGAGACGGCCAGCAGGCAGAGCGTTGCGAGTTTGCCCATTTCCAAGAGCGTGTACGCGGCGGGGCGCAGTTGTCAAGATTGCGATGCCATGATGGAGAGGTGTCCTTTGTTGCTGAACTGACCGCGCTGTTGCCAACTGACCTGCCGCACCGCGAAAACGTAATTGCCCTTGCGGCGCGCCACCTGGATTTGATTGTCCAGACAAATGCCGTCATGAATCTGACGCGGATTCTGGAGCCGCGCGAAGCGGCGATCAAACATGTCCTGGATTCCGTGATGCCATGGCGGATGTTCGCCGGCGCGCGGGATGTGGCCGATGCCGGCACAGGACCGGGATTTCCAGGGATTCCTTTGGCCTTGACGCTTCCGGAGGTTCGCTTTACCCTGCTGGACGCCACCCAGAAAAAAGCGCGGTTCGTTGCATCGGTTGTGGAGGAACTGGGCTTGCAGAACGTTACGGTTGTGCCGCAGCGGGCCGAAGAATGGCTGCACAAGCATTCGCCGCAGATCGTGACGGGGCGCGCGGTGGCTCCCCTGCACAAGGCGATCGCTTTTTTTTCGCCGGGCTTAAGAGGCGGGGGGCGCGTTTTGTTGTACAAGGGGCCTGACGCCGAAACTGAAATCGAAGAGGCTCGTCCGGAAGCCAAACGGAAGCATGTGCAGTTCCGTGTGGTCTCCCGGTACGAGTTGCCAGACGGGCTGGGCGAACGGACGCTGGTCGAGATGCAGCGCGCTACTTAACCGATGAAGCGGCGATGGCGTTGGAGACCGTGCGCAACAGGCGGCCATCATCTTCCGCCGTTGCCCGGGTGGTGAGAATGACGGCGGCAACTTGCGTATCCGGGTCGGCCCAGGCGACGGTACCGGTGGCTCCGGAATGGCCGAACGTTTTAGGGGATACCAAGTCGCCGCAATAGACCCATACGGGACTGACGGCGAGGCCCCAACCGAGGCCCCAAGGCTTACCGATTTCTTTATTTTGATCGCTCGTCATGCGGGCGACGGTACTGGGGCTCAAGATTCGTTTTCCCGCGAATTCGCCTCCATTCAGGAACGTCTGCAGCAGAATCGCCAAGTCCGTCACCGTAGAGTGCATGCCTCCCCAGGGATGACCCATATCGCGCCAATAGGGAGAGTTGGGCCCAAAGCGATCCACATCCGGACCCGTGCCCGTCTGGCAGAGAACCGTTTCTTCCATGCGGCGGCCGCCGAGTCCCAGCGAGGAGTTCTTCATTCCGAGCGGCTCGAATATTTCCTTGCGGTGGAAGTCCCGCAGCGGCTGGCGAGAGATGCGCTGCACGATCTCGCCCGCGAGGAGCGTACCCATGGATTGATAGGCAAACCCGGTGCGGGGCGGGTAGAGCAAGGGGGTGGTGAAGACGCCGTCGACGAACGCAGAAAGCGGGGCGTGCGCGCGGCGCAGTTCCGTATTCTGCGGGAGCATGTCCGGGAGGCCGGAGGTGTGCGTCAACAGGTCCCGGACACGGATACGGGCGCGGTCGCCGCCCTTCAACTCCGGCAAGTAATAAGACGCCGGATCATCCAGCGAGACGAGACCGCGCTCCACCAGAAGCATCAACGCGACTGCGTTGACAGGCTTTGAGATGGAGGCGAGCAGATATACGGCGTCCGGTTTGGCGCCAAAACCTTCATGCAACACCACCTTTCCGTGGCGCAGCACGATGACGGAGGCGGCTTTCACGCGGCCGGACTGCACCTCCGCTTCGAGGAGCTTCGCCGCGGCGGCCAAGCGGGTTTTCGACATGCCGGCCGATTCCGGAGCGGCGTGCGGGAGTTGGGCCATAAGGGGTAGCGCGGCCAGGAGGGTTAGCGGATAACGACGTCCCATACTTTGGTTCTTCTGTCCTTTCCTTTGGGTCCATCGACAGAGAGTGTGACCACATATTCACCGGGTTTTTCGTAGGTATGGAGCGGGTGGCGCTCCACGGAACTCTTGCCGTCACCGAAATCCCAGGACCAACTGGTGACGGGGCCATAGGTTTCATCGTGGAACGCGAGCAGGCGACGCTCCGGGTCAACGACCTGAAAACTCCAATTGGCTTCGACCGGGCGGCGCAGGTTGGATTCGACCGGCATGAGGCGAAACGCCACCAGATCGGAGGCATTCCCGTACATGGATGTCTTGTGGGAGAGATTCCAGAATCCGCGATATTTCGTTCCTTTTTCATCGTCGTAGTCGAGGATGGACCAGGAGAGGCCGATGATCTTGTTTTCCCAAAGTTTCGATTCCACGGAGCGCGCCGGCCCTTCGTAGGCAGCATAGTCAAAGGGCGTGATGTAGAACTCCAGGATCAGCTTGCCGCTTTCACCTGGCTTGAAGTTGTAGTTATAGGCGGCGTTGGCATAGGGGAGTTCTTTGATCCACGGCTGGCAGCCCCAGACCATTGTCCAGTCCTTGTCGAGCGCCGGCGTGAAGATGTGGTAGTTCTGCGCGTGGACGCCGTGGAAGGTGAAATGGGCTTCGTTGGGATCGTAGCCCTTGACGGGATGGGAATGTTTGATAAAAGGGCCGCCGGATAGGTCGCCGTCAACGACCACTTCGAAGATGTCGTTATGCAGGTCGCGGTGGCGGAAGTCCCAGTAGTTGTCAGAGGCCTCATAGAGAAAATAGAGCCGGTTCAGACCCTTTACCCAACCGACCTTTACCTTTACATCCAGGTCTTTCCGGTCCATCGGCGTATTGTTGACAGTGTCTTTCAACTGGTCTGTGCCGATGGCGTAGCTTTCGGGTACCTGCGCCCAATCATCGGGATTTCCGTCGATGCGGGGAATCTGATTTGCCGGGAACTGATAGACCTTGAACTCTACGCCGGGGCGTTCTAGCGCCAGTAGAGGCATTGCGACAAAGAGGGCGAGGAGAATCCGCATATTTTCAGGAGTGTATCGTCTCAGCGTAGGATAAAGCAGATGTTCCGTTTTGCAAGCGACCAGGCGCTCTATGTGGATGGACCGCCGGAGGCTATGGACCTTGCCGCGATGTCGCGGATTCCCGGCGTGGTGAATCTGCATCCGGCTTATGCATCCGTCCTGGTAGTCTTCGATCCGTTGCGGACCGGCCACCGCGCGGTGGAACAGGAGATCCTGGCGTTGCCGGGGCGTCCGCTGCACTTGCCGCGGACGCATCATTACATTCCCGTTCGCTATGACGGGCCGGATCTGGACGCCGTCGCCGCGCTTCACGGATTATCGAGGGACGAGGCGACGGCGCTGCACGCGGGGGCTATCTACACGGTAGCTTTTCTGGGATTTGCGCCAGGATTTGCCTATCTCAGCGGACTGCCGGAGGCGCTGCGAACACCACGGCTGGCGACTCCTCGAAAAGTAGTGCCCGCAGGGAGCGTGGGCATTGCGGGACAGCAGACAGGGGTCTATCCGCTGGAGACGCCGGGCGGATGGCAACTAATCGGCCACACGGACGTACGGATGTTCGACGTGGAGCGTACGCCGATGAGCCTGTTGCAGCCGGGCGATCGCGTGAGTTTCGAACCGGTATGAGGCGGGTGGTCGTGGAGTCACCGGGGTTGTTGGCCACGGTGCAGGATTTGGGGCGGCCAGGTTATGGATTGCAAGGCGTTTCACGCGCGGGCGCGGCGGATGCGTTGGCGCTGCGAATCGGCAATCGCCTGCTGCGAAATGCCGAGGGCGCGGCGGCTATTGAGATGACGCTAACGGGCGGCCGTTTCGTATTTCCGGAGGGCGCGGAGATTGCGCTGACAGGCGCGGCCGAGGGCTACTCGGTACAGCGGATCGCACCAGGCGAGACGTTGCGGCTGGGTTCGTTTGTTCATGGCGCGCGCGGGTATTTGTGCGTGCGGGGAGGGCTCGCCGTACCGCGAATAGCGAGCAGCGCGTCAACGCACTTGCTGAGCGGGCTGGGCGGCGGGCCGTTACGCAAAGGCGAAGTGTTACCGATTGGACCGGCACATGGTGAGATTGCCGACGGCGCGGCTCCGATGGCGCTGCGGACATATTCGAAGGAGTTGCGAGTGACGCGCGGCCCGCAGGCGGACTGGTTCGATTGTGACCGGTTCGCCCAGGGAGAGTACGAGGTATCGACGGAATCCAACCGCATGGGATTGCGTCTGACGGGCGAGCCGATTGTTTCGAGCCACGATGGGCAGATGGTTACGGAGGGGGTGGCGCTTGGTGCGATCCAAGTGCCGGCCGGGGGACAGCCGATCCTTCTGTTTGTCGATCAACAGACTACTGGCGGGTATCCGAAGATCGCGAACGTCATTACGGCGGACCTGCCCAGCGTGGGGCAACTGCGGCCTCGCGACCGGATTCGGTTCCAGTTTGTTTCGCCGGAGGAGGCGCTGGCGGCGCTGCGGGCGCAGGAGGCTTTATTGGCATGCATATAAACGCGGACGTGGGAGAGGACGCGCTACAGATCCACGATGGTCGACAGGAAGCGTTGCTGGCCTGCCTGACGCAGGTAAACATTGCCTGCGGCGGCCATGCCGGAGACGAAGAGACGATGCGGGCGTCGGTGGAACAGGCGCGGCGCCACGGTTTGGAGATTGGCGCGCATCCCGGATATGAGGATCGAGCAAACTTTGGGCGAGTGGAATTGGCGCTGCCGCATGAGGCCGTCGAAGAGTTGGTCTGGCGGCAGGTGCGGACACTTGGCGCGATCGCTGGCGAGTTGCGGCACGTGAAACCGCACGGAGCGCTCTACAACCAGGCGGCGCGAGACGCCGAATTGGCACGAGCCATTGCCCGCGGGGTTGGCCGCTATAGCCGCGGGTTGACGTTGGTGGGCCTGGCAGGCAGCCGGATGTTGGAAGCGTTCGCCGATGCCGGCTTCGCGGTGGCGGCTGAGGCTTTTGCCGACCGGCGATACACGACGGACGGAATGCTGGTGGACCGGGCGCGTGCGGACGCGTTGATCGAAGATCCGGAAGAGGCGGCAGCGCAGGCGCTGCGGATGGCGGCAGCCGGCGGCGTGGACACGATTTGCGTGCATGGCGACACGCCGGGAGCAGCGGCAATCGCTCGCGCCGTGGCTCGCGTTTTTATACGATAGGGCGCATGAAAATTGCCCTGTGGCTGCTGGGGGCCCTTGCGGCCTTCGCGCAGGTGAACGAGTTATCGAAGGACGAATTGCTGCGGTATACCGCAAAGAATCCCTACGAACGGTTTGCCGATGGCCGGCCGAAAGTTCCGGATGCTTTGCTGGAAAAGCTGCGGGCGATGTCGTCAGAAGAGGTTCTTTCGATTGTGCGGGCGGGATATCCGAACCAGTATGCCGATGGGTTTCAGATCTTGAATCCATCGAAAAACCTGGTAGGACGGGCGATGACGCTGCAACTGATGCCGTCGCGGCCGGACGTGGGGGATGTGGACCAGGAGAAGTGGAAAGCGGCGCACGGCGGGGCGCGGCTATCGCACCAAACAGCGATCGACATGCTGCAGAAAGGCGACGTGTTTGTCGTGGATGCGTTTGGGAACGCGAACGCCGGCGGGATTGTTGGCGACAATCTGGCTTACTACGTGTGGAAAGCGACGGGGAACGGTTTTGTCATTGACGGGGCCATCCGCGATCTGAACGGCATTGCGCCGACGGGAATGGGCGGCTATTTCCGGGCCGCAGTACCGGACGCAATCCGCAATGTCATGGTCACCGGGATCAACGTGCCGGTGCGGATCGGACAGGTGACGGTCCTGCCCGGCGATGTGGTCCTGGGCGACCGGGAGGGCGTGTATTTCATCCCGCCGCATCTGGTGCAGGACATTGTGGACGAGGCCGAGATTACCCATGTACACGATGAGTGGACAAAGAAGAAGTTCGATGAAGGGAAATACAAATCCACGGAGATCTATGGCCGTCCGTCGGATCCGGCGCTTGTTGCGGAGTATGAAACGTACTTAAAAGCGCACGTGGAACCTAGGATCTGGGAGCAGTATGTAAAGCGCTATCCACGAAAGTAGTGCAGCACCCACCGGCAGACATACAATATCCACAGCAGATGACTCGACGCCAACTCCTTCAACGTGCCTCCAACGGCTTCGGATACCTGGCCTTCCAGGCACTCCAGGCGCAGGCGAAGATCGCAGCCAAGGCAAAGAACGTCATCTTTCTGTTCATGCCGGGCGGCGTCTCGCACATGGATAGTTTTGACCCGAAGCCCAAGTTGACGGAGCTGGACGGCAAGCAAGCCAAACTGGAAAGTTATGTGGCGGGGCCGAAGCGAAAATTCTTGGGTTCTCCTTGGAAATTCAAGCAATATGGGCAGTCCGGCCTCACGGTAAGCGAGTTATTTCCGCACATCGCCACGGTTGCCGATGAGTTGTGCGTGGTGCGGAGCATGAAGTCGGAATTCCCGCTGCATGCGCGGGCCAACGTGTTTCTGCATACGGGCCGGAATTTTGGCGGATTCCCAAGCATCGGCTCCTGGGTCACCTATGGACTGGGCAGTGAAAACAAAAATCTGCCGGGTTACCTGCTGCTGAACCACGGGGATAATCCACCGGGCGGGCTGGAAAATTTCTCCAACGGCTTTCTGCCGGCCACGCATCAGGCGATGTCGGTCCACGCTGCGGGAGTACCGGTGGAGAATATCGTTCCGGCCACGTCCGATGCCATTCAACGGGCCCAGATGAGGGCGCTGGCCGAGCAGGACCGGATGTTCCTGAAACGCGCACACGACGCGGATGCCATTGAAGCAGCAATCAAGAACGGCGAAATGGCGTACCGGATGCAGGCGTTGACGCCGGACGTGCTGAACCTGGACAAAGAGTCCGAGGCGACCAAAGAGCTGTACGGGTTGAACAGCAAAAATGAACATCAACGTGCCTACAGTTTGCAGTGCCTACGGGCGCGGCGGCTGATCGAATCCGGCGTACGATTTGTCGAAATCACGCCGCCCAACCTGTTCGGCGGCAACAACGGTACTTGGGACCAACACGACAAGTTGCGCGAAGGCCACCAGACCAACGCGCTGGTGACGGATCAGGCGGTAACGGCGTTGATCAAAGACCTGAAATCACGAGGCTTGCTGGACGAGACGTTGATTCTATGGGCGGGCGAGTTCGGCCGCACGCCGGACACCGGCAACGGCGATGGCCGGGATCATCATCCGTTCGGGTTTACTATCTGGATGGCGGGCGGCGGAGTGAAAAAGGGGCTGATCTACGGCTCGACCGATGAGTTGGGCAACCATGCCGTGGAAAACGTGACCACGGTCCACGACCTGCATGCCACCGTGCTGCATCTGCTGGGCGTGGATCATAAGAAGCTCACCTATCGTTTTGGCGGACGCGACGTCACGCTGCCGGATGTGCATGGCGAAGTTGTTCCAGCATTGTGCGGGTAGCATGATCATTCCGCCGGGCTAAATGCGCATATCGTGCCATGACCGCCCGTCTATGTAGTACTCTTCTGTTTCTGGCCGCGACGCCGGCCCTTCTTGCGCATCGCCCGGCCGGGGATTCGCGCGTGTTTGCCGGGGCGCCGTCCCCAGGTTATCCGGAAGGCATCGCCGTACGGGGTAACCGCGTGTATGTCTCCGGGCCGGCGACGTTCGGCCTACAGACAGCGCCCTACGTCGCCGAATACAACCTGGACTCCGGCAAACTCCTCCGGACCCTGCCAATTACGATTGCCAATCCATACGTCAACATGCGCGCGGCCTCCTGCCTAGCATTCGGGCCCGACGGAAAGCTCTATGTCATCGAACCGTTTGTCGGCGTGATCCGCATGAACCTCGATGCCGCCAACACACAGACCGTTTACGCCACCTTTCCACCTTCGAACAACTCGCTGTTGAATGACCTCGCTTTTGACAAGGACGGCAACCTCTACGTAACCGATTCGTTCCAGGGCGTCATTTATAAAATACGACCGGGCGGAGGCGCAGCGCAGATGTGGTTCCAGGACAGCCGGCTTCTGGGCAATCCCCAAGTACCGTTCGGCGTGAACGGCATCCGCATCGATAAACAAGGAAAGCGGATTTACTTCAGCGTAACGGCCCGCCAGGATTTTAGCGGCGCGATTTACAGCTTGCCGCTTGTTTCCCGGCCGCAGGCGTGGCAACTGGACGAATTTCACGTCTTTCCCGCCACACAAGCCAATCCCCTGCCCGGTCCCGACGGGATCGCGTTCGGGCACTCAGGGAAACTGTATGTGACGCTCGCGGGTTCCAGCGAAATTTCGGTGCTCCTGCCGAACGGCATGGAACAGCGTACGTTCACCGGGCCGGCGAAGATCGACGGTTCCGGGCAAACAAAACCCTGGACCAACCCGGCCAACATCGCCTTTGACGATGACAACCGGCGAATATTGGTGACGAATCATGCCAGCCTGGCGCCGTACGACCCCACGTTGTTCTTTGTCTTCGATATGGCGATTAACGACAAGGGCGAGGACCTGCCGTAGCCTATGGCGAATTGCGCGCCGGGACGCGCCCTGTTTTAGCGGGTTGTCCCGGCGCCGTAATTTTCACCACGGCTTCTCCTTCCGCCGTGCCTAATCCGAAGTGCACGGGGCCGACCACGGAAGACGAGTAGCCCACCGAGGACGAT
Source organism: Bryobacteraceae bacterium (assembly GCA_035714175.1). GTDB lineage: Bacteria > Acidobacteriota > Terriglobia > Bryobacterales > Bryobacteraceae. The sequence goes on along the minus strand of DASTML010000179.1, from coordinate 43,677 downwards.
GCGGTGTTGGCCTGCGCGCCAATGGTCACGGTGGCGTTGAGCGGAACTCCGGCGGACACCGCCGCCCACCGGTTGCTATTCCTGGTGGTGTTGCGCCAGATGCGGGCCGGCGCTCCCAGGGCGGTGACGACAACGTCCAGGCGGCCATCCCCATCGAGATCCGCAGCGGCGGCGCCCCGGTGCGCTGCCACGGCCACGGCGAGTTCCGGGCTACCGGACGTGGCATCGGCGAACGTTTTCCCGTCGCGGTTCAGAAACACGGAACAAGCGAGTTCGTACGAATCGGCACTGGTTTCGCGAATGCGGTCATTAACATGGGAATTAGCGGTAAAGATGTCTTTCCGGCCATCATTATCGAAATCGGCGAAAACAACGCCCCAACCGCTTTTGCGCGCGACGAGAGGGGCAAGCCGGGCCTGGACCGTGACTTCCTGAAACTGGCCGCTTCCCTGATTCCGGAAAAGAGGAAACGACTCACCAGCGAGCGCCGTGACCAGTAGATCGGGTTTGCCGTCGTTGTCGTAGTCGCGGAAATCCGTCCCCATGCTGGAGATCGCAAGACCCCGGTCAGGAAGCGCCACCCCAGCGGTGAATGCCGTCTCTTCGAAGGAGCCATCGCCTTTATTGCGAAATAGCGAGTTCGGCAGACCGTCGTTGGTGACGAAGATATCCAGATGGCCGTCGGCATCATAATCGGCGATGGAGGCGCTCATCCCCTTGCCTGGAAACTTTTGCAGGCCGCTAGCAGCGGAGATGTCGGAGAACGTGCCGTCGCCCTGGTTGCGGAGAAGTTGGTTCGTTGTAGCGGCAAAGTGGCGGGGATGGCAGTAGACGCGAAGTTTTTTTGACCGGTCTCCGCACCAGGGGTTATTCGCGGGCGACCACTGGAGATAGTTCACGATGAAAAGATCCTGGCGTCCGTCGTTATCGTAATCGAGCCAGGCAGCGGCCACCGTCCAGGGGCCGAGAGGAGGAAGTGCGACTTCGCGGAAGGTCCCGTCGCCCTGGTTGCGGTAGAGCTTGGATTGGGGAAGCGCCGGAACAAATAGATCGATGTGGCCGTCCTGGTCGAAGTCGGCGGCGGCAGCTCCGAAGGCAAAGCCTTCGCCAGCTAGGCCGGCGGCTTCCGTGACATCGGTGAAACGGAAATTCCCGTCGTTGCGATAGAGCCGATTCCAATAGAGAGGGCCCGATTTGCGATAGGAGGGGAGTTCGGCTCCGTTGGCGAAAAAGAGATCGGGGCGGCCGTCGTTGTTGTAGTCGAAAATCGCGAGTCCACCCGCCATGGTGGCAGGAAGATGCTTTTCCTCCGTCGGGGCATGCCGCAAAACGAAGCCGGGTCCGGGAACCGGGGCGAATGTGATGCCGAATACGGTGAGCGGCAAGCAGAGGAACCGGAGCAGAGCGTGTTTCACAGCGGCGCTATCTCCGTGGAGCCGATGGTCTGTTGTTGTTCCGCTTTCTTCTGACGGAGTTGCTGCGACAAACGATCCATTTCCCTGTACTGGGCGACGGCTCCGGTGCGTTGGAGGGCCCTGGCCAACTGAAAATGCAGGGAACCGTCTGCATCAACGGAAAGGGCGGCGCGCAACGGCGCAATCGCCTTAGCAGGCTGATCGGCCGCCAGGTAAGCGCGGCCCAGGGCAGCCTGCGCATGGAGGCTCGTGGCGCGGAGGAGATGGGGAATAGCCGCAGCCGGTTTCCCCGTTTCGAGGAGCGCCTCTCCCAGTTCGTGCTCCAGCGCGTGCTTAGTAAGGAGAGGCAACGCTTCTTCATACTCTTTCACGGTAAAGAGGGCGCGGGCCAGTCCGCGCTCGAGATTCGCTTGGCCAGGTTGCAAGGCGAGCGCCTTTCGCCAAGCGGCTACGGCCTCGGGATAGGCGCCGCGGGCGCGAGCGGCTTCGGCCTCTGTTTCGTAGAGGGCGGCGCTGGGACCGAGAGCTGCCAGGCGGTGTAGGGCGGCCAAGGCTTCCTCCGACGCGGCAACAATGGCGGCATAGGGGCCCGAGGGGGGCGTGGCCTTTACCTGCGCAGCGGCCGCCCAGTCCGGGTGGCCAGTTTTTTGAAAAAGTTCCGCCAGGAGGGCATGGGCAGGGCCAAATAGCGGATTCTTCTGCAGCGCCTGCCGAAGCAAGGCGTAGGCGGCCTTGGGTTCGTCCGAAGCAAGCCGGGCCCTGGCAAGAAGCGTGAGAGCCTCGGGCGATTGCGGCGCGAGTTGGCCGAAGAGCACCTGGCTTTGTTCCGTGAGGCTAAGGCCGAGGCCCCGCCAGGCCAGGGGATCGGAGGGACGCAGGGCCGTCAGCCGGCGGAACTGCTCCACGGCGGGCGCATACCGGCCGAGCGCGTAGTAGGCGTCGCCGAGTTCCAGAACGGCGATGCCGTTGTTGGGATCCGCCTTCACCGCGCGTTCCAGGGGAACAATTGCGGACGCGGGTTCGCCGAGCTTTGCGTGACACAGGCCCAACAACAGGTACGCCGGTGAGAGGGAAGCATCCATTTTCAACGCCGTCTGCAGTTCCGCGGCCGCCTCGCGGTAAGAACCGCCCTGGAAAAGGGCCAAGCCTAGATTCATCCGCAGTCCGGCAACATGAGGAAGTTGGGCGGCGAGTTGCCGGTAGAGGCCCGCCGCTGCTTCATAGCGGCCCTGCGCCAGCGCTTGCCGGGCCTGCTGCGAGAGCGCCGCCGGGTCAACCGCTTGCCCCGCTAATCCGGCGACGGCGAATAAAAGGAGGACGCCAATCATGAAAGCAGCCACCAGTGTATCCACCCCGTAACAGACGCGGAAGGTGGACCGATGCTAGATTGAAGTGTATGGCGCAAGCCAATCCCTTCCAGGACCCGCTTCGATTTGAGCGCCGCGTCCCCTCCTGTGCCGTCGTCATCTTTGGCGCAAACGGCGATCTGACCAAGAGGAAGTTACTTCCTTCCTTATACCGGCTGGCTTTCGAAAGGCGGTTGCCCCAAGGATTTGCCGTTATAGGCATTTCTCGAACGGCGATGTCCGACGACGATTTCCGGCGCAAGATGGAAGACTCCGTGAAGGAGTTCCTCGAAAACAGCCCATTCGACCAAGCTCTTTGGGACGATTTCAGCCGAGGCCTTTTTTATATCTCCGGCGATGTCGCCGACGAAGACCTCTACCAGCGACTGGGCACAAGGCTGGAAGAGATCGCCAAGGCACGCCAGACGGCGGGCAATGTGCTTTTCTACTTGTCCACGCAGCCAAGCCACTACGGCCAGGCGGCAGGCGGATTGGGGCGGGCCGGGCTGGCGCGGGCGTCCAACGGGGCCTGGCGGCGACTCGTAGTGGAAAAGCCGTTCGGGCATGACCAGGCGAGCGCCCGAGAGTTGGAGAATCAACTCCACGAACATTTTTCCGAAGATCAGCTCTACCGCATCGACCACTACCTGGGCAAAGAGACAGTTCAAAACATTCTGGCTTTCCGGTTCGGAAACCCTCTCTTTGAACCGCTGTGGAACCGGCAGTACATTAACCACGTGCAAATCACCGCCGCCGAATCGATCGGCGTGGAAGGGCGCGGCGCCTACTACCAGGAAGCCGGCGCGCTACGCGACATGATCCAGAATCACCTGCTGCAGGTTCTGGCAACCGTGGCGATGGAGCCAAGCGCGGTCTTTGAACCGACAGCGGTGCGTGACGAACGCGCCAAGCTGCTGCGCTCCATCCGCGTGTACAAGCCGGGAGAAGTGGCGGAGAACGCCGTCGCTGGTCAATATGGTCCTGCGCGAGTGGGCGGTAAGGATTTGCCGGGCTTTAGGGAAGAACCGGGCGTCGATCCCCATGCGATGACGGATACTTATGCCGCGGTAACGTTCCAAATCGAAAATTGGCGATGGGCCGGCGTTCCCTTCTATGTGCGTAGCGGCAAACGTATGCCGAAGAGGGTTACCGATATTGCGATCCGTTTTAACCCGGTACCCCATTCTCTTTTCGTAACTGAAGGCGACGGCGGCGAGGCGATTAACACGGCGCGTCCGAATATGCTCATTCTCCGCATTCAACCGGAAGAGGGCATTTCGCTGCGATTTTCCTCCAAGCAACCGGGCGCAGGTATGAAACTCCGGCCGGTTTCGATGGACTTCAACTACGGCACGTCGTTCGGCGGACGGACACCGACGGCTTACGAAACGCTGCTGGTGGATGCGATGGTGGGTGACGCGACGCTCTATACGCGCCAGGACATGGTGGAGGCGAGTTGGGCCGCGGTACAACCGATCCTGGACGTTTGGTCCGGGCACGAGGCTGAACAGTTTCCAAACTATCCGGCTGGAACTTGGGGGCCCAAAGCCTCCGACGAGATGTTGGCGCGCCGGGGACATGAAGGGAGGGTGCCGTAATGGCCGCCGCCGTGGAGGAGATTCGCGCCGAAAAACTCCTGAAGGATCTGGCGAACGTTTGGAAGGAACTGAACCAGACAGAGACGAACTACGCCGTGGTGCGGGCGTGCTCCATGACTCTCCTGGTCGTTACCACCGGTGACGGCGACGAACAGGACCTGGCGGGCACATTGGGCGACTTGATGCACAGCCACCCCTGCCGTTATATCGTGCTGCGGTTGGTCGATACGCCCGAACCGGAATTTGCTGCGCGCGTCTTTGCCCATTGCCAATTGGCGTTTGGCCGCCGTCAGCAACTTTGCTGCGAACAGATCGAGTTCACGGCGACGAGGGACCGCATTCCCGATTTTTACGCCGTGGCGCTTGGATTGACCGTTGCCGACTTGCCTGTGCTGTTGTGGGTCCGGGACGCCCGGCTGCTCGCGGAACCGGAATTGGCGCAGATTCTGCCGCTGGCGCGGCCGCTCATTGTCGATTCGGCGCAGTTCGTGGACGCCAAGTCCGGCCTCGCCGATCTGGAGAAACGGCGGCAAGCCGGTTGGAGAATCAAAGATCTGGCCTGGAGCCGATTGACCGTATGGCGTGAAACAATCGCACAAATGTTCGAGACCAGCGGTTGCCGCAATCTCGTAAACAGGGTGGACCGGATTGAAGTCAAGGGCCGGTTCGGCCCGACAGGTTCCGACGTGCAGTATCTGGCGGCCTGGCTATCAGAACGTGTTCCCGGCGCGGCGATTACGGCGACGGGCAGCGGCGTGCAAAGAATCCGGTTGGTGGCGGGCGGGCAACGGCTGGAGGTGAACGATGCCGGCGAGGCGCTGGTAGCCACCACTCTGGACGGCATGGTCACCCGTGTACCGGACCCGGTGCGGAGTGACGCCAGCCTGCTGGAAGAAGAGCTGAGCATTCTCGGCCCGGACCCGATATATGATGCAACTCTGCGCGCGGTCGCGCGCTTAACACACTGACATGAATTTTCAGACCGTCCTGAGCGCTGATCCGCAGGCCGCCGCCGAAGCTTGTGGAGCCCGCATGCTCCAGGTACTCGGCGAGTTGCTTGCCGAGCGCCCCGTGGCAAATATCGCCATTTCCGGCGGAACCACGCCCAAATTGCTCTTTCAGTACTTGGCCAAATCCGGGTTTGACTGGTCGCGCGTCCACTTATTCTGGGTGGACGAGCGGGCCGTACCGCCCGGCGATCCGCAAAGCAACTATACGCTGGCACAGGAAAACTGGCTCGATCCGATCGACTATCCAGCGTCAAATGTGCACCGGATGCAGGCCGAATTACCTGTTTCCGAGGCGGCCGAACGGTATGCGGACGAAATTCGCGGCCACTTCCGTTTGCAGGAAGGCGAGTTTCCCGTTTTCGATATCATCCAGCAGGGCATGGGACCCGATGTCCACACGGCCAGCCTCTTTCCGGGCGAACCGCTCATCCTTGACCGCCAGGGCATTGCGGCGGCCGTGTATGTCGAAAAATTGAGAGCGGCCCGCATTACGCTATTGCCCGGCGTTCTGGCGCGCGCCACGAACACGTTCATGCTGGTGACCGGGCCGGACAAAGCGGCGGCCTTGAAGACGGTATGGAGCGCCCCGGAAGCGCTGCTTGAAGCGCCCGCACAGCTCACGCGCCACCACACGGGAAACGTCATCTGGTTCTTGGATGACGCGGCAGCGGCGGGGCTGCACTAGCGGGATGCAACGATGGTTGGCCGCGGCGGCGGCGCTATGGCTGATGGGCTGCGGCGAGAACTCCGCGCAGCGGAAGGCAAAGGAAAAACCGGCTGTCCGGAAAGAAGAACCTGAGCGTCCGCCGCCGGTGAACCGCCTGGTGTTCGGCGGCGATGTGATGCTGTCCCGCCATGTTGCGGCGCGGATGAAAGCCGCCAACGATCCGGCGCTGCCGTTCCGCAAAATCGCTCCCTTCTTTGCGAGCGCTGATTTGGCCTTTGTCAATTTGGAATCTCCTTTTTCCGACAAAGGAAATCCGCCGACAACGGGCATGGTTTTTAAGGCACCCCCGAACGGTATCGAAGGCCTGCTGCTGGCGGGCATCGATGTCGTATCCACGGCGAACAATCACACGCGGGACCAACACGAGTACGGGATGTTGTACACGCTGGATTGGTTGGAGAAGAACAAAATCGCCGCCGTCGGATCGGGCCGGGATGAGGCGGCGGCACGGCGCGGCGCCGTATTGACGTCCAACACGGTGAAATTCGGTTTCCTGGCGTATACCTATGACCAACGCAATGGAAACCACAAAGAAGACGATAACCGGATCAATGGGTTGGACATTGTCCGGATGCGGGAGGACGTCGCCGCCATCCGGCAGATCGCCAACGTTACCATTGTGTCGTTGCATGCCGGCGTGGAATACGCCAAGGCTCCGCATCCGCTACAACGTCAATTCGCCGAAGCCGCCATTGAAGCGGGCGTCACCCTGGTGATCGGTCATCATCCTCACGTGGTCCAGCCGTGCGAGGAGTATCGGACCGGCGTGATTTGTTACTCGCTGGGAAATCTGGTGTTTGACCAGACATTGCCGGGGACCAATGACGGTTTGGTGGCAGAAGCGGAATTCAAAGGCTTCTCGCTCCGGAAGCTTCGGACTCACAAAGTCCACATCACCAATACGGTTCCAGAGTTAGAGACCAAGAGATAGCAACTTTTCCATAAACTCCGGGGGCGTTGCCCCGCCGCGACGGCAATCACCGTGATTCGGGCTTAGAGGGAAAGGCGGCCGGTGTCTAGGTACACCGACATCGGGCGCATATACTCACTATTTATGCGCCTCTCGTTGCTCTTCCTCGCTGCGTGGACGGCAATCGCAGCCGATCAACCGCTCAAGCTGCTCCCCGTCCGGGAACAATACACCAAATACGAATACATGATCCCCATGCGGGACGGCGTGAAGCTCTATACGGCTGTCTTTCAGCCCAAAGACCTCTCGCGCAAGTATCCCCTGCTTCTCACGCGCACGCCCTATAGCTGCCAGCCCTACGGGCCGGACCAATACCGGGCCACGCTCGGCCCCTCAGAGTTCGCACAGAATGCCGGCTACGTTTTCGTCTATCAGGATGTTCGCGGACGGTTCAAGAGCGAGGGGAAGTTCGAACAGGTGCGGCCATACAAACCATCCAAATCAGGCCCGGCCGACATCGACGAATCGAGCGACACCTGGGACACGATCGAATGGATCACGAAAAAACTACCGGGACACAACGGCCGGGTGGGAATGTGGGGCATCTCCTACCCCGGCTTCTACACCTCTATGGGAATGTTGGACGCCCACCCCGCGCTGCACGCCGTCTCGCCGCAGGCGCCGGTGGGCGATTGGTTTCTTGGGGACGACTGGCGGCATAACGGCGCGTTCTTTTTAGCCCATGCCGCGCGCTGGATGTATTCCAACGACAAAGACACGCAAGCCAACCCGACTGAAGTCCGCAAAAACCCGGAATACCCCTCGCCCGACGGCTACTCGCTGTTCCTCAAAATGGGCACGCTCGAAGAGATTAACGAACAGTTGCTCAAGAATCGCGTTGCCTACTGGAGGGACCTGGTGGATCACTCCACTTACGACAATTTCTGGAAACAGCGCGACGTGCGGCCCCATCTGCGAAACATTAAGCCGGCCGTCATGACCGTTGGCGGCTGGTATGACGCCGAGGACCTGTTCGGTACGTTGGAAACCTATCGCCGCGTGGAGGCCAACGGACCGCGCGGCACGAATATGCTCGTGATGGGGCCCTGGTATCACGGCCAGTGGGCCACTGGCGAGGGCGATCATCTGGGCGCAGTCTCTTTCTACCAGAGCACCTCGCGATGGTACCGCGAGCACGTCGAATTTCCCTTCTTTGAGCGGATATTACGGGAAAGTAAGCCCGCCGGACTTGCCGAAGCCGTCGTCTATGAAACCGGAGCCAACCAATGGCGGCAATTCGCTGCCTGGCCGCCCACGGAAGCCGTCCAGCGGACCCTGCACCTGCAGGCAGACGGCCGGTTGGGCTGGAACCCCTCGTCCCGCGGAGGAAACAGCGAGTACACCAGCGATCCGGCAAAACCGGTACCCTCCACATCCTACATCGCCAACACGATGACCACCGAGTACATGGTGGATGATCAACGCCACGCCGCCGCACGGCCCGACGTCCTTGTATTCGAAATGCCCGAACTGGAGGAAGATCTGACAGTCGCCGGGCCCATCGACGTCACGCTGCACGTCTCCACATCCGGCACTGATTCCGACTTTGTCGTCAAATTCATCGACGTCTACCCCAATGACTATCCGGACCCGAATCCGAATCCGCGTATGGTACGCATGGGCGGCTACCAGCAACTCGTCCGCGGGGAGCCATTCCGCGGCAAATTCCGCAAGAGTTTCGAAAAACCGGAGCCGTTCGTTCCAGGCCAAATGGAGGAAATCCGGTTCCGTATGCCGGATGTGTTCCACACCTTTCGCCGCGGTCATAAGGTGATGGTCCAGGTACAGAGTTCCTGGTTTCCCCTAGTGGATCGCAATCCGCAGAAGTTCATGGACATTGCCAAGGCAAAACCTGCTGATTTCCAAAAGGCGGTGCAGCGTGTTTACTGGGGAACGGTCGGCGGCAGTTCGCTGACTTTCGGCGTCCTGCCGGCTACCCGTTGAGCCACCAGATCGCGCCGTTCACCGCGAGCAGGACGCCTAACCAGGCAAGATAGGCCAGCCATAGCCATCCCGCCAAAGGGTCCAATTGCCTGTAGGTGAGCCACAACACAGACCCAAGCAGCGCAATGACTGCCAGATCGGCGAACCCAAGCAACGGATTGTGCATGCCGTAGAAAAGGGTGGACCAGATTGCCTGCAGAAACAACACCGCGCCAAAGCCGGCCATGGTGATAGGGACGTTGCGAAACGCCCCTGTCCGCCACACGCGCCACATGCTGACAGCCAAGACGGCATAGTAGGCCGCCGACACCTGTCCCGTCCACGCCGGTTCGGGCGCCCAGGCGGGCTTTTGCAACTTGGGGTACCAACCCCAGACGCCGCTGGCGCTGGGCGCATACAAGGAGGCGTAGAGCGCAGCAAGTCCGCAGACCAATACGAAGAAGACCAACGCCATCCACTGGCGCCGCAAAGGCGAGCTGATTTCGCCCGGCTCTCCCATCCAAAACGGACGGAAGGATGGAGGAATCCAGGACATGACGTTTATAGCTGTGCCTCAATATCGGCTGGAGTGGGTACTCGAACGGCGCGTCCTTCCGCCTGGCTGCGATACCCGGCTTCTACGGCCGCCACTGTCACCAGGTAGTCCCGGCCGGCGGTTTCAAACGTGAGCCCGGCCTGCAGGCTCCGGACAAAATGTTGCAATGTCGCGCGGACGCTATCTCCGCGATACCCTGAGGTTACCTCATTCTTCCACAGCAATGCCCCGCCCCCGGCCGTCAGACGGAGCACGTCGCCATTCGGGGCAACCCGCAACGCGCCGTTTTCAAATTCAAATTGCGCATCGCCCAACGGCGGCGAATCGGGAGCGAGGTCTAGAAAGCGGTTCCCGTCCATCACGCCGGCCAATCCGGAATGATGAGCGGCGACCAGCAACACCTGATCCTCACCGGCAATATGCGGATTCACGCGTCTTGTCCGCGCGTAGAGCGTGTCCAATTCTCCGAACAGGAATCGCGCCGTATCGATGTGATGGACCAACGTTTCAAACAACAGCAACCGGGGCATCTGCCGGAAATAGGGTTGCAGAGAATATGGCTCCGCCCCGGCGCCGTCCCGCTTGCGGGTACGAAAGGTGTAAGTGACCGGATTGCCCAGATACCCTTTTGCCATTTCCGCGGCCACCACGCGATACCACGGCTGCCAGCGCCAATTTTCATGGATCATGAATGGAATGCCGGCGCGTTCCGCAATGCGCACCATCGCAAGACAGTCTTCCCAGACTGGGGCCATGGGCTTCTGGCAGATTACCGGAATTCGCCGCGCGGCGGCTATGCGCAGCATGGGGAGATGCAGTTCGGGCCGCGTCGCTATGTCGAGAAAGTCAGGCTGTTCCGCATCCAGCATTCGTTCCAGGTCGTCATACGCCGCTGGAGCCGCCGCCCGCGCCGCCTCCAGGCCGGTATCGCAGGCGGCGACAATAACCGCCTCCGGAATCCGACCCCAGGCTTCTAAGTGAATCTTTCCAAAAAAACCACACCCCACCACCGCGCCCCGCAAGCGATTCGTCATGGGAGACAGCGTATCAAGCCGGCGGGCGGCAGTAATCAGAGACCAAACTGCGGATAGAAACGTTCCGGCAATCGGATGGGCTTCAGGTCACGGCCCAAAAAGAGATGGCGGGAAAAGCCCTCCGCCAGTTTCTGGCCCGTTTCGACATGCCGCATCACGTACGTAAAGTGGACGCCGCGCGGCGTCGCCTTTTCAATACACGTTTCAATATCGATCTCGTCATCGTACCGGGCGGGAGCGATGTAGCGGCAACCGGCCTCTATCACGGCCAGATGCAACTCTCCCTCCTGTTCCATATCCCGGTAGCTGAGGCCGGAGGCGCGGCAAAACTCCACGCGCCCCACCTCCATCCAAACAATGTAGTTGGCGTGATAAACAACGCCCATTTGATCCGTTTCCGCGTAACGTACACGGACCCGGGCGTGATGAGAACTCATAGCGCGCAATTAGCTTTGCAGGTGTGCTTCGACGAACCAGAGGTTTTTGTCGGCTGCCCGGCTGAAACCGGTAAACATGTCCGCCGTATCGGCATCCCCCAGCTTGTCCGCCTTGTCGATAGCCTCCCGCAATGCGGCGCCGAAGGCGGCCAACTGATCGGCAACCGCGGCGGCATGAGCCAGACCATCCGTCAGGCCGGAAGGGTACTCGGACAGAGACGAAGCCTTGGCGGCAAGACGAATCGTGCCCTGCGCCACACCGCCCAACTGCACGGCCCGCTCCGCAATATCGTCAATCTGCGTCTCCAATTGACCCGCGATATCGTCAAACAACTCGTGCAACTGCAAAAACTGCGGTCCCTTTAGGTTCCAGTGCGCCTGTTTCACCTGGCTCTTCAAGTCCGTGGCATCGGCCAGCCGGGCGTTGAGCAGGGTTACCAGTTTCTCCCTCGTTTTGACCGGGATATCATTCCGTGTAGGGTTCATAGCACTCCTTTGGATGCTGGCGGAAGCCAGTTGGAACCAAGGTAGCGCGAAATCAGTCTGTTAGGATGACACTGTGCGAATTCGTGTGCTTTTTTTCGGTATTTTACGGGATCTGACCGGCCAGCGGGAGTGTGAGCTGGAACTGCCGGAGGGGACGACGGCCGCCGGCGTTTTTGATGATTTTGCGCGCCGGTTTCCCGCCCTGGAGCAGGCGCGGCGCAGCGTGACGGTGGCACGGAACCAGGAGTTCGCCGATCCATCCGTCCTTCTCGCCGATGGCGACGAATTAGCGTTGCTGCCGCCCGTCAGCGGCGGAACCGGACGATGGATTCACCAGATCACGACGCCCGAAAAGGGCAATTTCTACGGCTTGACGCGCAACGCCATTGATGCGGCGGCGCTGGCGCGCGAACTGCTGCAGGGCCAGGATGGCGCTTTCGTCAATTTTGAAGGCGTAGTGCGCAACAACACCAAGGGCCGGGCCACGCGCTACCTGGAATACGAGTGTTACGAATCAATGGCCATCAAGATGATGGCGCAGATTGGCGACGAAATCGCCGGCGCCCATCCCATCTCGCGCATCGCGCTAGTCCATCGCTTGGGCCGCATGGAAATCGGGGAGACCAGCGTTGCAGTGATTGCATTTTCGCCCCATCGTAAACCGGCGTTTGACGCGGCGCTCGATGGCATTAACCGTCTCAAGAAACTCGTTCCCATTTGGAAGAAGGAGTATTTCGTTGACGGCGAAGTGTGGGTGGAAGGCGAGTGGGACGACCGGCTGAAAACCTTATGAAGGCATGGACACGACGAACTTTTCTCGCAACCGGCGCGGCCTCCTGGGCGCAAGAGCAGCCCACGTTCCGTGCCGACGTGCGATTGGTTCGTCTGCTCGCCACGGTAAAGGACGCCAACGGCGGGTTGGTAGGCGGTTTGACGCGGGAATCGTTCCGCGTGCTCGACAACGGCGTTTCTCAGGAGATCGCCGTCTTTGAACAGCACACCGAGCAACCGCTTTCCGTCGCGGTCATGCTGGATATCAGCGGCTCCACCGCCAAAGACTTGAAATACGAAGTAGAATCGCTGTCTCGCTTTGCCCGTGCGCTTTTCAGCTCCGGCAATCCGAACGACCAGGCGGCGCTCTTCGCCTTCAATCACGATGTCTCCCGTCTGAGTTCCTTTACGAGGCGGCTGAAGCGACTGGAAGATGGCATGCGTGGTCTGAAAGCGGAGGCAGGCACCTCGCTCTACGACGCGATTCTGTTGGGCTCCGAGGAGTTGGGCCACCGTGATGGACGACGAGTGCTGATCGTCGTCACTGACGGCGGAGACACTACCTCCTCCACCAACTTTCACGCGGCGCTGGAAGGCGCACACCGGAATGACGCCGTCATTTATCCCATCCTCGTGGTTCCCATTGAAAATGACGCCGGACGCAACATCGGCGGGGAACATGCGCTGACGCAGTTTGCCAACGGCACGGGCGGAAAAGTGTTTCAGCCCACGGTGGGCGCAGCGCTCGACCGCGCCTTCGACGCCATCCTACGTGACCTCCGGACCCAGTATTTATTGGGGTATTACCCCAAAAACGTGCCGGCTTCGCGCAACCGTTTCCATACCGTAAAAGTCGATACGACGACGCCGGGATTGCGCGTACAAACACGGAGCGGCTATTATGGAGATTCCGTTCCGTAACCCTCTCACCGGATGGCATCCAAAGGCGCAAGTTCGAAGAAGAAGGCTCCCGAGACGACGCTCCGTGAGGTCGAATATTGGAAGGATTTAGTGACGCGGCAGCAAACGGTCCGCGTCAGGCTCATGGATAACCAGGAGCATACGGGCACAGTGGAATATTTCGACGCATCCTTTGTCCGCATTACACGCGTCGGGCAGCCCAACTTGTTCGTGTTTAAGCACGACATCAAATACGTCTTCGAAGTCTAAGCACAATGGCATCTTTCCTAGAAACGGCTATGGAGATTGCCCGGGAAGCCGGCGCTCTTGTCTCCCATCTGGCCGAACGGCGAATCCCTTTCGAGTTAAAAGGCGATTTCGACTTGGTGACGGAGGCCGACCGCGCTTCGGAGGCCCTGATTGTCGAACGCCTGCAGACGCACTTCCCTTCCCACACCATCATTGGGGAAGAGGGAGGGCTGCGGGACCGGCAGACCGAGTACTGCTGGTATGTCGATCCGGTGGACGGAACCACCAATTTCGCGCATGGTTTTCCAGCCTACAACGTGACATTGGGGTTGGAACGCGCGGGCGAAATGATTGCGGGCGTCGTCTATGATCCGACCCGGAACGAAATGTTCGCGGCGGAAAAAGGCGGCGGTGCGTATCTGAATGGCCGGCGGATCCACGTTTCGAAAGCCGCCCAGGTAGACAGTAGTTTGGTCGCAACGGGCTTTCCCAGCCGGAAGCGGCACGAAAACATCAACATTCACTTTTATTATCAACTGGCGATGATCAGCCACGGCGTACGCCGGGCCGGCGCCGCCGCGTTGGACTTGGCCTATGTGGCCAGCGGGCGCTTGGACGGATTCTGGGAATTCGGTCTGAACCCGTGGGACATGGCTGCCGGAATATTGCTTGTCGAAGAGGCCGGCGGGCGCTGTGCGGATATGCACGGTGGGCCGCGCAGCCTGCGCGGTAAACATATCCTGGCCGACAATGGCTTGATTCATGAGGAGATGCTGCAGATTTTCAGCGAAGTTTTCGCTGGCAGGTTCCGGTATCCTTTGCCGCAAATCCAGGTAAGCAAGTAGGCAGCTCCGCCAGCACGGACTCAGAGCGGAGAAGGCCAGCCCGGCGTGTGTCTGTACGGATAATAGAGCTTACAGGTTTCCTTTCAACGAATTGGCGTGCTACGCTGGAGAAACTTATATGCGTACCGTCGACTTGATCACCCGGAAGCGGGATGGTGAGGAACTTTCCCCGGAAGAGCTTTCTTTTCTTGTGGATGGGTATACTCGCGGGGAAATCCCTGACTACCAGATGGCGGCATTCCTGATGGCCACGTTTTTCTCGGGGATGACGGATAAGGAAGTGGGAACCATGACGGAGTTAATGCTCCGCAGCGGCGAGACCCTGGACCTATCCGAGATTCCCGGCTTGAAGGTAGACAAGCATTCGACGGGCGGCGTGGGTGACAAGACGAGCCTCATCGCGGCGCCGCTGGCAGCAGCGGCGGGAGCAAAAATCCCGATGATCAGCGGGCGCGCACTCGGATTTACCGGCGGCACGCTCGATAAATTGGAAGCCATTCCGGGTTTCCGGACAAATTTGACGGTGGATGAAATCAAGGCCCAGGTTTCGAAGATCGGCCTCGCCTTTGCCGGACAATCCGCGCAGATTACGCCCACGGACGGTTTGCTGTACGCTCTCCGCGACGCTTCCGGCGCAGTGGAAAGCGTTCCGCTCATCGCGTCCTCCATCATGTCGAAAAAGCTGGCCGAAGGCGTTGACGCCCTCGTCCTGGATGTGAAGGTGGGAGCTGGCGCGTTCATCAAGCGGCAGATTCAGGCGCGCGAACTGGCGCAGTTGATGGTTGCCATCGGCCGCCGCAATAATAAGCGCGTCGTGGCGTTGCTGACCGACATGAACCAGCCGCTGGGTTATGCCATCGGAAATGCGCTCGAAATCATGGAAGTGTCGCAGACGCTCCAGAACGGCGGCCCGCTGGACCTCACCCGGCTTTCGCTCGAACTGGCCGCCCGCATGATTCACCTGGGCAAGGTGACGGCCACCATCGACGAAGCGCGCGAACTGGCGCAGTCCAAATTGCTGGATGGGTCCGGCTTTAGAAAGCTGAAGGAAGTGATCGCGGCGCAGGGCGGCAATCCGCAGGTGCTTGACCGTTTCGACCTCCTTCCGAACGCCACCGGCATGCGTGAAATCTCCACGCCGCGCGGCGGTTACGTGGCTGCCATTGACGCGCAGTTGATCGGGCAGGCCGCTACGTTGATCGGCGCGGGCCGTTCGACCAAGGAAGACGCGATTGATCCGGCTGTCGGCGTGATTCTCGACGTGAAAGTCGGCGCGAAAGTGGACGGCAATACGGTTCTCTGCCGCTTGTACTATCGCGACGAAGCCAACGTGGAAGAGGCGGCCGAACTGGTGGAAGATGCCTTCCGCATCGCCTCGTCCGCTCCGGACGATCGCGAACTCATCCTGGAAGTCGTCAGCTAGCCGGCGCTGGAGCATTCCATAAAAGGAGGCCCCTATGGAGCGGTTTACCGGTCTATTGGGTTTGATTGCGATTGTCGCGGTCGCGTACCTGTTTTCCACGGATCGACGGAGAATTCAGCCGCGTCTGCTGCTCTGGGGCCTCGGATCTCAATTCCTGCTGGCGTTCATCGTTTTAAAAACCAGCGTCGGGTTTGCGTTTCAGTCGGCCAGCATCGCAGTGAACGCATTGCTCGAATATGCGGAAGAAGGCAGCAAATTCCTCTTCGGGCCGCTCGGCGCCAAGGACGGCCCCTATGGGGTCGTTTTTGCATTTCAGGTGCTGCCGATCGTCATTTTTATCGCCGCGCTGTTTTCCGTTTTGTACTATTTCGGCGTCATGCAGGTGGTCATTAAGGTCATGGCCATCGCCATGCGGCGCGTGATGGGTGCGAGCGGCGCCGAATCCACTTGTGTGGCCGCCAGCATTTTCATGGGCCAGACGGAAGCGCCGTTGACCATCCGGCCCTTCCTGGCCAACCTCACCCGGTCAGAACTCTTCACCATCATGACCAGCGGCATGGCGCATGTTTCGGGAGCCGTGATGGCGGCCTACGTCAAGATCGCCGGCGTCGAGATCACGCACCTTCTCACGGCCGTCATCATGACAGCGCCGGCCACCATCATGCTCTCCAAGATGCTGATCCCGGAAACCGAAGAGCCGGAAACGGCCGGCGACGTGAAAATCGAAATCGAGAAACCTGGCGTAAACGTGATTGACGCTGCTGCCCGCGGCGCGGCAGACGGGCTGCAACTGGCGCTGAATATCGGAGGCATGCTGATCGCTTTCCTCGCGTTGATCGCCATGGTTAATGGGATGCTGGGCTGGGTGCACGGCTGGGCTCCGTTCATCCCTGGCTCCCTGCAGCAAATCTTCGGACTTGTGTTTGCCCCCATCGCCTGGCTGCTGGGCGTTTCCTGGAAAGATGCCTCCATTGTCGGCAACCTGCTGGGCACACGGCTCGTGCTCAACGAATTCGTCGCCTTCCTGAATCTCGGCCCCGTGAAGGATCAACTCGATCCCCGGTCCTTCGTCATCGCCACTTTTGCGCTTTGCGGCTTCGCCAACTTGTCGTCCATCGCCATTCAGGTGGGCGGCATCGGCGCGCTGGTGCCTTCGCGCAAATCGGATCTGGCGCGCCTCGGGCTGCGGGCCGTCGCCGCTGGAACCATGGCCAATTTCATGTCAGCCTGTATTGCGGGACTCTTGTTATGACCCAACGAAATCTGGTGGAAGTGGCCGTCGAATCCCTACGGCCTCGATTAAAGAACCGGCCGGCGGTGGGCGTCGTGCTCGGCAGCGGACTGGGGGCCTTCTCCGGCGAACTACAGGACGCCGTGACCGTTCCCTACACGGAGATTCCACATTGGCCAGCCTCAACGGCTGTGGGCCACGCCGGAAAGCTTGTGGCCGGAACTATTGGCGGCGCTTCCGTGATTGTTCTATCTGGCCGCGCGCACCTCTATGAGGGCTACACGCCCCTGCAAGCCGCCTTTGCCACCCGAGTGCTGCGGGAGCTCGGCGCGCATTCCATGGTTTTCACCAATGCCGCCGGCGGCATTAATCTCAGCTACAGCCAGGGCGCGCTCGTCGCCATTAGCGACCACATCAATCTGCAAGGCGCCAACCCGCTCACCGGCCCGAATGATGACCAGTGGGGTCCCCGCTTCCCGGATATGACCGAAGCCTATTCGCTCGCCTACCGGGCTATCGCACGCCGGGCGGCGCAGGAGTTGGACTTCACCTTGCCCGAGGGCATCTACGCCGCGCTCGCCGGTCCCAACTACGAAACACCCGCCGAAATCCGCTTCCTGCGTACCATCGGCGCGGACCTGGTCGGCATGTCCACCGTGCCCGAAGTCATCGCTGCCAATCACATGGGCATGCGCGTGTTGGCCATCTCCTGCGTGACCAACATGGCCGCCGGCGTTCTGGACCAGAAAATCGATCACGAAGAGGTGCTCGAGACCGGCCGCCAGGTACGCTCGCGTTTCACCGCGCTGCTCAAAGCCGTATTACCGCAGTTGCACGGGTAGGGCGATGGAGCCCCTCCGCACAGCCGCAATCGCCGCGCGGGCCATGGCCTTTGCCCCCTATTCCGGTTTTCGCGTCGGCGCCGCCCTGGAATTGGCCAACGGCCGGATAGTCACCGGCTGCAATGTCGAAAACGCGACCTACGGTCTCACTCTCTGCGCCGAACGGGTGGCGATCGTCAAGGCCATCAGCGAAGGCGCGAAACCGGGCGAATTCCGCCGCATCGTCATCTGTGCCGACACGGCCCGACTAACGCCCCCCTGCGGGGCCTGCCGCCAGATCCTGTGGGAGTTTTGCGGCGACATCCCCATCCTGCTGATCAACTTGCAGGGCGCACAACGCGAGTTCCAACTGGCCGCGCTCTTTCCGGAGGCATTTGATGATTCGCTGCTGGATTAGTCTACTGCTGGTCTTGCCCCTCTTCCCGGCCGAACCCGTTGATTGGATCTTCACCGGGAAGCACGTCGTCACCATGGACGCCGCCTATCGCGTCGTCGACAACGGCGCCGTCGCGATACGCGGCGAACGCATCGTCGCCGTTGGCCCCCGTGCCGATATCGACCGCGCCTATCGCGCAAAAAAACGCCTCGACCGCCCCGACGCCCTCCTTACTCCCGGACTCATCAATACCCACACACACGCCCCCATGAGCCTCTTCCGGGGCATCGCCGACGATCTCCGCCTGCAAGACTGGCTCGAAAAATACATCTTTCCCGCCGAAGCCCGCAACGTGACGCCCGAATTCGTCCGCGCCGGCACGCAGTTGGCGGTGCTTGAAATGCTGCTCGGGGGCACTACCACCTACACCGACATGTACTATTTCGAGGAAGTCATCGCCGAAGCCACCGCCGCCGCCGGCATGCGTGGCGTCCTTGGCCAGACTGTCATCGGCTTCCCGGTCCCCGACGCCAAAACGCCGCAACTCGCCCTCGAACGAGCCGAGACGTTCCTGAAACGCTACGCCGGCCATCCGCTCATCACCGCCGCCGTGGCGCCCCACGCGATCTACACCAATAGCGACGAAACCCTGCGCGCCACCCGCGCACTGGCCAACAAGTACAATGCCCCTCTCCTGATTCATGTCGCCGAAACGAAACGCGAGTACGACGAGAGCAAACAGAAACGCGGGCTTAGTCCCGTTCAGGCGCTCGCCCGGCTGGGGCTGTTCGACGGCCGTACCGTGGCCGCCCATGGCGTGTGGCTCGACGACGGCGATATCGACACGCTGGCCGCCAAAGGCGTCGGAGTCGCTCACTGCCCTTCCAGCAACATGAAACTGGCTAGCGGCGTCGCCCCGCTTCCCAAACTCCTCGGCAAACGCGTGGCTCTGGGCCTCGGCCCAGACGGCCCGGCCGGATCGAATAATGAGTTTAATCTCTTCGAGGAGATGGACCTAGCCGCCAAGCTGCAAAAAGTGGCCACCATGGACCCCGAAGCGCTCCCTGCTCGCACGGCGTTCGCCATGGCCACCATTGGCGGAGCCCGTGTACTCGGCATGGAAAAAGAAATCGGCTCTCTCGAACCCGGCAAACGCGCCGATCTCATTGCGATCCGTCTGGATAGTCCGCACGCCTGGCCTATGTATAACGTTTATTCTCAACTCGTATACGCATTGAAAGCGTCAGACGTAAGTGATGTGGTGATTAACGGTAAAACAGTCATTCTGAACCGCAAATCACTTACGTTAGATGTCAATAAGATTCATGCCGAAGCGGACAAATACCTAGGAAGCGTAAAAAAGAGCCTCCAATAGGGGGATAACTAGGACTACCGTACTAAGGCCCTTCCTTACAGTACAAACCTAATCTAAGTCTTACGAGAATCTACCTGGCCTACTAGCACTCTTTCTGTGACACGAAAAGCGAGTAAGCCCGACGTCTCCCCGTTTGGACGGCGAAAAGAGGCAAATCGGCTTTCGTCAGGGAGAGAATAAATGATTCGTACCATCGCAACGCTCGGCCTGCTTTCGCTGGCCGCAACCGCGCAGTTATCTGCGCTCACGCTCACTTTTTCTGATCGCGCCGACTGGCTGGCCCAGGTTTCCGGCGTTTCTAACTTCGACGGAGGAACACAGGCTGTTGGTACCGCAACAGCCTTTAACACCGTCAACGGCCTATTCAGCACCGATCTGCAAACACAAATAGTCGGTTATAACGTCAACAACACCACCTCCGGTATTCTATATGACCTCACCCGCGCCAATGGCAATACCGCGCAACCCTGGTACAGCCTTTGGAATAGCGGAACTATTCTTCGCACCGGAGATAAGACAGTCAACAATACCGTCTACGCGCGCATCCTGTTTTCCACGCCAGTGAACGCCTTCGGCTTCAATTACGGAGCCGGCGGCATGAGCGGCGCCTCCGGCAACGTCTCCATCGCCACGCAGGGTCTCTCCAGCCTTGCCGTCACCACGCTCCCCGGTACATTCACCTTCTACGGCGTGGCCAGCGACACCCAGACCTTCAGCTACGTGGATATCTTCATCCAGGACACGAATCGTTACGTGGTTCTGGACGACATTGCCCGCGCCATCTACACCGTGTCCACACCCCCGCCGGCCAACACCGACACGCCCGAGGCCGGCACGCTCCTACAACTAGCCATCGGAACAGGTCTCCTGGCCTTTGCCCGCCGCCGGTTCCAAACAGCCGTCTGACAAACAGCACCCTCTTTATCAGGCTGTCAGCCAGGCCGCGGGAAGGTACTTCGCCAACCCGCGGCCACTTTTTTGCCGCCACGGATTGTTAAAATTAATTCGCAACATGCGCACTGCCTTCCCCCTATTTCTGGCTCTGACGCTGCTTCCCGCCGCGCTCCCTGCCCAAAAGAAGAAGAACAAGTCCGAAAAGGAGGTTACGCAAACTTTGGAAGCAACCCCGGACCTCCCGGCAGCCGTCACCGTCGAGACCGCCCGAATCGAGTATCTCGTCTCGCCTCTATCCGCCAAAGGTCTGCTCTCCCAACAGGTGCGTGACGGCCTGAAATCGCTTCGCACCCAGGCCAGCGGCCGGTCGATCGTCAAAATCCGTGCCTTTGTCGCCGGAACGGGCGACCAGCGCCGTGTCCCCGCCATCATTGCCGAGACCTTCGCAGATAAGAAACAGCCCCTCCCTGCGCTCGCCACCATCCAGGTCGGTCAACTCCCCCAGGAAGGAGCCCAAGTCATTCTGGAGGCTACCGTCACTGCCAAAAAGCCGGTCAATCCGCACGGTCTCGGCTTCCTAAGCGGCATGGGAGGTATGGGCGACGGTCCTACTGAAAAAGTTCTGCCGATGCTCGATAAAGCGATCGCCGACCTCTCCCACGCTGCCAAGGCGGCCGGCAGCGAACCCGCCGACGTCATCCGCGTCACCTGTCTCCTCTCCGGCCTCGACGAGATCAACGAGGTGCGCACACGCGTCTCCGCGGCCTTCCCGGCGGCCGTCCTTACCGCCGTCCAGGCCCAACGACTGCATGACAAGGCGCTCGCCGAATGCGAAGCCGTCGTCCGCCTTCGCAAACGCCCATCGGAAGGGCTCGCCATGCTGAATCCGCCGGAAATGAATCCTTCCCCCATGTATTCCAAAGGAGCCTTGATCGGCTCCGAAAAACTGGTGCTCACCGGGGCCCAGCTCGCGTTCCATCAGGACGAGAAGGACGTCCACCTCGCTTTCCAACGGATCGCCAAGGCGCTCGAATCAGCCAATTCATCCATGAAACTGGTCGCCTTCTCGAGCCTCTATTCCCTCTCCAACCCGATCACCGCCAAGATCCGCGCTGCCCGCTTCGATTATTACGATAAGGCAAAGCCGCCCGCCTCCACGCTTCTTCTCTTTGAAGGCCTGCCCTCCATGGACGCCTCTTTCGCTATCGAGCTAGTTGCGGTCCCCCGCTAATGGAAGAGAAACGCGACCTCGCCCGCGAACTGGCCCAGCAGCACTATGCCGCCGGCGATCCCCTAGGCTGGTTTGACGCTCTCTATCGCTCCGCCGGCGGCGACTTCGGCGTCATTCCCTGGGCGGATCGCGCCGTTAACCCGCACCTTGCGGCTTGGTGCGAACGGGAAGCCTTTCCCCGGCAGGGCTGCAAGACGCTCGTCGTGGGCTGCGGCCTGGGCGACGACGCGGAGTATCTTGCGGCGCGCGGCGCTGAAGTAACCGCGTTCGACCTTTCCCCCACCGCTATCGAATGGTGTCGGCGGCGTTTTCCGGCTTCTCCCGTGCGCTACGAAACCGCCAATCTCCTCGAGTACAAGGGCAATTTCGACTTGGTTGTTGAAATCTACACGCTACAGGCTATGCCCCTCGAACTCCGCCCCCGCGCCATCGCCGCCGTGGGCAGCCTAGGCCGCGAACTCCTAATCATCTGCCGCGGTCGCGAGGAATCCGATCCGCCCGGTCAACTCCCCTTCCCGCTCACCAAATCCGATCTGGCCGCCATCCCCCTCCCGCTCGTCCGGTTGGAAGACTTCGACGACCCCTTCGATCCTGGTAAGCGTCGTTTCCGGGCTCATTGGCGAACGTAAAAGATACAATGGCAGGGCCATGAAGACCTGCCTGATCCTATTCGTCTCCTTCGCCGCTCTGGCGCAGCCCGCATTGCCGCCTGCCATCGGCGCCGCCGTCGAACGCATGGAGCGATACCGCATTACGCCGAACATCACCTACCACGTGGCCAGCGGCTACGAAAACAAGCTCGATGTGTATCAGTTCCGGACGGACAAGCCCAACGCCACTCTGGTCTATATCCACGGCGGCGGCTGGGCCAGCGGATACTCCAAGGAGCAGTATCAACATTGGTTTCTTCCCTTCCTGCACATGGGTTGGAACGTGGTCAATGTCGAATACCGGTCCTCGGCCATCGCCCTCGCTCCCGCTGCTGTCGAAGACTGCCTGTGTGCGTTGCGTTGGGTCTATAAGAACGCCAAGCAGTACAACATCGATACGGCACGCCTCGTCACGATGGGCCACTCCGCCGGCGGCCACCTCGCGCTAACGACCGGCATGATCCCGGCGTCGGCCGAACTCGACCGGCAGTGCCCCGGAAAGGAAGACCTGAAAGTAGCGGCCATCGTGAACTGGTTCGGCATCACGGATGTGGCGGATGTGGCGGACGGCCCGAATAGCCAGACCTACGCCATGAAATGGTTCGCCGCCATGCCGGACCGCCGGGAAGTGGCGAAGCGCGTCTCTCCTCTCACCTACGTGCGGGGAGGCCAGCCCCCAGTCATCTCTATTCATGGCAATGCGGACGCCACCGTACCGTATTCCCATGCGGTACGCCTCCACGAAGCGCTGAATAAAGCCAAGGTGAGTAATGAATTGATCACCGTGGAAGGCGGCAAGCACGGCTCATTCGGCGTTAAACCCATGCAGGACGCCTACGCATCCATCTTCGCCTTCCTCGGCCAACTCAACCTCCGGGCGACCGAATAACCCAGCCACATCGCAAAGAGAAAAGCCGCCGGAACCAGTGTTCCGAGCGGCTATCTTTCTAGGATAGCACTCCGCACGACCCTTTGGGGGGCTGATCCGGGCAAAACTGAAAATAATTCCAGATTTTTTTCGTGTCAGACGTCCAGGGCTACAACTTCATGCAAATCCACCGAGGGAACCGTTATCGATGCGCCGCCTCGCTCCGCTTTCCAAACCGCCGCGGCCCCCGCTGTGAGCAACCGCACCGCCTTGGGCTTGCTATTCGGGACAAACACTCGCAAGGGCCCCACCGGAAACGTCTCCCGGTAAGGTCCTTTCATCGTCATCGGATTGGTCAGGTTCACCAGATGCACCGTCAGTGATCCCGCCTGCCTCCACACCGTCACGTCCAGCAGCCCCGGTCCCGTCACTTCCACCACCGGCGCTTCCCGGGTGGCCCACGCCACCGCATTCCGCAACAACGTCCCGTGGTCCGGAGCCATCACCTCCCAAAATGTGCGGTCGATATCGAAAGGAAAATAGACAATTCTCCCGCCGCTTCCGGACTCCCGGGCGTAACATTCCGGCTGATTCGTTTGCATCCGTCTCGGATAGACTTCCTCCATTGGTAAATCCGGATAGCTCGGAACGAGCGTCAACGGCACATCCGCATCCGATATAGCCGCCGTCGCCACCCGTCGCACGCCGTGAATCACACGTGGCGCTTCCTCCAAACCTCGCAAAAGCGGATGCGGATGACGGCACGTCAGATAGGCATTCTGCATCCGCGTCTCGATTTTTCCGGTAAACGAACAACCGAACAGCCCCGCCAGTCCAAAGTCCGACCGCGCCTTGCCCCACTCGTCATACAACGACGTCTCCCCGGTCGCTACCACCGAACCGCCCCGTTTCACAAACGCACGGATCTGTTCGCACTGCGAATCGGACAGGCACGCAATATTCGGCAGGATCAGCGTCCGGAACGGAGCCAACGACTCCTCGTCCAATCGCCGGTCATGCACCATCTCGAATGGAATCCGCGCCTCAATTAACGCATGGTAGTACCCTAACGCCGGGTCCTCCACCCGCGCCTTCGCCTGCAATCCGCCATAGTAGTGGGCCGTCTGCTGGGAGTAGGCCATTGCCACTCGCGCCACCGGGGCCGTATTTCGCAGATACTTTTCATTCTTCCAGTGCCACTGGTACACCGCTTCTACGGCCGGCAACCACCGCTTATCAATCACCTTCGCATTGAACTTCGTAAACCACGGCCGCAACCCATTCGCAATCCCCTCCGCAAACCACAACCGGATCTCCACGTTCGATTGCACCGAATCCTTCCACCGGTACGGCTCCTCCACGCCCACGCTGACGATACCGCCAATCGGCTTTTTTCCCATCGCCGCGCGGTACTCCTTACCCGTCATCCCGTTAGCCCACGGCGCCATCAATCCTCGCCGCGCCTGCCGGTCGGCGAATAGCGTTTCCGCCCGCTTGCCGATTCCGTTCATATCCAGTTCGCTCAACGCGCCGCCCCCCGCATTCGCGATAAACGAAGCCCTCGGCCGCAACGCCCGCACCTCGCGGTCCAGAGCATCCCATACGGCAAACAGCCTCTCCTGATGCCACTCCAGATACTGCCGCTGTCCGGCGTCCGCTGGATCGTTGGTTACCGGGATCGATCCCAATCCCGTCGCTATCCGGAATTCGGTCTGGCACCAGCGGCAGAAACATTTGCCGCTCCCGTGCCAGCGGTTGGAAAATACTCCGTCGACGTCATAGGTCTTTACAATCTCCTGCGTCACATCCCGCATGAATTCCAGCGAATACGGTCCCAGGCAGCAGGTCACCCAGTAGGCCGGCATGGCCCAGTGCTTGCGTGGTTGCCCCTCCGCGTCCACGGCCGCCCATTCCGGGTGAGCCCGATAGGCGTCCGCGTGCATCGCGTGGGGATCGGTGCGCGCGATTACGTTCATGTTCAGCCGCCGGCAGCCCTGTACAAACTCGCCAAACGGATCCGTCCCGCCCAGGAACTGGCTGCGGTAGTGGTAGGGTACCTGCGTCGGATAAAAGGCGATGCACCCACCCGCACTCAGGCACGCCGCGTCGGCATGGATCCGGCGAAAATAGTCCAGCCAGAAGTCCAGGGAATACTGGTCGGGATCGTCTTCCACGAACGCTACCTGCGCCCAACGCATCGGCCTGTCGTACCAAGCATCTGCCGCGGCGGGCCGTTTCGCTTCCTGCGCCGGCAGCGCGGCGGCGAGGGCAAGCTCCTGGAATTGTCGGCGGGTCCACATAGCCAACTATGCTATTCGTTCCGCCATAGCGAGGCCAACGCCCCAGTTAAACGATTCTTAATACAAAATGTTTGAAAATTGTTGCCTCTTTTGGGGATCTGTTACGCGTCTATAGATAGGTGGGCTGATCCGCCCTCAAAACAACATGCGCACAACCGACATAGCCACTGACCGGTGGCGAGGCCCGATGAGCGAGATGCTCTTATATACGGAACATCCGTTCCTTCCCATTCATGCTGCTCTGTTCTCGAATTTCGACGGTACTTTTTCCGTCGTCGTCAGCGGCCGCGATGGTCAGAACTGCGATGGTATGTATTCCGTGTCCCTGTCCGGTGCAAATCCGGCGGGGGCCAGCGCGATGGAGATCGTTCTTCGCCCCGGCAAGGAAAATCACAAGGTCGATGGCTTCACCTTCGACGATGGAAACGGTAGCCAGTTCACGGGTATTCGTTTCGAAGTGCGCAAAGAACACGTCAACGTGAACTGATTCCAAGGGAAATCGAAAGCCCAGGCGGCGCATCCGGTACGGATGGCCGCCGGGGCTTTTTGATTTTAGGGCTGCAATTCGGATGTCATCGTCGCGCCGCCCATCTGCGCCAAAACCGCCGATGCTTTCACGCAGCGCCGCGTCTTCTGGTCCACCCAGAATTGCAATCTTTCATTCCCTCCGTCGGCAGAGGTCACGTCCAGCTTCCAGGTGTCGAACGAACCCGCGGCTACGGTCACCTTTTCTTCACCCGTCACTTCCACTTGCATGAGCTTCGGCTTCTGCTTCGACAGATCAAAATTATGGAACGTCGCCTTGTAACCCACCGCCAAAGGCAACGCACCGATCGCGGCCATGCTGCCAGCCCCATCCGCAAAAAGCGGGCCCGGCAACTCCGCCTGAATCGGCCTGTCTTTTCCGTTGATCGACATCGTACCTTCCGCCTTGCCGTCTTTCACGGTGAACTGGATGTTGGCAGGCCCCTGTTTCAGGCTCCGCTGCAGGAGGTGCAGCGTGTCTTTCGCCAACACGGCCGATTCCACCACTTCCCCGCCCGGCGTCGTCATCACCTCCGTGGCATGATACGCCCCATTCTCTTCCTTCACCGTCGAGGTAACCTGCGAATTCATCTTGCGTTCGCCAAGCGCAATCGTGATCGCGTATTTATTCACTCCCGGCGTCAAGCCGACCGACGCCTTGGCCTCCGCTCCGCCCTTCGCCTTCGGCCTCAACTTCACCGTCTTCGGGTCCACCGTAATCTCGGTCAACCGTTTGGCGACTTCCGGCTTGGCATCATCCTGGGCCCGGCCGCTTAGGTGTTTCGCCAAAAACTTCTCGGCGGCAAAAAACATTGCCATGTTATTCACCGGACGCTGGAACCCGTGACCCTCGTCTGGCGCTACCAGGTACTCCACCGGGAAATTCCGATCCCGTAGTGCGATTACAATCTGGTCGGACTCCGCCTTATTCACCCGCGGATCATTGGCGCCTTGTACGACCAGCAGCGGCGCTTTGATCTTATCCGCCGAATGCAGCGGAGATTGCCGCATCAACTGCGCCTTGCCTTCCGGCGTCTCCGGATTCGCCATGCGCGTATGGAATACCTTCCGGCCCGCTTCCCAGTACGGAGGAATCGAATCCAAAAGAGTGATTAGGTTAGAGGGTGCGACAATCGCCACGCCCACCGCATAGAGATCGGGCGTGAATGCCACTCCCGCCAGAGTCGCGTATCCGCCATAGGAACCGCCCATGATTCCCACGCGCTTGGGGTCCACCGTCCCATTCGCCACCAGGTGCTTCACGCCATAGGTCAAATCGTCCTGCATCGTCTCGCCCCACTTGCCATTCCCCAGGTTCAGGAACTTCTTTCCATAGCCCGTGGACGCGCGGAAATTAGGCTGCAAAACGGCATAGCCGCGGTTCGCAAGGAACTGCGCCAGGCCGTTGTAGCCCCACGTGTCTCGCGACCAGGGCCCGCCATGCGGCAACACCACCAGGGGCATCGGCCGTTTGGCGCCCTTCGGGATCGTCAAGTAAGCGGGAATCTCCAATCCGTCCGAAGAACGGTAACGGATCGGCTCCATCGCCGCCAACGCATCGCGCGGAATTTTTTCGCGTACTTTATATTGCAGCGCCGTAGTCTTTGTCTTCCGGTCAAAGAGGTACACCTCGCCCGGATCCGTGTCGGAATAAGCGGTCATCAGGCATTTCGATTCATCCTTCGTGCAACTGCCGAAACCCACCTCCCGGCCCGCAAACCGCTTCCGCAGCAGGTTGTAGTCGGCCTCCTTCGCCTTGTCCTTCCATTGGATGCGGGTGCGGTCCGCGACATAGGTGGTGAAATCGAGTTCGTCGGTCACTTCGGAAAAATGCGCATTGCCGAAGTCCACCTGTTTCTGCGGATCGTTTTCCACCAGCTCCGTCTTACCCGTCGCCACGTCCATCAGGTACAACCCGCTCAGGTCCACATTCTCCCCGGCGTTGGATTCCAGGTATACGCGCTTTCCATCCTTGTGGAAACGCGCCACGCCGCAACCCTCCAGCACCGTGCAACGGTAGATCACCTTGAACCCGTCGGGGTCTACGCGCAGAATCTCCGTGTTCCCTTTCTCATCGGTGCGGTCCGCCATGCGCAAATTCCCGGCCAGATCGAATACCCAGCTATTGATCCGTTCCGTGTTCTTCCGCAGCAACGTCTTCTCGCCCGTCGAGACCTTCAGCCGGTACAGGTCATGCCAAGCCTTGTCCCTGTCGTTAATACCAATAAAGAACGTATCCGGATCGTTTTTCGGCGTTCCATACAGCCGCGTAGTGACGCCCTTAGCGCTGGTCAGATTGCGCGCCTCCGGTTTGTCCGCCTTCGGGTCAATCGCGTAGACATTGAAATTCTCGTCCCCGTCGTTGTCTTGTACAAACAGCAGGAATCGTGAGTCGCGGGTCCAGAAATAGGCCGGAATCGGCCGTTTGGCCGAAGCGGTCAGAGGACGGGCCGCCGTGAATGGATCGCCCGCTTTCTTGATCCAGATGTTCCGCACATTGTTGTGCGGCCGCATGAACGTAAGGAAAGCTCCGTCCGGCGACAGTTGCGCACCGGAAATTTCGGGGTCGCCGAAAAACAGTTCGCGGTCAAGCAGCGGTGGCTGCTGGCCGGGGAGGAGAGCCGCTGCCAGAAGAGCGAGCGGGAAGAAAGAGGTGCGCATAGTTCTTCTCCTGATACGAGGTTTGCTTTACGCCCGTTCCGGCGGAATGAAGGTACATTGAAATCTGCAACCTATGCGCCCTATTCTACCGTTCCTCGTGGCGGCCGCCTCGATTTTGGGGTCAGCCGCTGATTATCAGGTGCTGATTCGCAATGCGCGCGTCGTGGACGGATCCGGGAATCCCTGGTTCCGCGCCGATGTCGGCATAAAGGATGGGAAAATCGCCCGCATTGGCCAACTCGCCAACGCCACGGCAGACCGGACGATTGACGCCGCCGGGCGGATTCTCACTCCCGGCTTTGTCGACGTCCATACGCACATCGAGCGGGCCATTTTCATCGAGCCCCGCGCCGATGCGTTTCTGCGCAACGGCGTCACGTCTGTCGTCACGGGAAACTGCGGCGCCTCGGCCACGGATATGAAGACTTTCTTCGGCCGGCTGGAGAAGAGCGGTATCGGCTTGAATATCGCCGCGCTGATCGGCCATAACGCCGTCCGAACTGCCGTAATGGGCGGAGCAAACCGCGCGCCGTCGGCGGAAGAACAGAAAAAAATGAACGAGATGGTTGCGCAAGGCATGCGCGACGGAGCCGTCGGATTCTCCACCGGACTCTGGTACGTGCCGGGTACCTACGCGCAGACCCGGGAAGTGGTCGATATGGCCAAGGCGGCCGCCGCCTTCGGCGGCGTCTACGCCACTCATATGCGCGACGAAGGGGTGTCTGTCGAAGACGCCATTCGCGAAGCCGTCCACGTTGGCAAGGAGGCGAATATGCCGGTACAGATCTCCCACTTCAAGATCATTGACCGCCGCCACTGGGGCAAGTCGGCAAAAACACTGCAGATGGTCGAAGAGGCCCGGAAAGGCGGCCTGGACGTAGTCGTCGATCAATACCCTTACACCGCCGCCAGCGCCACCATCGATATCTTCTTTCCTCGCGACGTGCTGGCCGATGGGCCTTCCGCCATTGTCGAAAGGCTTACCAGTCCGGAAAGCCGCAAACGCATCGCAGCCCAAATGAACACGGAATTGACGCTCCGCCAGGGGCAACACGATTACAGCTTCGCCGTGATCGCCGATTCCCCGGAGGACCGCTCGCTCGAAGGAAAAACCATCAGCGAAATCAACATCGCCCGCGGGCGTTCCAAATCTCTAGCCAACGAGATCGAAACCCTCATCGATATGCGTACCAAGGGCCGTCCCTATATCGTTTATCACGTCATGAGCGACGAGGACGTGGACCGCATCATGAAGCACCCGCTTTCCGCCGTGGCCAGTGACGCCGTCATGGTTCCGTTCGGCGAAGCCGTCCCCCATCCGCGCAACTACGGAACCAATGCCAGGGTTCTCAGTAGGTATGTGCGGGAACGCGGCATCCTCACCTTGGAAGAGGCCATCCGTAAGATGACCTCCTTGCCCGCCCGTACCTTCAATCTCCGGGATCGCGGCCTCGTCCGCGAAGGTTTCGCCGCCGACCTCGTCCTCTTCGACCCCGCCAAAGTGAAAGACCAAGCCGAGTTCTCCAAACCGCATCAGTACAGTACTGGTTTTGACTACGTACTAGTAAACGGCTCAGTCGCCGTCGAAGACGGAAAACCAAACACAGTGCGCCAAGGACGCATACTTCGCCACCAGTAGCATTTGTGGCAAACTCAAACGTTCATGCCGATTTTCCGCCTATCGCTCGCAATCCTGCTGACCGCGGCGGCCCTGTGTGCTCAGAACCCAGAATCCTTCGCCTATCAGGTGGAGTGGCGGCTTATTAACGCCGGACGTACCGAACTCACCTGGGACCGGACGGCCAATGGGTACAAATCCCAACTCAAACTCTACTCGCAGGGATTGGTCTCTCGCCTGTTCAAAGTGAATGACATTTATGATGTGCATGGCACCGGCGACCTCTGCGCGCAGCAGGCCCGGCTGCAAGCTGAAGAAGGTAGCCGCAAGAGAGACACCACGGTCCGTTGGAGCGACAAAAAGTCGTTCTACCTGGAACGCGATTTACTGAAAAACGAGACTATTCTCGAGCGCCAGCTCGATACGCCGGGCTGTGTGCATGATGTAGTGGCCGGCCTGGCCAAGCTACGGATGCTAAAAGACTTGCGGCCGGGACAGTCCACCACGCTCCCCATCAGCGATGGAAAAAAACAGGTGATGGCCCGGATCGAGGCCCAGGAACGGGAGAAGGTAACCACCAAGGTTGGTTCGTTCCAAGCCATCCGCTATGAAGCTTTTCTTTTCAACGATGTACTGTTCAAGCGCAATGCCCGCCTCTTTATCTGGATTAGCGACGACGCCCGGCGGCTCCCGCTCCAGATCCAGGTGCGCATGCGCATCCACATTGGTACGGTAACGTTCACTCTGGATAAAGTGGACCCGCCGACGGAGGCAATGAAGAAATGAAGCGATGGATCTTATTGAGCGTATTGAGTTTGCCGCTGGCCGCGCAGCCCGAATTGCTGCCCGCCAAGGAGGCGAATGACCTGGCCGAGCGCATGCTCCAACTGGCGGAATCGACGTCGATTACGGCCCCCGGCCTTGCCCGTGCCGCGGCGCCGATGCTCGAAAACCTGAAACAGGGCGACCGGAACATCAAAATCAATGGAAGGCTCACCATTGCAAGCGCTTACGCATATCTCAGCGAAGCCCGGGCCTATCTGAATCTCATCGACGGCATCCAAAAACCGTACCCGCAAAACGAGACGGCCAAAAAGCAGCTCACCGAACTGCGCGACGGCGTAGAGAGGATGGAGGTACATTTCCGGGCGTTGCTCCAACAGGCTGAACTCCAGATGCAGGGGGCCGATCGCGACAACCTGAAACGCTATGCCGAAGCAAACAAGACAGTTGGGGCCGCGACACCGGGCCGCGTTCTGTTTTTCGGCGACTCCATTACCGATGGTTGGCGGCTCAACGAGTATTTCCCTGGTAAGGACTTCGTCAATCGCGGTATCTCTGGCCAGATCACCGGCCAAATGCTCGGCCGCATGCAGGCCGATGTGATCGCTAACCGCCCCGCGGCCATGCTGATTCTCGCCGGCACCAACGATATCGCCCGCGGCGTAGCCGTCGAAACGATCCAAAACAACCTGCAAATGATCGCCGATTTGTGCGAAAAACACGCTATTAAGCCCATTTTTGCGTCCATTTTGCCCACTTCTGACCACCATAAAGAGCGGAATCCGCGCTTCGAGATGACCAAAACCCGTCCCCTCCAGACCATCCGGGAGCTGAACGACTTCATCGCCAAGTTGTGCAAGACGCGCGGCTACACCTACCTCAACTACTACGACGCGATGATCGACGCCTCCGGCCAGTTGAAAGCCGAACTCGCCAACGATGGTCTCCACCCCAATGCCGCCGGGTACCAGGTGATGGCCCCCCTCGCGCAGGCGGCGATTGATAAGACGATTGGCATACGAAATACGCCGCAACAAACGCCGCGGAAGAAACGTCCATAAACTAAACCTATGCGCAGGCTCGCGATAGCATTCCTCCTCACCGTTCCGGCTTGGGCGCAGACCCGGATGACTTTGGAGCAGTTGCGGTCATTTCTAAAATCGTCCGTGGATCTGCATCAGCCCGATAAGCAGGTGGCGGATTTTCTTAAGAAATCCAAGCTGACACAGAAGCTGGAAGCCCGCTATTTTGAAGAGTTTACGGGAATGAACGTTGGGCCGAAAACAGTGGAGATCCTGCGCGAAATGGTCACCACAACCAAGGACCTTCCCGCTCCGCCGCCTCCGGCGGCGGCCGCGGCAAAGCCACTCCCTCCCGCCATTCCGCCCCCTTCCTCCGAACAGCAGGCCGAGATCCTGGAGAAAGCCCGCGAGTATGCCCTCGGATACTCCAAGCGGCTGCCGGACTTCATCTGTATGCAGGTGACCCGGCGGTATGTGGATCCTTCGGGGCTGGAATTCTGGCGGAATGCCGACACGATCACTACCCGGCTGTCCTACTTTGACCAGAAGGAAGACTACAAAGTGATCACGATCAATGGCCGGATGTCGGATGTCGCGTACCAGAAACTGGATGGCGCCACCTCTTCGGGCGAGTTCGGCACAATGATGCGCGAATTGTTTGAACCCCAGACCGCAGCCCGCTTTGAATGGCAGCGCTGGGGCACGCTGCGAGGCAAGCGGAACCACGTTTATTCGTATTTCGTCGCCCAACCGAATTCAAAATGGACCGTTTCCTATGAACGGCGAGACACAACGACGCCCGGCTATCGCGGCCTCGTCTACATCGACCGCGACACAATGGAAGTCTCCCGCATTACGCTGGAGGCCGATCTGCCCCCCAGTTTTCCGATTCAGTTAGCAAATACGATCCTCGACTACGACAGCACCGACATTTCCGGGTCCCGGTTTATGTTGCCCTTGCGAGCCGAAGTCCGTATGCGGGCGGGCAAGGATCTGGTGAAGAACGAAGTGGAGTTCCGTATGTACCGCAAGTTCGGGGCTGATTCCTCCATCAAGTTCGATACCCCGGAGCCGCTGCCCAGCGACGCCGTCACTGAGCAGCCTCCGAAGTAACCAGGCAGCGGCCCGGATCAGGCGGAAAAAGCCGCGGCGCGGCTCCACTTCCGCAGCGCGCGGCACGCCGCAATGAATTCATCGGCATCCTCTGCTTCGGAAAGTAGAACGAACCCATCGTCCATATCCGAATCAATGCCGGCCTTCGCGAAGAGCTTCCTGGCCGGTTCCGTATAGGCGATGAACTTCAAGTGGGCGAACGCGTCCGCGACAAAATCTCGAGCCGATGGATTCTTTGCCAGTTGGGCACAACCCTCCTCCGGCACGAGTACGGCAATTGCGTCATAAAGAACGGACGGCCCGCCGCCGACTTTCTGGTGCGCCGCGATCGCAGCGCCGTCGCTGGCGGTTACGCCGCCGATTGCGGGAGCGATCACCTCCCATTCCGCGCCTTCGGCCTCCAGCGCGGCCGTGAGGCCATTGTAGATGGATGCCTCCACACCATCGGTGACCAGAATGCCTACCTTCCGCCCTTCGAAGGAGGCGGGACCGTTCTCTACAATGCTTAGGGCCCTGGAAGGCTTCAAGTCCGTGCGCGGGGGTACAGCGGGATGGGCGAGCGGGCCGTTATCGGTCATACCGAGCCCAGCGGCCACGCCATCCGCCAATCCCTTATCGATGTGCGGCAGATGAGACACAAGCCGGGCGCGGATGGCCGGCGTTTCCACTTTGCTCAATTCAAAGACCAAGGCCGCTATGATGTGCGATTGTTCCAACTCCGTCTGGCTAGTGTAGAACTGCCGGGCCTGGCTGTAGTGATCCGCGAATGATTCGGGACGCTCCCGGACCTTGGGTCCGGACTCGGAAGCAGGAAAGGACCGAAATCCCGTCTCCGGGCACTCCCGGGGGCCGGCAGCGGGAGCTTCCCAGGAGTTGGGCTCATAGTTCGCGCGACCCTTGGGATTCACCATCGCCATATGGCCATCCTGCTGGAAGTGGTGGAAAGGGCACTTGGGGGCGTTGATAGGAATGTGGGTAAAGTTCGGGCCGCCCAAACGCTTGATTTGCGTATCCAAATACGAGAAATTCCGGCCCTGGAGAAGAGGGTCATTGGTGAAGTCGATACCGGGCACGATGTTATTGGTACAGAAGGCGACCTGCTCGGTTTCCGCAAAGAAATTCTCCACGCAACGGTCGAGCACGAGTCTTCCTACCCGGCGGACCGGCACGTCTTCTTCCGGTATCAGCTTTGTCGGGTCCAGCACATCGAACGCGAACTCCTCGGCAAACTTGTCGTCAAAGAGCTGAAGCCCCAGTTCCCATTCCGGGAAGGCGCCGCGCTGAATTGCGTTCCAAAGGTCGCGCCGGTGAAAATCCGGATCCGCGCCGTTGATTTTCACAGCTTCGTCCCAAAGGACCGATTGGAGACCCAGCTTGGGCTTCCAGTGAAACTTGACGAAAGTGGAACGGCCCTTGGCGTTTACAAGCCGGAAGGTATGTACGCCAAAGCCTTCCATAAACCGCAGCGACCGGGGGATGGCACGATCCGACATCGCCCACATGATCATATGCAGGCTCTCGGGCATTAACGAGATGAAGTCCCAGAAGTTGTCGTGAGCGGTTTGCGCCTGGGGAAATCCGCGATCCGGCTCCGCTTTCGCCGCGTGAATCAGGTCCGGAAACTTCATCGCGTCCTGGATGAAGAATACAGGGATGTTATTGCCGACGAGGTCCCAATTACCTTGTTGCGTATAGAACTTCACGGCAAAGCCCCGGACATCCCGCGCGAGATCGGCAGAACCTTTATTGCCGGCGACGGTCGAAAATCGCACAAAAACCGGAGTTTTCTCCCCGGCCTGTTGAAAGAGACTCGCCGTTGTCAGATCCGTGAGGGGTTCAAAATTTTCGAAATAGCCATGCGCGCCAAACCCGCGGGCGTGTACGACCCGTTCCGGAATGCGTTCGTGATCGAAGTGAAAGAGCTTCTCCCGGAGGTGAAAATCCTCCAAAGCCGCCGGCCCACGGGCTCCGATGCGAAGGGAGTTCTGATCATCAGAAACAGGCGTCCCTTGCTGTGTCGTCAATACCGGGTAATCGTCCCCGGCCACTTGGTGCGTCTCTCCGCCGCCCCGCGGCTCAGCATTCGAAGCCGCGCCGGGATTCTTTCGCGGCGCAGGCGTTTTTTTGGTACTTTTCGGCATGAATGGTTCCTTCCGTTCATTGAGGAACCTTCTTTCTTGCTTGCCGGAAGTGAGCGGAGCAGCACAAGGAAGAAGGCTGGCCCCGCCTGTTAGAGATACGGAACTGGTTGTCCGTTACGACTCGATGAGGAATTCTGTCTAGCGAACGTCCCCGATGGTGAGCGTCAGGCCTGCCTGTGCCTTCACGCCGCCCACCTCCACGACGAGCGGTACCGCACCGCCGGCCGGCGTGGAAGGGCTCAGCAGAATGTTGACTTGTTGGAGTCCATTCGTAGATCCCGGGGCCTGCCCGGCGAAGAGGACTTGGGCTTCTACCCCGCCGACCTGGACACGAACCGGGTCCGTGATCCGGGTAAGCCCATCCATGTCCGGCGCCCGGTAAACACCGAAGCCCGTACCGAAAAGCTGCACGACGCGGCCGGGCTGCGCAGGAGCGAAACCCGCGGCCGAACCGTTGAAACTCCCATCTTCGTTGATGGAAGCCGCATTGCCCTTCCCCGTTCCCAGGAACGTGAATAGAGCAGGCGCCAGCGTGGCTGTATCGAAGGATAGAACCGCGGACTCCGAGCCGGCGCACCGGTAGGAAACCAAAACGGGACCGGAGGCAAGGGCGGGCGGAACTGCAAAGTTGACCTGGTTCGGCGTTACCGCCAAAACGGAGGCATTGGCGCCGGAGAGTTGGACCACGGGCAATGAGGCGCACTGCAGTCCGGTTCCGAAGAGGCTATAGATGGCATTCGGCGCGATGGCGGCCGCCTCCAGCGAAGCGGCGTTGACGATTCCGGCACGAGTAATCAAGGGCGCGGAAGCAGCCACGGTGAGGACCACTGGAATTGTAAGTACATTCGTTGCCGCCGCGCTCTGGACAGTGATCGTGCCCGTGTAGGCTCCGTCCGCCAACCCGGCCGGAACGGCCCGCACCGTGATATTTTCGCCGGCCGACGGATTGGCCGGAGAGATGGTCAGCCAGGGATCAGACGTGGACACGGAGAGCGGCCAGGGATTTCCGCCCGCTTCGACGGTGAACCGGGCCTCCAGCGGTTGTGAGAGATCCCGGTTTAAACGCAGCGAAATTCCCGATGTGGCGCTGGCGAGGCGCAGCGGACCGGCCTGGATAATCGGCACGGTGAGCGTACCGATGCGGAGAGCGGCGGAACGACTGGCAGCAGCCGTGTTTGCGGCGATGCGGACACGGACCGAACCCGGTCCAGATCCGGCGGCAGCAGTCAGGAGGGAGACCCAGGGTTGGTCTACCGTTGCGGTCCACGCGACACCCGCGCCGAGCGCAAAGGCGACGTCAACATCGCCGCCGTTCGCATTTGCCGTGATGGACGGCGGGTTGGCGGCGGCAACTACCGTTACGGTAACGGGCACAGTGGCCGCCACAACGCCGCCCTCCCGCAGCGTGACGGCGCCGGAATAGGTTCCAGGGGCGAGATTGGCCGTATTGACCGAAACGGAAAGAGCACCGGGAGTGGTGAGTTGAGCAGGCGTGGCGGAAAGCCACGATCCGCCATTGCCGGCGGCAACAGAGACGGCCAGCGTTGCCGCCGCGCCGCCTGCCGTCACTTGTACCGTGTTAACCAGCAACGACGCGGAGCCGGCGGAAGCCGTGAAGGTGAGAGAGGCCGGAGATACCGTGACAGAGGCGCCGGCTGAGAGCGTAACAGGGATACGGACCTGGCCGCCCTCGCCCGTAGTAACGACGATTGCGCCGCGATAGGTCCCGGCGGCAAGGCGACCCGCGACGGCCGCATTCACGGTGGCCGTCAGAGAAGTTGCCGCAGCGGTGGTTCCGGTACGCGGGGTGACTTGGAGCCACTCGCCGCCCGCTTCGGTGGATGCGATCGCGTCAAACAGCTGCCCCGCGCTGGCAGTGATCCGAAAAACCTGGGACGGAGAGGCATTGGAAAGGCTAAGCTGCGCGGGGCTGGCCGTGACGGACGCGGAGAAGCGCAGCAGGACGAAGTTTTCGCCGCCCGGGATTGAAACGCCGGCGATGGAAGGAGTGATGTCGCGGGACTGCGACTGGTAGGCGAGGATCGCATCTCCGTTCGGAGCCACCACGACGCGGCCGAAGAGATCCTGCTTCGATCCGCCCATCAGCGTGGAGAAGAGTACTCGGGAACCATCAGCGCTGAGCCGCGTGTAAAACGCATCCGCCTCCTGCACCTGCGAGCGGAGCGCCCCCTGCAGAGGAAAATCAGAAGACCGGGTGAATCCCGAAAGCGCAATATTCCCCGCCGCGTCAAAGGCCACGGATTCGACAGACGTCATGCCAGAGCCCCCCAGGTACGTGGAGAAAAGAAGTTCCCCATCAGGACCAACTTTGGTGACAAAGCTGCCTTGGGGGTCCACTGTGATCGAACGGCTGGCCTGGATTGGCAAGTAGGTGGGAAAGTCGTCCGATTCGGTGAGGCCGACGACCACCGCGTTGCCTTGGCGGTCTACGGCGATCGCACGAGGCCGTTCGACGCGCATCCCGCCGAGATACGACGCATAGAGAATGTTTTTTGCCGAGGGATCGAGCTTGAGAATAAAACCATCGGACGAACCACGCTGTTGCCGTTGGAAGGCATTTTTGACTGGCAGCGACTCGTTGGTGATCTGGCCTGTCATATAGATGTTGCCGGAGGCGTCCGTGGCCAACCCGGTAGCCTGCCGGAGGCTGTAGGCCTGTGGGTTGTCGTAGGAGAAGGGCAGATATCCGCCAAGGAATGTGGAAAAGACCACGGCGCCCGCTGGCGAGTATTTTGTGAGAAAGACGTCAATATTGCGCAAGAAGGGATTTGTCGCGCCTTCGGAAAGAGGGAATGCGCCGGAATAGGTCATGCCGGAGACAAGAACCTCGCCCGATGGACTAAGACAGATGGCGTTGATGAAATCCTGATTCCCCGCTCCCAGGTAGGTGGAGAAGATCAGATCCGAGCCTTGCGCATTGAGCTTCATTACGAAGCCTTCAAAGTTGCCGCGCGGGCGATCCTGGGCAGGGGCGCGAAGAGGCAGGTTGCTGGTGCTGTAGATGCTGCCGGCCACGGCCAGTTGACCAGCGGAATCGACGGCCAGACCGCCAATCGTGTTGATGTGGTCCGCGTTGCCTTCGCTGGCAATGACCGTGGTGTAGAGCATGCGGCCCGCGGGATCGTATTTGGCGACAAAGAGATCGGCCGTACCGGATACGAGAGTTGTGCCGGCTCCCACGGAGTTCTGCACGGAACGAAGTGTACCGCCGATGTAGGCGTTGCCCTGCGAGTCCGTGGCCAAAACAGGCAGATAGTCATCGCCTTCGCTACCGACGTAGCGGAAGAAGCTGATGACGGGATCCACAATGAGAGGGCGAGCCGCGTCGTACGAGGCGGCAGCCACGCGCACCGTGTCGCCTTGCCGGACGAAGCGGGCGGAGACGGGATCGCGCCCGCCCGCCGAGCGCTGATAGGCGATGGGCGCGAGTACCCGGATGCCGCCGAGCTGAATCGCCCCTTCACCGTCCAGGTTCCAAGACGAAGGACCAGTTATGAGCAGACGCACTTGCGCCAGATTGGCCCCTGGGGCCAGTTCAAAATCAAACTCGACATGGGAACCCTGAAAGTAGACGACCAGATCGACGCCGGCATAGAGATTGCGCGTGCGCACCCGGCGGTACGTGGGAGCGTGCACGGTTTCCTTACCCTTTCCGAGAACGCCGGGAAGGTAGTGGACCTGGCCAGGTTCCTGCGTCTCGCCTTCCACCACGGCGTGGGGATTAGACCCGGCAAATTCCAGGCGGAGGCCGTTCCGCCGGTCCAGGATATGCAGGGCGCGGGATTCGATGAACGTCAGGGAGCCGGCGGAGCGGGCGGCGAAACGAACGGAACCGGGAAATTGTCCTCGATTTTCCTCGAAGGCACGGGCGTAGACGGAAGATAGAAGCCCGAGTAAGATACCGGCGAGGCCAACATATTTTTTCACGATGGCCATCAGTATAACAGCGGACTTAGTCGCGGCCATCCCTGGCCGGTGCTATCTTCCCGTCGGGACGCGGATGTTCCAGCGGCGACATATCGAATACGGTTTTGTCCCCGGAGGCTTTGCGCCGGTAGGATTGGGCGGTGCGGTAGAGCACAGGCTGTTCTTTTTCCCAACTACCGCCGCGGGCGGCCAGTATGACGACGTAGGATTCGGCCGGAGCGAGTCCGCACAAAGCCGTACCGACACCGTCGGCGTGCGCCGCGCCTGCGACGTATTGGTCCGCGGGCCGTCCGGGCTGCTGCCTCCAGATATGCGGGTCCACAAGTCGAAAGCCGGGAAGGTGAGCCGCGACCGCCGCAGCGGACTGGCCGAGGAGGGATTCGCACGACGGGCCGGGCGGAAAGGCAGCGAGAAAGACGAGCGCATGGCCGTTGGAAGGGGCGACCGTCATTTGCCGGGCTGACGTGGACCGAAGTTCCCAAAGAGGAGGACACTGAAACCGGTTGCCATGGGCGTCTTCACCGAGGGTGGTAACGGTAAAGGTGCACGAAGCGAGGAAAAAAGGCAGGAGGAGGACGGCGCGGAGCACTGCACTATTTTAGGTAACTCTCTACTTGACGCGACTAAGCTTGTCTGTTGCGGTTGTATCCTTACCTTGGGTGTCAGGATTTCAGCTCGAATTAAAACAGCGTGATGTCTGCCGAAGCCGCGGATGCGATTTTGTTCCGGCACTCGGCCAGGACAAGGCAGGAATCGCTCTATCAACCCTCGGGCGCATGCCAATCAACGGCTTACGCCATCCGTTTTCAGATGACACCACCGGTTGGTATATCTGGTGTGGGGAAAACTTCCTGGATGCTCCGGACTTCTTTGATTCCCTCTGCGTAGAGCATTTGATAGAACGACTGCCACCCGTGTCAGACCTCTTGGGCCTGTCGCCCGGCCATCGATTCCTTATCGCCGATGGATACCTTGACGCTTGGTACGACGAAAGTCTCCTTCAGGTTTGAGCGACTCTTTATCGTGGTTGCGTCAAGCATGTAAATACCCTATTTAGAACTGCTGATAGAATCCACAGAACGTATGGCAAAGAATTTTCAGGCCGAACTTGTCGCTTGTTTCGGACAACCGGTGGCGGAGAATCCCACGGGGGAGATGCAGGAGGCTGCGTTCCGTGCGGCGAGTTTGTACTGGCGGTATTTGACGGTGGAAGTGGCTCCCGACGGGTTGGCAGCCGCCGTAGAAGGCGCAAGGGCCATGGGTTTTCGCGGCTTCAACCTGACGATCCCTCACAAAGTAGCCGTGATTCCACTTTTGGATGAAATCGCTCCGGAAGCGGCGGTGATTGGCGCTGTGAACACGGTGCGGCGCGAGGGGAATCGCTGGATTGGCGAAAATACGGACGGCAAGGGCTTTCTGCGCGGCGTACGGCAGGATGCCGGCGTGGATGTGGCCGGAAAACGGGTGGTACTTCTGGGCGCGGGGGGCGCGGCACGCGCGATTGCGACCGAACTGCTGCTGGCGGACGTGGCCGAGCTGCTCGTTGTGAACCGGGGAGCGGCACGCGGCGAGTCCATGGTGGCCGATCTGGCGGCCAAGACGGGTAAGCCGATCCGGTTTTCGGCATGGGATGGCTTGTTCGCGGTTCCAGAGTGGGCCGATTTGCTTGTGAACGCGACAAGCATTGGACTCTATCCCGATGTGGAGGCGATGCCCGACGTGGACCTCTCGCCGGCCCCGGCGCACTGCCTCGTCTGCGATGCGGTTTTCAATCCGCCGGAGACGCGGCTGCTACGTGCGGCGCGCGAACGGAAATTGCCGGTACTCGATGGGTTGTCGATGCTCGTCTATCAAGGTGTGACGGGGTTTCAGCTCTGGACGGGCAAAGAGCCGGACGAAACAGTGATGCGAAAGGCTTTGCAGCAGACGTTCGGTGTATAAAATAGGCAGAAGCATGCATTCCCGTAGAAACTTTCTGGGCAACGTGGCAACTGGCTTGGCGGCAGCCGCACAACCTTCTTCCCGCGTACTGGGCGCGAACGACCGGATTCGAGTGGGCATTATTGGGCCGGGCGCCCGGGGCATGGAACTGGTACACCAGGCGATGCTGTGCCCGAACGTAGACATGGCGGCGTTCTGCGATGTGTACACGGCACGGCTGGAAGCAGGCAAGAAAGTGGCTCCGGCGGCGAAGACCTACATGGACTATCGCTACATGCTGGATGATAAGTCGATTGACGCCGTCCTGATTGCTACGCCCCAGCACTTACACAAGGAACATTTTGTCGCTTCCATTGAAGCCGGCAAGCACGTATACCAGGAAAAGACCATGGCGTTCAATCCGGAACACGCCAAGGCAATGCGCGCCGCTTACGATAAGAACCGGAAGTTAGTGGTGGGAATTGGGCACCAGCATGTTTCGACAGGCATGGTGGAAGACGCGCGGGCATGGCTCAAAGAGGGCGGAATGGGCAAAATCACCGCTATTGTGGGCGACCATTGGCGCAATACGCCGGTGGGCAAGCCGCAGTGGGCCCGGCCCGTGTACCCGGACATGACTTCGGAGAATATCCTTTGGAACAAGTTCCTGGGCGATGCGCCGAAACGGGACTTTGATCCCAACCGGTATATCAATTGGCGGTTCTATTGGGACTATTCGGGCGGCAATGTGTACGAGAATATGTGCCACACGCTCAGCATCTGGTACAAGGCTTTGAACCTGCAGATTCCGAAACAGGTGAACATGGTGGGCGGCCTGTACATCTGGAAAGACGGCCGCGAGGTTCCTGACACGATGAGCGTGACGATGGAGCATCCGGAAGACATTCTGTTCACATGGGTGTCCGGGTTCGGCAACGACCGGCGCGGATTCGCGGAAGACGTTCTGGGTACGGAAGGGTCGATCACGCGGGCCAATCAGGTACGCTACTGGCCTCAAAAAATGAACCGGCCGCAAGGAACCGAGCGTGTAGGGACCACCAAGACCAATCCAAACGGGCATATGCAGAATTTCATCGACTGCGTGCGGAGCGGCAAGGAACCCAACTGTCCGTTCGAGATC
The DNA here is from genome assembly GCA_035714175.1 of Bryobacteraceae bacterium. Taxonomy (GTDB): domain Bacteria; phylum Acidobacteriota; class Terriglobia; order Bryobacterales; family Bryobacteraceae. The sequence goes on along the minus strand of DASTML010000179.1, from coordinate 1,348 downwards.
GGCTACCGGATTTCCATTGCCTGCCGCATGGCTGTCGAAAGCTACCGGCAGGGCCGAGCCATGCGTTGGGACGCGGCGAAGGAAGAGATCGTATAGGGGGCTGCCATGGATTTCTCGTACTCGGACGAACAACGGCAGTTGCGGCGGGCAGTACGGGAGTTCGCGGAAGCGGAAATTGCGCCGCATGTGCGGGCGTGGGATGAAAAGTCGGAATTTCCGGCCGCGGTGATCCGTAAATGCGGAGAGATGGGGCTGATGGGCTCTATCTTTCCGGAAGAATACGGCGGCGCGGGCATGGGCTACATCGAGTACGCGCTGATTATCGAAGAGTTGGCGCGCGTGGACCCGTCGGTGGCCCTAATTGTCGCCGCGCATACGTCGCTCTGCAGCAATCACCTGTATCTGGCCGGAACCGAGGAACAGAAGAAGAAGTACCTGCCGCGGCTGGCGGCGGGCGAGTGGTTGGGATGCTGGTCCTTGACGGAACCGGAGGCGGGCAGCGATGCGGGCGGTACGCGAACAGCCGCCGTACAGGACGGCGACGGCTGGGTGATCCGCGGCGCCAAAACCTTCACCACCAATGCCCACTATGCCCAGCTGTGCGTAGCGATGGCGGCAACGGACCGGAGCAAATCCCACCATGGAATTTCCGCGTTCTTAGTGGAAGCGGATACGCCAGGTTATCGGCCAGGTAAGAAAGAAGATAAGTTGGGGATGCGGGCGTCCGATACCGGAGAAGTTATCTTCTCCGATTGCCGGGTGCCGGACGAAGCGCTTCTGGGCGCCGCAGGGGAAGGTTTCATTGACGCTCTGCGCGTATTGGACGGCGGCCGGATCTCGATTGCCGCGCTGTCGGTAGGCATTGCCCAAGGCGCCTTTGACGCGGCGCTTAAGTACTCCAAGCAACGGAAACAGTTTGGCCGATTTATCTCTGAATTTCAGGCTATCCAGTTCAAATTGGCTGACATGGCGACTGAAATCGACGCGGCACGGTTGCTTGTGATGCGCGCGGCGTGGCAGAAAGGCCAAGGGCGGAGCGTGAACCGCGAATCGGCGATGGCGAAGCTGTTCGCCTCCGAGATTGCGGTACGGGCTTGCAACGAGGCCGTGCAGATTCACGGCGGTTATGGGTTTACGAAGGATTATCCGGTGGAGAAGTTTTACCGGGACGTGAAGTTAATGACGATTGGCGAAGGCACGAGCGAGATACAGAAGTTAGTCATCGCGCGGCAGTTGTTAAAGAACCCATGAGCCGGGAGTTAGCACGGGCAATCAGCGCTCTGGAACGGGGAGGGCCGGGGCCGGCGGCGTCCCGACCGGCGCTTGTCGTGGGTATTACGGGACCTCC
>DASTML010000178.1:0-9816 GCA_035714175.1 Bryobacteraceae bacterium | reverse complement strand
ACGGCTCGAATGTCCTTTTCTACGGCAAGTTCTTCTTCCGCGCGCAAGAGCCCCACCGCCAGCACCATATCCACTTCCGTCGCGCCGCAGCGGATTGCCTCTTCAGCCTCAAACACCTTGGCCGCCGTTGTCATGGCTCCCAACGGAAATCCAACGACGGTGCAGGTTTTCACCGCGGCGCCGCGGAGTTCCCGGGCAACCAACGATACCCACCCGCTATTGACGCATACGCTTGCAAAACCGTAGGTCCGCGCCTCAGCACAGACCTGTAGTATTTCGGCCCGGACGGCATCGGGGCGGAGCAACGTATGATCAATCATCGCCGCCAGCCTGGCATCGCCCGGCCCGCCAGCCCCTGAGGAGGGGCCGCCTGTCGGCGCATCATAACCCGACGAGGGGCCCGACGGCGCCGGAGCGGCGGAAGCCGGGGCCGGGCGGCCGAGGCGCGCCACAAACTCGTCGCCAATCTGGCGAACCAACTGATCCAGTTCCGCGTCGGTCACCCACGGCTCCCTTTGAAATTCTTTGCCTCAACGGCCGTTATCTTATCGATGCGAGACTGATGCCGGCCGCCGCCCCAGGGGGTGGCAAACCAAGTGCGCAACACATCCTCGGCCTGGGTTTCGGTCAACATGCGCCCGCCGAGCGTGAGCAGGTTGGCATGATTGTGTTCCCGGCTGTTGCGCGCGGAGGCCCTGTCATAACAGAGCGCCGCGCGAATGCCGGGAACCTTGTTGGCAACCATGGCTGATCCAATACCCGCGCCATCCACCATCACGCCGGCAAAAGCCTGTCCGCGGCTCACGGCGTCTGCCACTTTCTCCGCAAGATCGGGATAGTCCACCGGACGTTCATCAAAAGCGCCCACGTCCTCCACCTGGTATCCCAATGAATCCAGAATGGCTTTGAGGTATTCTTTCATTCGAAATCCGCCGTGATCGCTGCCGATGACCACGGTCCGGTGGGGTAGCCGGGCGCGCTGGTAGGCTTCCGGCGCCACCTCCACGATGGGTACACCACGATCCCGCGCCAGTTCGCGCGCGGACGGAGTAATGATCGTACCGCGTACAACTTCCAATACACCGGTAAGCGGAACATCCACCGTTGTGATCACATTTCGCATGATGCGCTCTGACTATTGTAATTCCTGCCGCCAACCGGCGAACGCCGCTCCCCTACCTTGACAGCACCGGCAGACCGGCTGGCACTAAGAAACTTACCGAGAAATCTGAACATGCCAATTGCTCGCCAGGCGCCGCCCCACGCCACCAACATGGAAGCAAGCTCAAAGTATGTGCGGCGGATAGAAAAAGGTTCGTTGTACCCGGCGCTGCACCGGCTGGAGGAGAGCGCCTGGATCAAGGCCAAGCGGGTGACAACTCCCGACAAGAAGCGCGCGCGGGAGTATGAAATCACGGGAATAGGCCGGAAGCAACGGGAGGAAGAGGCTCGTTGGAAATCATCACTGCCGCCGTTGGCCGGGTGCTTCGCCTCGCCTGAGACGGTGGACGTGCGGTGGCTATGCCTTGGCGTTCCCGGATAACCAATGCGCCTCGGACTCTTGGAGCCGGGCGCACCAGCCGATTTCTGGCTTCCTTTGGCCACAAGGACAGGTTCCACTTGGTCCAGACGGCCACAGGGCGCCTACTACCAGATTGGAGGAACGGCTCACCGGAGGAGATCCGGATTGATATGCGCTGCAAATCGCCTTTCGCGCTTCCGCGGCCCGGTGGACATTCACACAGGCGTCGCCGTACCTCGCTGGACCCGAACGATCCAACCAGCAGCTGGTTCCATGCCAATGCCTACACGCTCCAGGGCAAGTTTGAACTCGGATCGGCCGCCATCTCTGATTCAGCGTTCCGGCAGCCCCCCGGTGTTCAGCGAGAACATTTCCCTCGCCAAGTGTATTCAATTCCCGGTCAGCGCCGACCGCACCGTGGACCTGTTCTACCAGGCCAATGCCTTGAACCTCTTGAACCGGACCATCTTTGGCGGCATCGTCTCCACCGTCGGCAACGGCAACTTCGGCCGCCCGCCGGGCCGCAGATCGGAGCGTCTCTCATCACGATGGTTTTGCGTCTGGAATTCTAACCGCAAAATCAGCGCCTAGACACAAAAACGCGGGATGGAAGACCCATCCCGCGTTTCCAAATCTGATCAAAGATCAGAAGGCGACAGTTAGCTGTCCTTCTTCTTCTTCTTTTTCTTTTCCTTCTTCTCTTCCTTCTTCGTGTCGTCGCTGTTGGTGGTCGCGGCGAAGGTCACCATCGAGAAAGCGCCGAGAATCATCAGCGCGAGGAACTTCTTCATTGTTCGTGATCTCCTTGAGGATTCTGGCAACGTTCGGCTACCAGACAGCACCATCATGCGGTAGATTCCGCTTTCCCGCGATCCCGAAAAAAGGCTATTTGCAGGTACGAGTTCACGGGTACCCGAAGACACCCCCGAAAATCCCCTGGATGGGGGATTGCCGCCTGACCGGTTTCCTATACGCTGGACTAGGCGCGGATGTTTCAACGAATCACCGACAAGAGCATTTTGCGTGTTCTCGTCACGGGCTTTACGCTTGTGATCATACTTCTGCTTGCTTCCGGATACTTTGGCGTTCGAAATGCCGAGCAGATCCGGGATTCCGCGGAAAACCTGGCCGGGGAGCAGGTGGTTACCAACCGCCTCATAGATGAAATTCATCGGGAACAGGGCGCTCTGAATGCTGTTTTTACGAATTTGAGCCAGGAACCGGACTCGGTCGACCGCGATCAGATCCTTTCTCAACTCAATGAAGCGGACCGCGTGATCGAGCTGATCGTTGCGACGGGCAGCGGCACCAAAGACGAACCGCTATGGAAAGAGCTGCGCCGGGCGGCCACGGCCTTTTCCTCCGAGGCTCGCCGGTTGCTGGCCGTCGAGGATGCGGAATCGCTGTTTTCTTATGACCTATTGGAACGTCATGAACAGGTCATCGAAATTGTCCGAAAGCTGATTGCCAGTGGTTCCGAACGCTCCTCGCAGGCGCAGCGGGAATTGACTCGTCAATCAAACCGGCTCGTAAATCAGTCGACTCTGCTGATGGGAGCCTGTCTGATGCTCGCGCTGCTGGTGGCAATCTTTACAGTCCGTACCACGGCCGGGCTAACGCGCCGCCTGGAGTACCAGGCCAGCGAACTGAGCCGGGTCTCCTGGCACATGCTGGAAAATCAGGAGTCTGCCGCGCGGCGGTTCTCGCATGAACTTCATGACGAACTTGGCCAGTCGCTGACCGCCGTGAAGGCCAATCTCGTCGCGTTGGCTGGGCCGGAATCCAACCGCCGGTTCGACGACTGTCTCCGTCTCGTCGACGAAGCGATTAAGAATGTCCGCGAACTTTCGCAACTGCTCCGGCCCACTATTTTGGACGATTTTGGTCTCGATGCCGGGCTCCGTTGGCAATGCGAACGCTTCCACGAACGAACCGGCATCGAAGTGGCCTACGACTCATCGGTCACGGTGCGGCTGCCGGATGAGACCGAAACACACCTGTTCCGGATCGCGCAGGAGGCGTTGACGAATGTAGCTCGGCACTCCCAGGCGACCCGGGTTGCCATCCGGCTCTACCGGGACGACGGTAAGGTGCGTCTCCGGATCAGCGACAATGGAAAAGGTATTGATGACGGCGAGCGCTCCGCGCGCCGGGGAATCGGTATGACTGGCATGCGAGCCCGTGCGCGAAACGCCGGCGGCGAGCTGGAAATTTCGACTCCCTCCGGCGGCGAAAAAGGCCTCACCATCGAAGCGTGGGTGCCTGCATCCCCGCCTGTACCCAAATCGACGGATGAGCAAGAAGATACGAGTCTTATTGGCAGATGACCACGCAGTGGTTCGCCAGGGCTTCCGCATGATCCTGGGGGCGCAAACCGACATGGAAATTGTGGGAGAGGCCGGCAATGGACGGGAAGCCGTGCAGATGAGCGACCAGCTCCAGCCCGATGTGGTGGTTATGGACGTGGCAATGCCGGAACTGAACGGCATTGAAGCCACCCGGCGCATTACGGAGGCTGCCCCACACACGCGGGTATTAGCATTATCCATGCACAAGGACTCTGTCTACGTCCGCGAGATTCTCCGCGCCGGGGCGCGCGGCTACCTATTGAAGGACTCCATCGACGTCGATCTTCTCGCCGCCGTTCGCGCGATTGCCAAAGGCGAAGGGTATCTCAGCCCCGCGGTTTCCGACGCGGTTCTCTCCGACTACCGGAAACACGTCACCGACCCGCTCGATCTGCTTTCTTCCCGGGAACGCGAGGTGCTCCAGCAGATCGCCGAAGGGAAAACCAACAAAGAAATCGCTACGAGCCTCAATTTGAGCGTCTACACCGTGGACGCCCACCGCGGCCGCATTATGGAGAAGCTCAATCTCCACTCCACCAGTGAACTTGTTCGATTCGCCGTCCGGAAAGGCCTGATCGACTAACCTCCGGGTTACAATAGAAACTTCGGCCTGCCCTAGAATGCTCCTGTCGAGCTCCCTCTACTTTTTCTTCCTGATCGCGGTCTTCTTCCTCTACTGGCCTTTCTCCCGGTGGCGGGCCACGGGACTGGCGGTCCTTCTATTTGCCAACTACTTTTTCTATGCCAAGTGGGATATTTTCTATCTCGCTCTGATCCCGCTGGCATCCTCCGTGGACTACGCCATTGGCCTTGCGCTCGGCCGCGCACAAGCGCCCCGCCTCCGGAAATTCCTGGTCACACTCTCGGTGCTCTCCAATCTCGGCATACTGGCGGCATTCAAATACGCCGGATTTTTCCTGGAAAGTTGGGCGCAACTGACAGGCCAGACCGCATCGAAATGGGAGTGGACGTTCCCGCTCGGCATATCTTTCTATTGTTTTCAGTCGCTTACCTATACGATTGACATCTACCGGCGGGACGCCAAGCCTACGCAGAGCTATTTGGCGCACCTCACGGCAGTCTCATTTTTTCCCACAACACTCGCCGGACCGATCACGCGCGTTTCAGACCTGCTCCGCCAACTGGAGAAGCCCGGGAAGTCACTTGATGCGGCCGATGGCTCCCGCGGCCTGTTTCTTATCGGGCTCGGCCTGATGAAAAAGCTGCTGATCGCCGACTACCTGGCGGAAAATCTGGTGAACCGCGTATTCGATTTCCCGGGTCTCTACTCGGGCGGCGAGGTTCTCACCGGCGTCTACGCCTACGCCTTTCAGCTCTACTATGACTTTTCCGGCTATACCGATATCGCTCTTGGCTCCGCACTCCTGCTAGGCCTGAAGCTGCCAATCAACTTCAATCAACCCTATTCCGCCGCCAATATCAATGACTTCTGGCGGCGTTGGCATATCAGCCTGTCCAACTGGCTGCGCGATTATCTGTTCTTTTCCCTGCCCGGGAAACGGAATGCCGTCATGCCGTACATCAATCTCGTTATTACTATGACGCTCGGCGGCCTCTGGCATGGCGCGAGTTGGAATTTCGTCATCTGGGGCGTACTCCATGGCGCGGGTCAGGCCGTTTCCCGATTCATACAGGCGAAGCGCGGGAAAGCCGAACCACGCACTCCCGCGTGGTGGCGCACCTTTATCACAGTACAGTTTGTCTGCTTCTGCTGGATCTACTTCCGCGCCAACTCTTTGGAACAGGCCAACCTGATTGTCGAGCGGATTGTGTCCAATAGTTGGGCCTTTGACAACGTTTCGGCTGGCCTCTGGACCGTTCTCGCCCTTGCCGTCGCCGGCCACTACGCCCCCAAATCCTGGCTGGAACAGCCGCGTGACCTCTTTATCCGTTCGCCCTTTTTTGCGCAGGCCACGGTGCTCCTCCTGTTGGCCATCGCCATCCAATATGTAGCAGCCACCGGCGCGGCCCCGTTTATCTACACCAAATTCTAATGGCGTTCCCCACCAAAGCCTCGTTGACTCTTCTCACGCTGGGTGCCATGATGACGGCTCCCGACCTGCTCCCCGCATTCAAAGACTACCGGATGCTCGATTGGTCCATGGTCCCGCAAGTCCTTGAATTTCAAGTCCGTACCCGCTCGGAAGACCCTGTCGCCGAAGAGCAGGTCCGGCTCCGCCCCGATACCGCGCCCGAGAAGGTCGACACCCCCAAGCTTGTCGACACCAGTGGTGATTTACAGCGCTTTTATGCGGCACTCCACGCAACCGAGCGTCGAGACGATGGCGCCATCACCCGGATTCTACACTATGGCGACTCCCCCACCACCGCCGATCTAATCACCGCCGATGTCCGCGCCCTGTTTCAAAAAGAGTTCGGCGACGCCGGCCACGGTTTCGTGCTGATTGCAAAGCCCTGGGCTTGGTACGGCCACCGCGGCGTCTCGGTAAAAGGTTCGGGATGGAAAATTGAGCCAGCCAACACCGCGGAACTCCGCGACGGCCAATATGGTCTAGGTGCGGTCAGCTTTCGGGGCGGTCCGGGCGCAAATTCTCGGATCGCGCTAAACGACAATGGCCACACGGCTGTCGAAGTTGCCTGGCTTTCGCAGCCGGATGGAGGTTCTTTCCAGGTTCTGGCCGATGGGCAGCCACTGGGAACCGTCGATACGGCCAGCCCATCGGCAACCCCCAGTTTTCAAATCTTTCCCGTCCCGGCGGGATTTAAAGAGGTCGCCATTTCCCAGGTGACGGGTCGAGTCCGTCTTTATGGGATGCGTCTATTGAAGGATCAACCGGGAGTGGAATACGATTCCATGGGCGTCAACGGAGCGGCGATCACCATCCTCGCGCGCAACGTGGGCGAGGAGCATTGGGCCGAGCAGTTGCGCCATGTAAAACCTCACCTGGTTGTAATCAACTATGGGACGAATGAAAGCGTCTATGCCAAATATGTGGACACTGCTTTCGAACTGGAACTGGTGCGAGCCGTGAAACGCGTCCGGAACGCCGTGCCCGAAGCCGCCATCCTAATCATGAGTCCGATGGACCGGGGGCAGCGAATGCCTTCCGGGGAGATCGGCACCGTTCCGCCGCTAAGCCGCCTGGTCGCGCTAGAACAGCGCGTCGCCGCCGAACACAAATGCGCCTTTTTCAACACATTCGAAGCCATGGGGGGACCCGGAACCATGGGCCGCTGGTACCTGGCGGAACCCCGCATGGTGGGCGCAGATCTCATCCATCCCATGCCCTCCGGAGCGAAAATTGTCGGCAATCTGCTGTACAAGTCGCTGCAGGACGGCTACCGGAAGTACAAGCTCGCCCTCGCCAAGGAAAAATTCGGGCCCGAGGCGGCCAAACAATCCGGCAAGTGAATTTTGAGACAATAAAGGGTCCGCCCGAATCTGCCGATCCAGTTGTTAGGAGAGAATGCGTAAACTTGCTTTTAGCTGCGCGTGTGTAATTTTCGGCGTTGCCGTAGCCCTTGGAGCTGCCGCGCCGAAGAAGAAATCCACCGCGAAAAAGCCGGCCGCCCCGGTTCGGAAAAAGACCGTGGCACGCAAAACGACCGCCGCGCCTTCTCGCGCCGCGACGACAGCGGCTCGCCGTCCAACAGCGGCCCGACGTCCAACAACGGTACGGCGCAAGACCACTACGGTGCGGACCCGGACCGCGGCTAGGCCCGCGATTATCCCAGCCGCCATTCGCGCCACGGCCAATGATGCCGTTGCCCAATGGCTCAACGTGCCGGGGCTGATGGAAAATCCGGCTGCGCTCATTCCGTTTTTTGAACAGTTGTACCGCCTGGAACGCAATGAGACCAGCCAGGTGCTGCGCGTCTTCCAATATGGGGATTCCCACACCGCCGCCGACGAGTGGTCCGGCACCGTCCGTTATTTGTTGCAGGCCCGCTTCGGCGACGGCGGCAATGGTTTTTCTCACGCTGGACGGCCCTGGCTGGGTTATCGGCGATTGGATTTGAAGAGTTGGAATAGCAACGGCTGGTATTCAGACGGGCTTGTCGGTCGCGATGGCGATGGTCTATATGGCTTGGCGGGCGTCAGCATGTCTACCGAGCGCCCCGGCGAAATGGTGAATCTGCAGACAGAGGCGGAACGGGCGGAATTTCACTTTCTGCGTCAACCAGGCGGCGGCCGCGTCGAAATTTCCGACAACGGTTCCGTGCTCGAAATCATTGATACCGATGGTCCCGGCATGCCGATGATTCACAAGCTGCCCCTTACGCCCGGCCCCCACCTACTTGCGGCGCGCACGCTCGATCGCAAACCGGTCCGGCTGCACGGGTGGGTCACGGAGAATACGCGCGGCCTCACGTGGGAAATGATGGGAATTAACGGCGCGCAGGCCTCTATCGGGCTGAAGTGGGAAGACGCGGGGCTTGCCCCTGCGTATCAGGAACACGCGCCGGCGCTAATCGTACTTGCCTACGGAACCAATGAAGCGAGAAACAAGGATTGGACGTTTGAATCCTACCGCGACATGTTCGTGGCTCTTCTCGACAAATATCGCCGATTGGCTCCCACCGCCTCCCTGTTGGTGATCGGCCCGCCGGATCATCAGATTCGCACCCGCTCCGGCTGGGCGCCTCACGAGAAAATCGACCTGATACTGGAAGCGCAGCGCGCGGCTTGCAAGGCCCGCGGCGCGGCATTTTGGGACGTGCGGGACCGTATGGGCGGCAAGGGAGCCATGCGTCAATGGGTCACCGCAGGCATGGCGCAAGGCGATTATGTGCATTTCACAGGCCCGGGCTACCGGCTCCTGGGTGCGGCATTGTATAAGGAACTTATGGGCCAGTTCGCCACGTTCGCCAGGGTGCGCCGTGAGACGATGGAACCGAAAACTGCGGAATTTTCCGCCCCAGACCCTACTACCAATGGACAAACGAACACAAATCCTTGAAATTATCCAAAAAGTGGCCGGTAAAACGCCCACCGTCGCTCCTGACGAGTCGCTCTTCGATAGCGGCGTCCTGGATTCGTTTGGCCTGCAGGACCTCGTTTCCGCCTTGGAAAAGACCTTTGGAGTGAAGATCCCCGACTCCGATCTCATTCCCCGCAAGTTCGATTCCATCGAACGCATCGAACAGTACCTAGAGGAGCACAGCAACTAGCGTGGCGTTCTTGAAAGCTTTTGGTTCCTACCTGCCTGAGCGGGTGGTGACCAACGCCGAAATCGGGGCCAAAGTCGGCTGTGATGCCGAATGGATCCGCAACGTCTCCGGCATTGACGAGCGCCGTTTTGCCAGAGAGGACGAATCGGTGATCGACCTCGCCCTGCGCGCGGCGCAGGATTGTCTGGACAGCGCCAAATTGAAAGCTTCCGACCTGGGAATGATCCTCGTTGCGAGCGGGTCATGGGATCGCCAATTTCCGGGCCCGGCCGTCTCCGTTGCCAGCAGGCTCGGCCTGGACGCCACGCCGTCGCTCGATATGCCCATGGCAAGCGCCGGCTCGCTTTTCGGGCTTTCTCTCGCCTCCCGTTTGTGTTCTTCCCTTGGCCCGATTCTCGTAATTGGCGCAGAGAAGATGTCGAAGGTCGTGGAACGAGAACCCATGGAACGAGGGGTGGCTATCCTATTCGGCGACGGAGCCGGAGCCTGCCTCGTGCATCCCTCGGACGGATTTGCCCGCATCGTGGATTGCGGCATCTACTCAGATGGAGCATACGCAGAGGACCTGCAACTTCCGTTTGCCTCGCCGCTCGAAATGAATGGCCGCAGCGTAATCCTGCAAGCTTCCCGTAAGATTCCCCGCGCCATTGCTTCGCTGCTCGAACAACACCGGCGGCGCGCGGCCGATGTAGCCGTATTTTTGATGCACCAAGCGAATCAGAATCTCATCGCCCGTGTCGCGCAGGCACTGGAGGTGGCCGAGGATAAGTTTTATTCCAACATCAAGAACTT
>DASTML010000177.1:0-13142 GCA_035714175.1 Bryobacteraceae bacterium | reverse complement strand
GATTGGCGGCTGCTGTTGCGCGTATTCAATGCTGCGATATCCACCAACGCCGATTCGGCCGAAATGTCGATCGAGGTCGTGCGGCCCGTGATCTGAAAACTCAGTTCCATCGGTACGGCTGCTTTGCAGGTGGCGCAATTGGCCCGTAGAGGAATCTGGTAGCTCTGCCGGAAGAGTTGCGGAGGCACAATGGTGAAGGTAACGTCGCCGGACTGCTTGGGTTCCAGCGTCAGCGTCGCGGGAGTCGCCGTAATTCCGTCGGGAAGCGTTCCTTCCAGTTGAATAGCAACGTTATCCGGGGAATTGTTGATCAGGCGCACCGTCTTGGTGACCGTGCTCTGCGTCGGGTCCACTTTGAAGGGCGTCAATTGTTCGAGCAGGGAAATGCTGGGAATCTGCGCCAGGAGAGCGGCATCGGGCGCAAGGTCGACGGTGGTTGTCGCCAACACGCGCGTCGTATCCACGGCGGAGAGTTCAATTTTGCAGGACGCCGCGCGGGAGGGCGCTGCTTGAGTATCCAGGCCCAAGCGCAATTGGGTGGGAGCAACGGCGGCCGAGGGGCCAAGGCGCAGGAACTTTTCAAATCCGTTGTCGCAAGTCAGCTTGGTACGGAAGGCCGTGGGACCATAGCCCGGGAACACGGGAACGGCCAGTTCCTGTACGCCGCTGTCGGGCTTGTACGTCCAGGTCTGCCGGTTTGGCAGAGAAACCGAGGCCTGGGAGCGGAACTGTTGGTCTTCGAAGTAGTAGATGCGGTTCTGGTTCGTGCGGATCAGAATGCCGCGCGGGTGGCTGAAAAGCCGGTCCGGGACCTGCCCCGCACCGTCGTAATAGGTGACTGGGCGCGGCGAGCCGCTTAACACATTCGTGCCGCTGAGTTGGAAATTGTAGAGGTACCGGCGGCTGCTTTCATTCGAACTGCCAATGGTGCAACAGGCGACGGCAAGAATGCGGCCGCCCGCGTCCGTCGCAATGGAAGTCAGATTCAGGTTGTTCCCGTTGGCAATCGCGTCGTCCAACCGGATCGGCGTTACGTCCTTGGTATTCGGATTCACGCGTTTCAGGGACCAGGTGCCCAGGGCGGTGCCTTCCAGCACCAGCACATCGCCGGACGGCAGCATGCTAATGGATCGTACGTTGCTGCTGGAGGTAAAGGTCGTAGAGAATTGCCAGTCGCCCGTCAGTGTATCGCCGGTACCCGTTAGCACCAGGCCTCGCACCGGCAATGCCACATGCAGCCGTTTCGCCTGATCGTAGAGCATGGCGGCATTGGCGCAATTGGAAAAACCGCCGGCGCGCCGGGCCGTATTGGCGCCGGTTTGTACAAAGAACGTGCAGTTGCTGTCGATCATGAGCAGCCGGCCGTCGACATCGTGGGCGATCGAAATGACCGGGTAGGGCATAGAGTCCATCGCCTGGTTTTCCGTGGTCGGCCTTGTCACCGGGACATCCGGGTTGTAGTTGCTTTGCGCAACCCGCGTCACCGTACCGTTCGCCGCAATCCGGTAAACGGACATATCTTCGGCATCGGCCACGAAAACCTGCGAAAGCAGATCGACGCTCACGCTCACCGGATTGTCAAAGGCGGCACGGAATGAGTTGCTGCCTGTGGCGGGAATGTATCGCAGCAAGCGCGACACCAACTGCGGTACAAAGAGGCGGGCCGGGTCCGGTGCATATTGCAAGGACCGCTTTTGCTGCAAATCCAGGCCGATCAATTGATTCCCCCGGCGCGCGATGAAGCCCGTCAGCGTACTGAATTGGTCCAAGTCGACGCGCAGGTCGGCGAACGCCAATCGGAAAAGGGCCTTGCTGGTGCGGGAATGGAGGAAGATATTGCCGTCATCGGTCTGCACGATGCCCTGTACCGGATTGGAGTTCAATACCGTATAGCGTCCATCCACCAGAGCGGTGTCCTGCAGGGAGGGAGTCAACCGGTTCAGGCGGCCGCCGGTGGAAAAGAAGATGTTGCGGTCTTTATCGACGGAAAGAGCGTCGAAGGTCGGAAGGGAAGTGGCGTTGGCCAGTGTGGCGGACCCGTCCCAATGCAAAATCAGCGCGGTATCGTTGGCTTCCAGACGGAAGATATAGAGAAACCGCTTCGTGCCGGTGTCGTTGTTCGTCTCCTCGCGAAGAAAACCCAGGTAGGGGTTACCCTGCGGGTCCATGGCGAGTTGCGCGGAGTTCAAGTAGTTGTCCCGGCTTACGACGAATAGCGGTAAATCGAACGAGGCGGGATCCATCCGTTCACGGATCACGCGGTCGGATCCGGACTTCATGACCACGGAGACTGTCCCGTTGGGAGCAATCTTGGACAGTGTGCCGCGCCCCTTGTCCAGGACATAGATGGAACCGTTGGGTGCGACTTTTGCCTGTAAGGGGCCCACAAAGCCGTCGGCCACCGTACGAATGCGGTCATCGGCCGTCCATTCCAGAATGGTTCCGCTATCGGACAGGCAAAGGATACGGCTGCCGGACGCGCTGCCTTCGAAGCAGGTGACATCGGAACTGCCAGGCAGATAGTAGGAGTCGGCGGGCAAGCCAGCGGCGGGGATACGCGATTGCAGACGCGCCGTGAGCGGAAAAGCAAGTTCCTGGGCAACGGCGGACAAACCGATCGTGGCGAACAAAAGGCAAACTAGACGCATATATCCCGCGGGAATCTCCTTCTACTGTTGTAGCGCGAAAATTGGAGGGAATTGACGATAATTTCGCGCGTGTAACCTAAATAGAATCACCGGAGAGCGGCTGCATTTTCATATCAGGGCTCTTTCCGGGTCAGGCCGGGAACGGGCTTGTTGCGGGGGCCGTCGAGCACATGGGGAAACGGCGCGGCGCCGGAGCGGTCCGGATGGCGCAGGTTCTGCTGGGCTCCGCGGTCCGGATAGACCGGCATGTTCATCCCGCCCGTCTGCTCCAAAATCTCGAACAAACGCGCATTCATCTGCTTCACTGTTCCCTTGTGCGCGGGATCGGCGATCAGGTTTTTGGTCTCTTGCGGGTCGGCCTGTATATCGTACAATTCGTCCAGATCGTAGATGCCGTGGTAGCGGATGTACTTGTATCGGTCTGTCCGCAGCGCATGCATGGTAGGCGTTTGCGGGAAGTTGCGTTCCCAGAAATACTCATAGAGGAGCGAATCGCGCCACTCCACCCGCTTCTTCTGCAACAAAGGCAAAAAGCTGCGGCCATCGATCCCCTGCGGAATTTCGACGCCGGCTGCCTCCAGTACGGTCGGCATAATGTCCAGATTCGCCACCACCTGGGGAACTACGCTCCCGCCTGGGAAGAGATCCGGACACCGCGCCAGCATCGGCACACGCATCGACTCTTCATAGGCTGTTCGCTTGTCAATTAAACCGTGTTCGCCGAACGCAAAACCGTTGTCGCCCATATAGACGACCAGTGTGGAGTCCAATTCGCCCCGTTCGCGCAAAGCATCCAGGACGCGCCCGATACTCTCATCGACAGCCAGCAATGTCTCGGCATACATGCGGTAGTAGGAAGCGATATCGAGGCCCGTATGATATGGATACTCTACGCCGTGCCAGGAGTTGCGCTGATTCTGCACCCACATGGGTTGGTTATTTTCGGGAGGCCGCGGCCGCATGGAGGCGGGAGGAGTGAAGGGCTTGTCCTTGAACTGCCCGGCGTGCCGCGACGCGGGAATGAAGTCACCGTGAACGGCCTTGTGGCTCAGGTAGAGGAAATAGGGCTGTGCCTTCGGCTGTTGCCGGAGCCAATCCAGGGCATAGTCGGTCAGTTCGTCGGTAATGTAGCCTTTCTGCGGAACGCGTTGGCCGTCCACGTTCAAACCGTTGGATGACGGCAGGTAAGTACCTTGGCCGCGAAAACTCACCCAGCGGTCAAATCCCGGTTGCGGCGCGTCGCTCTCGCCGCCCATATGCCATTTTCCGAAGAATCCTGTTTTATATCCGGCGGACTGGAGAAGCTGCGGAAAGAAGGCGGTGCCTTTTGGGATTGCCGTATTGTTGTCAACAATCTTGTGGGCATGGGCGTAACGGCCGGTCAGAATGCTGGCGCGGGATGGGGAACAGAGCGCGGTGGTGACAAAGGCGTTGCGCAGATGCGCTCCTTCGCGCGCCAACCGGTCCATCTGGGGAGTCTGTAGCCAGGACTGCCCATGAAGGAAGCCCATGGCGTCGTAACGGTGATCATCGGTGAGGATAAAAATTACGTTGCGCCGTTTCGGCGCAGGTTGCGCCAGGGCCGTGGACAGGGAGCCGAGAAAGGTTCTGCGTTGCATCATGAGGGTTTGTCGCGGTAACTCTCCGCCATTTCTATCAGGATGTGGGCCTGCGTATCAATGGCCGCCCGGTTCCTTTGTTCCGGGCCCCTATCGGAGCTCCGGCCGGTTTTCCATCTTCGCGGTGTACCCTGGGATACGATGCTGTTGTTATTGGATGCCAACGGGGCGCTTATTCTTGCCGCCGTTGGCCTGCTGGCCATCTGCGCCGAGTTCTGCCTGCCCGGCTGGGTTTGGCCCGGAGTGACCGGCGGCGTCTTCCTGGTATGCGGTCTGTACCGGCTCGTGACCCTGGAGGCGCACGCCGGGCCGGGAGTCGGCCTGTTGGCCTTGCTGGCCCTCGCCTCCGTGGCCGGCTACGGCTGGGCGCCTCCGTGGCTGGGGGTGGCCGCGGTATGTGCCGCGCCTTGGTTGTGCCGCGGCCTTTTACCTGGCGTAATCGCCTGGCCGGCCGCCGCCGTTGCCGCGCTCCCGGTAGCCTCCGTCTTCGGTCTCTTGCGTATTGCCTCCCGAGCGGCGGGGAACAAAACATTACTACAATGAGATGTTTTGGATTTCTCGAGACGTATAATTGCAGGGAACATGAGCAACGGAGGTAGGGGACATGCCTCGTAATGAAGACGGCGAAATGGAACTGGTGCTCGGCAATAGGCAGTTGCTGAGCGTGCTGTTCATCCTGGTAGTTCTGCTGGGCGTTTTCTTCACGATGGGATACATCGTGGGCCGCAACAATCCGAGTGAAGAGAAGGTGCGGCTGGCCGCCGCCAAGCAGCAGGTTGCCAATGCGAACAAGCTGCCTCCGGTTACAGTGGATCCGGATTCCGGGACTGTCGTGTCCAAACCCACACCGGCCCCCGTGGAAGTTCCGGCGCCGTCCGGACCCGTCACTGTCGAACCTTCCCGCAAGGAAGAGCGCAAGAAAGAAGTAAAGAGCGAAGAGGCGAAGAAGGAAACTGCCAAGAAGGAAGACAAGAAGAAGGAAAAAGAGCCCAAGAAGCAGGAAGAACCAGCTAGAGGGGAATCCGCCGGCAGCCTCTTCCAACAGGCCCCCGTTCCGGGCCAATATCTGCAGGTGGCCGCGATCGACCGTCCCGGTGCAACCGGCATGGCCGAAGCCTACCGGAAACAAGGTTTCCCGGCCCTCATCACGCCGAGTTCTTCCGCGACCCTCTTCCGGGTGGTCATCGGGCCGTTAAAGAGCAGCGAAGCAGTGGCCGACACCAAGCTCCGGCTGAAAAAAATCGGCGTCGATGGCGCAATCCTGCGAAAATTCTAGCGTGAGCGACTTCGTGCAAATCGAACTCGGGCGGCCGCGGCTGCCCGAGTGGCTTCGCAAACCGGATACCCACTTTGCTTCTGTGCACCAGTTGAAACGGGGGTTGCGGGAACGCAACCTGCACACGGTCTGCGAATCCGCCCGCTGCCCCAATATCCACGAGTGTTTTCACCGCGGCGCGGCCACTTTTATGATCCTCGGCAACCTCTGTACGCGGGGTTGCGGTTTCTGCTCTGTCCCCAAGGGTTCTCCGGCCAAGAAAGAATTCGTCCTGGACCCGGCGGAGCCCGCCCACGTCGCCGATATGGCGGGACAGATGAATCTGCGGTACGTGGTGATCACCAGCGTCAACCGGGATGACCTCGATGACGGCGGGTCCCACCACTGGGCGGAGACCGTAAAAGAGGTCCGAAAAGCGCTCCCTAATGCCAAAATTGAGGTCTTAACACCCGATTTTTGCGGCAATATGGACGCTGTTGCGCGCGTTTTGGACGCCGGTCCGGACGTCTATAACCACAATATGGAGACCGTATCCAGGCTCTACCGGCGCGTCCGGCCGCAGGCCGATTACCAGCAGTCGTTGGACGTACTTGCCTTCGCCCGGAAATACCGGCCCAGCGTGATGACCAAGTCCGGATTGATGGCTGGGTTGGGGGAAGAGCCGCGAGAGGTGGAAGAGTTGCTGCGGGACGTGCGGAAGGTGGGCGTGCATGTCGCTACGATTGGCCAGTATTTGCAGCCCACACGGCGGAATCTCCCTGTAGCTCAGTATGTTACGCCGGAACAGTTTGAGTTGTACCGGAGTTATGGCATGGAACTAGGCTTCGATATGGTATTTAGCGGCCCGTTTGTCAGGTCGAGCTATATGGCGGACCTGGTGAACGAACAGGCGCAGCCGCACTGACGTGGCAATCCGGATCCTGCTGGCGCTGTTGTCCGGACTGTTGCTTGTCCTTCTCTATCCGCCCTTTGGATTCAATCTGTTAGCGCCGATAGCGTTGGCTCCGCTCCTGGTCGGGTTGGGGAAAGAGTATCGTCCGGCGGGGCGTTTCGCGCTAGGATTCGCGGCGGGCGTGGTGTTATGGGCGGGCGTCTGCTGGTGGATTGCGCCGGTGCTGGCGGTGCATGGCGGCATGGGAACCGGAGGCGGATGGGGTACATTTGTGCTGTTTTGTGTACTGAAATCGGTGCATTATGGCGTTTTTGGCATGCTTTCCGGTGCACTTTTGCGCCATAATTTCGGTCCGCCGGCGATTGCGTTGCTGTGGGCGGCGTTGGAGCGGACACAGGAACCGTTGACGCTCTTCGGGTGGTTGATGCTCGGGGATGCGGGAATCGATATGGGTTTGCCGCTGCGGGTGGCTCCGTTTGCCGGGGTATACGGCATTTCTTTCCTATTCGCGCTGACGGCGAGCTGCATGGCGGCCATTCTGCTGAAACGACCTCGAAACGAGGCGCTTTGGGCGCTATTCACGCTGGTTCCGGCATTCTTGCCGGCTCTTCCCACCTCCGAGGCCCCGACGGCCCACGCGGCGGTGATCCAACCGAATCTGCCGACCGCGGAAGACTGGAATACCGATACGTATGCGGCGGCGAAGGAACGGCTTACCTCGCTTTCCTACAAGGCTTTGGAGGAGGGGGGGGTAGATGCCGTAATCTGGCCGGAAACGCCGGGCCCGATGTTTTACGAGCAGGACGCGGATTTGCGGACGCGGGTAAAAGAGGTTTCCGGGGCGGCGAAGGCGCCGGTGGTTCTGGGAATGATCCGCCGCGACGCGACCGGCGCGCCGTACAATTCGGCGAAACAGGCTCCGGACGGGCCCACCTACGACAAGGTTTACCTGGTTCCATTTGGCGAGTATGTGCCGTCCCTGTTTTCGTTCGTCAATCAGGTTTCGGATGAAGCGGGGGCTTATCAACGGGGCAGAGCGATCCCGTTGATGCCTATGCGACAGGGGAATGCCGGAACGTTCATCTGCTATGAGTCGGCGGTGGCGGACCATGTGCGGGCGTTTGCCCGCGCGGGGGCGCAGGTGTTCTTCAACATCTCGAACGACGGTTATTTTTTCGAGACACCGGCGCGGGAGCAGCATTTACAACTGGTGCGGATGCGAGCGGCGGAGAACCGGCGGTGGATCGTGCGGGCGACAAACAACGGCATCACGGCCGTGGTGGACCCATCGGGGGCGGTGCGGGAGCAATTACCTTCTTTTGACAGCCGGTCAGGCCGCGTGGCGTTTGGGTTCGTTCGCGAAACAACGGTGTTTTCGCTATACGGGGATTGGTTTCCCATTCTTGCAGGCGTACTCGCGACGGCGGCTTTGTTGGCGTCCCAACTGCCGCACTATAAGAAGTCGTCGCGACGGCCTACAGCGGTACTTCGGTAAGCGTCAGAATTTCTTCGATGATACGTTCGGCGGCGGCCGCCGTGCGCTGGGCGACGGCGATACGCGTGGAGAGGGCGATCCGGTGGGCGAAGACGGGAACGGCAAGGCGCTTCACGTCGTCCGGCGTTACGTAGGCGCGGCCGTCAAGTAGGGCCATCGCCTGGGCCGCGCGGTAAAGAGCCTGTGCGCCGCGGGGGCTGACGCCGAGGGAAAGAGATTCGTGGTTGCGGGTGCGGTCGACGATGGCGAGGATGTAGTCGATGACGGAGTCATCGACGCGGATATGTTCTGTCTGCTCCTGCAACTCCAAAACTTCCTGGCTGGAGAGAAGGGCGGGAGCATGGATGAGCGGGTCGCCGGGGCCGCGGCGGAGGATCTCGCGTTCGTTGGCGGCGTCCGGATAACCGATGCGAAGACGCATGAGAAACCGATCCAATTGCGATTCCGGCAGCGGATAGGTGCCGTGGTGCTCCAACGGATTTTGGGTGGCCAGCACCATGAAGGGACGGGCAAGCGGATAGGTGCGGCCATCCACGCTGACTTGCCCTTCGTTCATTGCCTCCAACAGCGCTGACTGGGTTTTGGGCGTTGCGCGGTTGATTTCATCCGCAAGCAGAAAATTCGTGAAGACGGGGCCGGGCTTAAACTCAAACTCCTGGACGTGGCCGTTGAAGACGCTAACGCCGGTGACGTCGGCCGGGAGCATATCGGCGGTGAATTGCAGGCGGTGGAACCCGCAATCGACAGCACGGGCCAGGGCATTGGCCAAGGTGGTTTTGCCGACGCCGGGCACATCTTCCATTAGTAGATGCCCTTTGGAGAGCAGGCAGGCGAGGCTGAGGCGGACAACTTCGGCTTTGCCGCGAAGAGAGCCCTCCAGACGCGCGGTCAGCGCATCAATTCTGGCGGAGGCCGGGGCCGCCGCGGTGGCGGCGATGAAGGAGCCTGCGATGTCGCGCTCTGCCATTCCCCCTTATGATAACAACGAGATGAAGGATAACCAGGAAGTTAGCCGGTGGCTGCGGCACGCGATTGCGATTGCCGTGGAAAATGTGACGAAGGGCGGCGGGCCTTTTGGCGCGGTGATCGTCAGGAACGGCGAGTTAGTAGCGGAAGGCGTAAACCTGGTAACCCTGACGCACGATGCGACTGCGCATGCCGAGGTGACGGCAATCCGGCAGGCCGGCATGGCGTTGGGTACGCACGATCTGGCGGGCTGCGATATGTATGCCAGTTGCGAGCCGTGCCCGATGTGTTTAGGGGCTATTCTTTGGGCGCGAATGGATCGTATCTGGTATGCGGCGAGCAAGGAACAGGCAGCGGAGGCCGGATTTGACGATTCCTTGTTCTATGAGCAGCTTGTCTTACCGCCGGAAAAACGGATTATTCCCACGGAGCGGGCGTTAGAAGGGGAATCCGCGGCGCCGTTCACTGCCTGGGGCAGGTTTTGCGGTAAAATTCGCTACTAACTAAAAAATGGACGTTTCCCTTGCGTTGCAAACGCTGACTAAGACGTTTCCCTCTCACCGGGTGGTGGACGGTATTTCGCTTGACGTTCCGAAGAGTTGTTTTTATTCGCTGCTGGGTCCGTCCGGGTGCGGCAAAACGACAATTCTGCGGATGATCGCCGGATTCGCCGAGCCCGATTCGGGAGAGATCGTGCTGAACGGGCGAAAGCTGAATGGACTGCGTCCCTACGAACGGCCGGTGACGACGGTTTTCCAGAATTATGCCCTGTTTCCGCATCTGACAGCGGCGGAGAATATTGCGTTCGGCTTGCAGCGCCGCGGCGAATCGGCGGCGGCAATTGCGCCGAAGGTGACTCGCATGCTGGAACTGGTGGGATTGCAGGAAAAAGGGGGCAGGCTACCGGCCAACTTATCCGGCGGTGAAAAACAACGGACCGCGTTGGCACGGGCACTGGTTGTGGAGCCGGAACTTCTACTGCTGGATGAGCCGTTGTCGGCGCTGGACCCGGCGCTGCGGAAGCGTGTGCGGATCGAACTGAAACAGTTGCAGCAACGGCTGGGCATTACATTCCTTTTCATTACTCATGACCAGGAGGAGGCGTTGTCGCTTTCGGACCGCATTGCGGTGATGAACAAGGGCAAGATCGAACAGATCGGGACGCCGCGGGAGATTTACCTGACGCCGCGGACGCGGTTTGTGGCGAGCTTTCTGGGGGCGGTGAACTGGGTGGACGGAGCGGGTATACGGCCGGAATCGACACGGATATCGCGGCAGGCCCCCGGGAACGGCGCCAGGGCGGTAGAGGCCGAGGTGGACGCGAGCACATTCCTGGGCGATTGCTTCCACGTACATACGCGTACGGCCAAGGGCGAGACGGTGACCGCGCAGATTCCGCACGACAGCGAAGCCTTTGCGAATGGGGATCGCGTGCATGTGTGGTGGGACCGGTCCGATGAGCTGCCGGTACAGGAATGAACCGGCTCCGCGCACTTTTCCTGGCCCCCTCGGTGGGATTTACGGTGATCCTGTTCCTGATCCCGCTTTCCATCATCATCGGCTACAGCTTTCAGACGCGGGGCGTCTATGGCGGCGTGACAGCGCCTTGGACGCTGGAGAACTATCAGCGCCTGTTTGATCCGTTGTACGGACTGATTCTTTGGCGTTCGCTGGTCATGGCTCTGCTGGCGACGGCACTGTGCCTACTGATCGCCTTTCCTCTGGCGCTGTTTATTGCGCGGGCTGAAGCGAAGTGGAAGAGCGTGTATTTGTACCTGGTGATCCTGCCGTTTTGGACGAGTTTCCTGGTACGGACTTACGCGTGGATGTTTCTGTTGCGGGATACGGGGCTGATCAACAGCCTCTTATTGTCGATGGGGTTGATCCGGGAACCATTGCCACTGCTCTACAACGAGACGGCCGTGGTGGTGGGGCTGGTCTACGGATTTCTTCCCTTCGCGGTGTTGCCTCTGTTCAGTAACCTGGAACGGCTGGACAAGAATCTGCTGGAGGCGGCGGCCGACCTGGGCGCGACGCCATGGGAGACGCTGCGGCATGTCGTGTTGCCGATGTGCGCGCCGGGTTTGCGGGCGGCCGGGGTGCTGGTGTTTATCCCGTGCCTGGGCTCCTACCTGACGCCGGATCTGCTGGGCGGCGGCAAGAGCATCATGATCGGCAACCTGATCCAGAACCAATTCACGACGGCGCGGGACTGGCCGTTTGGGGCGGCGATTTCGCTGGCGCTCATGGCGCTGGTGATGATTCTGATGGTCACGGTGTTGCGGCAGGACGCGGAGGACTCCTTATGAAACAGAGCCGGTTTCTCGCTGTCTTTGCCGCACTGGTGTATGCGTTCTTGCATGTACCGCTGTTAATTCTCTGCGCGTTTAGTTTTAACCGCTCCAAGTTCACGATTTGGGAGGGATTTTCGCTGGATTGGTACCGGGCAATGTTCAGCGATAGGCAACTGGGCGAGGCGACCTGGAATAGTCTGGTGATCGCCGCCGCCTCGACGATCCTAGCGACGGCGATCGGAACGCTTTGCGCGTACGGGTTGTGGAAGCGCGGGTCCAAATGGCTGAGCGGTTCGTTGTACCTGTCGCTGGTGACTCCGGAGATTGTGACTGGTATTTCACTTCTTGCTTTTTTCCAGTGGGGATTCCGGTATCTGCATTTGCAGTTGGGAATGCACACGGTAATTCTGGCGCATGTTGCCTTTTCGATCGCCTATGTTTTGTTGGTGGTGATGGCCCGGTTGCGGACGGCGGAACCGGCGCTGGAAGAGGCGGCGCTGGACCTGGGCGCCAACGAATGGCAGGCGTTCCGGTTGGTGACGTTGCCGATGTTGAAACCAGGCATCGCGGCGGCGGCCCTATTGGCGTTTACCGTTTCCTTTGACGACTATGTGATTACGAGCCTGGTGGCCGGCGTGGATTCCGAGACGCTGCCGATGGTGCTCTATGCGATGGCAAGACGGGGGGCGAACCCGGTGGTGAGCGCGATTTCCACGGTGATTTTCGTTGGGTTCGGCGCGTTGATTCTGCTGTCGGAACGGATGCAGAAGGCATGAGAAACCGGCGTGACATTTTGGTGGGGATGGTTGGGTTGGCCGGATGCGGGCAGACACGCGAACGGCGTTTGAACGTGTTTAACTGGTCCGCCTATGTGGCACCGGAGACGGTACCGAACTTCGAAAAGCAATTCGGCGTCAGGGTCCGGTACAGCATTTACGAATCGAATGAAGAGATGCTGGCGCGGGTCTTTTCGGGCAATTCAGGCTGGGACGTCGTGTTTCCGACGCATTACATTGTTCCGCCGATGCGGGACCAGAATCTACTGGCGGAGTTAGACCATCAACGGTTGCCCAACCTGCGGCACCTGGAGCCGGCGTTCCGGGAGCCGGTGAGCGATCCGGGGCTCCAGCATTCCGTCCCCTACATGTGGAACGCGACCGGGATTCTGTATAACAAGAAAGTCCAACCGGCTCCGAAGCGGTGGGCAGACCTTTGGGAGCCGCATTGGCGGGGCCATTTGACGATGCTGGACGACCCGGCAGAGGTGCTGGGCGCCGCTCTCCGGAAGTTGGGCCACTCGTTGAACTCGCGGGATCCGCAGGAGTTGCTGGCGGCGCAGCAGGAGGCGGTGAAACAGAAATCTCTGCTGCGCGCCTACCTCAATACAGAGGTGCGGGACCAGGCGGTGGCGGGCGATATTCTGGGCGCGCAGATTTGGTCCACCACGGCGCAGCAGGCAATCGACGCATCGCCGGATTTAGCGTTTGTGTATCCGGAAGACGGATTTCCGCTGAGCCTGGACTGTGCGGTGATACTCCAAGAGAGCCAACGGCCCGAGTTAGCGCATGAGTTCCTGAACTATCTACTGGAGCCGCCCGTGAGCGCGCGAATTGCCGAAACCATGCGTACGGCGACGGCAAACGGAGCGGCGCGGCCGTTGCTTTCAGCGGCCACGCAGAACAATGCCACTTTGTACCCCCCGCCGGAGGTAATGGCAAGGGCGGAGTGGTTTGCGACCGTGACGCCGGAAGCGCAACGGCTGCGGGATCGTCTATGGACAGAGATTAAATCCGCCTAGATTCTGCTCTATTTCGTACCTATATGGGCAGGAACCCCATAGCAGGCGGCGGAATTGATATACGTGAGATGGGCCGGTACGCGATACTGGAAATGGTAGAAGGATATGGGTTTGCACCGCTGCGAGATGAGACGTGCGAACCGGACGGCGAGAC
>DASTML010000176.1:0-25065 GCA_035714175.1 Bryobacteraceae bacterium | reverse complement strand
GCCCAGCGACGCGGAAGCAGAACGAACCCTTTCCTGGTGGCAGGCAGTTTGACGGCTTCCCACTGTGTGCCCTGCTGTTGGGCCGCCTCCGCTGCCGCTGGGCCGGCATAGCCCTGATCCGCCCAGGCCAGTTCCACATTTTCTCCGGTGGACTGTTGCACTTGTGCGGCCAGTAATCCTACTTGCGATCAGTCTTGCTCATGGGAAGCATCATGCCGGACTAGCCGCCGCGGCGTTTCGCATTTGGCCAGATACCGAAGTCCATTGCATACCTCCCGCAATGCATAAGGGCGCCTACGGGCTCTAGAGCCTGTAGTTAACTTTACGGAGTTTCCAGGAAGGCGCCTCTCAGGAATAGGCAGGCGAAAGCAAGGAAGTGCATACCGGCGACGGTTTCCTGGAGACGTTCAAAGTTGTGAACGAGGCGGCGGAATTGAGTTGTCCAACCGATATGTTCGTTCGGCGGCCCAGCGGCGCGAAAGCAGAACGAACCCTTTCTAGGCGGTAGGCAGCTTGACGACTTCCAACTGCATTCCCTGCTGTTGGGCCGCCTCCGCTGCCGCTGGGCCGGTATAGCCTTGATCCACCCAGGCCAGTTCCACATTTTCTCCGGTGGCCTGTTCCACTTGTGCGGCCAGTAATCCCAATATGCACTTTCGTCCGTTTGGCTCCCTCAACCGCAGCATCTCGCGCAAATCATGCACCATGGCCTCAAATGCCTGCCCTCGAATCCAGCGCTGCGTCTGTTGGCCTACCACTTCCCAGGGCGGCAGGTCATGCGGGACTAGCCGCCGCGGCGTTTCGCATTTGGCCAGATACCGCAGTCCATTGCATACCTCCCGCAATGCCTAGATCCGTAGCGGCGTATCAGCGTCAGGGGGGCGCTGCAAACGCCCACGCCTCATCGCTCACATCTGCCGCCTGCCGCTTCCACGTCCCGGAGGAGGCCATCCTCTTAGCCTTTCAAATAGTAACTACGGGCTCCAGGTCAAATTGCCGGCAGCACCGGCGCCCGGACGGGAAAGCTGCCCGTCTCACTGAGGTCCCAGAACCTCGTGCATCACACCGGCCAAATCTCGAATCTCCCGCGCGCCATCGCCGGAAAAACTCGCCCCGTGCATCGTCGCCAACACCCGCGGCTGGTAGCTTGCCAAATCGGCCAACACCCGCCCTGTATGGTGAGTATACGGCAGGTACCCGGCAAAAGGCCCGCTCTCGCTCACCAATAGAGCCTCCCGTGCCCGTGCAATCAGGCTATCGCTCGTCAGCGCCTCGGTATCGCCCCACTGATGAAACAGGTCGGAGCAAAACAGAATGCCCTCCGTCTCCTCCAGCAGCAGGCCGGCATCCCACCCATGTGGAACATGCGGCGTAGGAATAAACCGGAAACGCCTGCGTCCGGTGCACAGTGTCTCGTCTCGCGTCAGGCTCCGCGCCGGCCGGGAGGCAAAATCGTTTACGCTCACCATCGCACCTATAAGCCCGCAAACAGCCTGTGCATCAGGGGCAATTCCCAGCCATTCGTTCAACGCCCCGCACTCGTCCGATTCAAAATGGCTAAACCCGACATGCCGGATCGTCGACGGATCCAGCACGCGCGCCGCCGCCTCCTGAACCGCCGAAAACAGGCCGCGCAACCCCGCGTGAAATAACAGAGGCTCGTCGTCTTTCACCAGAAAATGGTTGAACTGCAAATGGAACTCGGGCACGAACAGCGAAATCCGGTAGACGTCGGGTGCAATTTCATCAATGCGGGCCATGGTGGGCACCAGTATAGCCGCACCCCCACGGCGGCGGGAAGCCGCTTGTCTGTATAATGCTCGGATTATCAATGGCTGCCGAAATCCGTAAATTCACGCTTGTGCAATGGCTGATCTGCCTGGTGGCATCGATCGGCTTCGCCTTTGACATCTACGAAATTCTCGTCCTGCCCCTCATCGTCGGCCCCGCGCTCGCCGAACTGGGCGGGTTGAAACCGGGGACGCCCGCCTACCTCGATTGGGTTGGCTGGCTCTTCTTCATTCCCGCCTTTGCCGGCGGAATTTTCGGCATGATCGGCGGATATCTCACCGATCTCTGGGGCCGCCGCCGCGTTCTCGTCTGGAGTATCCTCATCTACGCCTTCTCCGCCCTCGCGGCCGGCTTCGCCACCTCGCTCGAGCAGCTCCTCTTCTTCCGCTGCACCACATTCATTGGCGTCTGCGTGGAATTCGTCGCCGCCGTCGCTTGGCTCGCCGAACTATTCCCAGAAGAAAAGCTGCGCGAGAAGGTCCTCGGTTACACGCAGGCATTCTCCTCCATCGGCGGTCTCCTGGTGACGACAGCCTATTACATCGCCGTCACCAACGCCTCCTCCTTCCCCGCCATACACGGCGGCCACGCCGCCTGGCGCTACACCCTCATCTCGGGACTGCTGCCTGCCATTCCATTGATGATCATTCGCCCCTTCCTGCCGGAATCCCCCGCCTGGGCGGCGAAGAAAGCCGCCGGTACGCTCAAGCGGCCCAGCTTTGGCGCTCTCTTCCAGCCTCAGTTCGCACGTACCACCTGGGTCACCATGATCATGTATGCCGCTAGCTACGCCGCCGCCTTTGGAGCCATTCAACAGATTCCGCGCATCGTACCCGGCTTGGCCGAACTCGCAACCCTCCCGCCGCCCGCCATCCAGAAAGTCGTCTCCGGCGTCCAGTTTTGGCAGGAAATGGGCGGGCTCCTTGGCCGCGTCGCCCTTGCCGTTCTCGCCGTCGCCATCGTCAGCCGCCGCCAGTTGATCCGTATCTTCCAGATACCGGGCCTCTTCATCGTGCCGTGGGTCTTTTTTGTCGCCAGCGGAACCAATGTCTCCACCCTCCAGTGGGGCATCGCCATCGTCGGATTCCTCACCGTGGCCCAGTTCAGCTTCTGGGGCAATTACCTTCCCCGCGTCTATCCCACGCACTTGCGCGGAACGGGAGAAAGCTTCGCCGCCAACATCGGCGGCCGTATGCTTGGCACCTCCGCCGCCCTCCTCACCACCCAGCTCGCCAAAACCGCCCCCGGAGCAGGCCCAGCGGCCAAACTGGCGTACGCCGCCGCCATCGTCGGCACCGCCGCCTATGTCATCGGCTTTGCCGCCAGTTTCTTCCTCCCGGAACCGCCCAAGGAGCTTCCCGAGTAACGAACCCGGTACACTGGTAGAGTGCGGAAGTTCTACGTACATAACTTCGGATGCCGGGCCACCCAGGCCGACGGCGCCGCCCTGGAATCCATGCTCGGCCAGCGCGGCATGGGGGTCGCCGAGACGTGGAACCACGCCGACCTGGTTGTACTGAACAGCTGTACCGTCACCTCCGCCGCCGATGAAGACCTCCGCAGCACCGTCCGCCGCGTCCACCGCGAAAACCCCGAAGCGCAGATCCTGGTCACCGGCTGCTACGCCCAGCGCGCGCCCCAAGAGATTGCCGCCCTCCCCGGCGTGCAATGGGTGGTCGGCAACTCCGATAAAACCGCCATTCCCGACCTGGTGGCGGGCGAACTCGCTCATTTTCATGGACAAATCCACGTCCACGACATCTTCGCGCAACACGATTTTCTCTCCGCTCCGGTCGAAGACGCCGCCGGGGACCGGGCCCGCCCCAACCTGAAAATCCAGGACGGATGCAATAACCGCTGTTCTTTCTGTGTGATACCGTTCGTCCGGGGCCGCAGCCGCTCCATGCCCTCCGATCAGGTCATCGAGCAAGTCCGGGGGCTCTCCAGAAACTACCGCGAGGTGGTGCTGAGCGGCGTGAATTTGGGCCGTTGGGGACGGGAGCCGGGTTCCCAGACGCGGCTCGTCGGCCTGCTGCAACGGATCCTGCAAGAGACTGATGTAGAAAGACTTAGGCTTTCCTCGGTCGAGCCCATGGACTTCTCCGACGCCCTCCTCCGCCTGATGTCGGATTCCCCGCGGATCGCCAAGCACGTCCACGCGCCGCTGCAGTCCGGCTCTGACTCCGTACTCCGCCGGATGCACCGGAAGTACCGTCCCCGGCACTACGCGGACCGGGTCAACAAGGCCCGGGAATGGATGCCTGATGCCGCCATCGGGGCGGACGTCATGGTCGGATTCCCCGGGGAAACGGACGCGGAATTCGATGAAACAGAACGCTTTATCGATTCCCTGCCCTTCACCTACCTCCACGTCTTCACCTATTCCGCCCGCCCCGGCACGCCGGCGGCGACTGCCGCCGGCCAAGTGCCTATGCCCGTGCGCAAAGAGCGCAACCGCCGGTTGCGAGAGCTGGCGGAACGGAAAAACGAGTCGTTCCGGCGGCAATTTGTGGGCAAATCGCTATCCGTGGTCACGCTGGGCCAGGGGAAGATGGCGCTGTCGCACAACTACCTGAAGGTCGAGTTGTTGCGCGAAAGTGACGCAAATGTGCTCAAAAATGTACCCATTGGCACGCTAAACGGTGCATTTTTGCGCGAATTTGACCCGCTTTTGGTGCTCTAGCGCTACAGTTCGCGACGGTTTTCGAGCGACTTCGACATCGAAACCTCGTCGGCGTACTCCAGATCCGACCCTACGGGAATGCCCATGGCGATCCGGGTGACCCGAACGCCGAGCGGCTTCAACAGCCGGGAGAGGTAGGCTGCGGTCGCCTCCCCTTCCACCGTCGGATTGGTGGCGAGGATGATTTCCTGCGTCTCGCCGGACTGTAACCGCTCCAACAGATTCTTGATCTTCAACTGCTCCGGCCCGATACCGCGCAGGGGGCTGATGGAGCCGTGCAGCACATGGTAGAGCCCGGAGAAGGTACGGGTGGTTTCGATGGGGAGGATATTGGGAGGCTCCTCCACCACGCAGATCACGGAATGGTCCCGGTGTGGGTTTTCGCAGTAGGGGCACAGCTCCCCATCGCTGACGTTATTGCAGATGGCACATAACCCCAGCTTTTCTTTCACATCCACGACGGCGCGGGCCAACCGGAAGGCATCTTCTTTTGACGCGCGCAGCAGGTGAAAGGCGATGCGTTGCGCCGATTTCTGCCCGATGCCGGGCAGACGCCGGAACTCCTCCACCAACCGGGACAAGGGTTCGGCAAAGTCAGGCATGGCGAGGCGTTAGAACATTCCGGGAGGGAGACCCATGCCGCCGAGCATCCCGTTCATCTTGGCCTGCGACTGCTCTTCCACCTTTTTGTACGCCTCATTCAGGGCCGCCATGATCATGTCCTGGAGCATTTCGGCGTCGCCGGCGGCTTCGGGATCAATCTTCACGCCGAGACACTTCTTGTGGCCGTCCATCTTCACGGTGACCATGCCTCCGCCCGCGGTCGTTTCGACGCGGATGGCAGCGATGTCTTCCTGCAGACGCTGCTGCATCTTTTGCGCCTGGGCCATCATGGCCTGCATATTTCCGGGTAGTTTCATTGGATCCTCCGGGAGTTTCTATTCTTTCAGATCGCGCACTTGGCGGATCTGACTATCGGCAAATGTTTCCTGGAAGCGCTGGACCATGGGGTGCGTTTTCACGCGCTGCATGAGGGCTTCATCCTTGGCTTCGGAACTGGCTGGCTTGGCGGCCGGGGCCGCGGTGACTCCGACTTCAAATCGCAGACGCAAGCGCTTGTTGACGCCTAGTTTCCCCAGGAACTGGTGGACTTCTTTCTCATTCAGAGAAAGCTGCAACTCTTCCGGCGCCACGATTTCCACTTCGGCGGCCGATTCATTCACAAGGGACGACTCGATGGCATCGGCGGTAAATTTCAACCCGGCTTCGAGGAGCGCCGCGTACATACGATCCTTGAGGTCCCCGGTGGAGGCCGGATTGGCGGCCGGCACGGCCGGCGGCGGCGGAACGGGGGCCTTGGCCGGAGCAGCCGCCGCGGGCCAGGGCGGCAGATCGTCGAGCGTCACGGGAGCCGCGGCGAC
Organism: Bryobacteraceae bacterium; assembly: GCA_035714175.1. Taxonomy (GTDB): domain Bacteria; phylum Acidobacteriota; class Terriglobia; order Bryobacterales; family Bryobacteraceae. The sequence goes on along the minus strand of DASTML010000176.1, from coordinate 19,170 downwards.
AGGAGCGGCGACGGCGGGAGCCGCTGTCCGGGCGGGCGAGGGCGGCGGCGCCTGCGGAGGTTTGGGAGCCGAGGGAGGGGCCGTGCTGCCCGCGGGCCCTAAACCGCCCAACGCTTCCTCAATGGATGTCAGGCGGCCGGCATGCACCAACTTCAACAAGCCCAGTTCCAGATGCAGGCGCGGTTGCAGGGAATATTGCAGGTCCCGGAACACGTCCAGCACCACCTGCAGATAACGCGTCAGGTCTTCTTCGCTAAACCGCGCGGCGACCTCCGCCATCCGGGCCTGTTCCCCCGGAGAAGCTGCGATCAGGCGCGTGCCGGCGCCAGTGATCCGGGCCACCAAGAGGTTGCGCACATGGCGTGCCAGTTCACGGCAGAAGTGCTGTAGATTGGCGCCGCTACGCTCCAGTTCCGCAACGATTTCGAGCACTTTTGTGGAATCGCCCTGTTCGACGGCTTCCATCACCTGGTCGAGGCCGTCCAGCGCAAACTGTCCCAAGAGCGCACGGACTTCGTTGGCGTTCAGCGTGGTACCGCAGCAGGCGATGGCCTGATCGAGGGCCGAAAGAGAGTCTCTGACGCTGCCTTCTCCGACCTGGACGAGGACGGCAAGCGCTTCCGGGTCCGCTGTGATGCCTTCCTGCTGGCAGATCCACTCCATGCGGGCCATCAACTCGGCGAAGTCCACGCTGCGAAAGGTGAACTGCTGGCAGCGGGAGGCGATCGTCGTGGGAATCTTATGCGATTCGGTGGTGCAAAGAATAAATACGGCCCACTCCGGCGGTTCCTCCAGCGTCTTGAGGAGCGCATTGAAGGCCTCGTTCGTAATCTGGTGGGCTTCGTCAATGATGAAGACCTTAAACCGATCCCTGGCGGGGCGGAACCGCACGCTTTCGCGCAGTTCGCGCATCTCATTGATGCCGCGATTGGAGGCCGCGTCGATCTCAATGACATCGACGGCGCCGCCCGTGGTGATCTCCGTGCAACTGGAGCAGACGCCGCAAGGGGTTGCGGTGGGGCCCTGCACACAATTGAGACAACGCGCCATGATGCGGGCGACGGTGGTTTTTCCAGTACCGCGCTGCCCGCTGAAAATATACCCGTGGGCAATACGGCGCTGGTTAATAGCGTTGTCTAACGTCGTTTTGACGTGGGCCTGACTAACCAGCTCAGAAAAGGACTGGGGCCTATATTTCCTCGCGATGACCTGATACATATACGGCGTTGCCGACGTCGAAAAAAAGAAAATGCCAGGCCCCGGGTGATCCGCGGCACACGAGCTAAACCACTACCGTTGCTTCCTTCCGGACCTGGCGGGGTTTGCAGCCGCCCGTTGCACGAAGCCCGAGACCCAGCAACTTATGAGTTTACCATGGCCCTCCCGGTTCGCATGCACGAATTGCGCTTCTTATCTTTCTTTCATCCGATTGCCGGTGGATTTCGTAAAGGATTGCGGGAGCACCCAATCTGATGAACACAAAACATTTAGCAGTTTTATTCGCCGCCTCGGCGGTTCTTGCGTCCGCGGTTTACGGTGAAACGGCCTATGCGTTGAATGGACGCAATCAACTTGTCCGATTCGACACCAATACGCCGGGATTCACGGACAATATTCAGACGATCCGGGGACTGCAGCCGGGCGAGTCTATTCTTGGCATCGACTTCCGGCCGGCGAACGGGGCCCTCTATGGCCTGGGGAGCCAGAGCCGGATCTATGCCATTGACCTTACGACGGGAGCGGCAACGGCGGTCGGCAGCGCCCCATTTACTCCAGCGCTGGAGGGAACCGAATTTGGGTTCGACTTTAACCCGACGGTGGACCGGATCCGGGTGGTGAGCAATACAGGGCAGAACCTGCGTTTGCATCCGGATACGGGAGCCGTGGTTGCCGTGGACGGACGGTTGAACTCCGACACCGTGCAGGAGTTCAAAATTGTCGGCTCCGGGTATACGAACAGCGTGGCCGGGGCGACGTCCACGGTGTTGTACGGGATTGACGCGGAGACGCGGGCACTGGTGATGCAGAATCCGCCGAATGACGGCAAGCTGGTACGGGTGGGAATGATGGGCGTGGATATGTCAGAGGTAGCCGGTTTCGATATTTCGCCGAAAACCGGAGCCGCCTACGTGGCGGCGCGCGTGCGGGGACAGGCGGCCTCGGCGCTGTTTGAGGTCAACCTCACGACCGGAATGACCATTCAACTCGGCACCTTCGACCATCTGGATCAGATTGGCGGATTTGCCATTCCCACGCGGTAGCAAGAGCGCCCTAGAAGCGGGGGAGCGCCAATCCAAACGTTAAGTAGCTACGCAGCTTGTCGGCGATACTTTCGCCCTCCCGCAGCCTGGCCCAACGGATGGAAGAGCGATCACCCCGCTCATTGAAGAAACCGACGCCGCCGGTGCGGAATCGGGCATCGCGCCATTGATCGATGACGCGGCCTCCGACCAAGGTAACAATCCGGTCGCCGATGGCGCGGACCTCAAAATCGTAAAACTCGCCTTTCTCCAATTGCACAGGGACCGGCAGATGCTGGCGGCGGGACTCCTGGCCCTGGATGACCGAAAAACGAATGATCTCCGGACGCGGCGACGAGCCGAGCTCCGGGAGGGCCAACTTCGCCGCGTAGTAGTTATTATGATTGGGCGCGCGGACCACCCAGCCAAGCGCGCGGTTCTCCACCCGGCCTTCAAACTGAAAGCTATAGTCGGCCAGATTCCGGGACTCGTCCCAGATGCGCAGCCCCCCTGGACGGATGAGCCCATTCTCAGTCCGCCAGCCGGAGAGGGCTGAGCCCGGGGCGGGCAGCCAACTGCGAAGGCCGGTTTGAAACCTGTCCTCAATCGCCACGCCCGGCGACGACTTCGGAATCCGGTCCATGACCATTCCCACGAGGCGGCCGACGGAACTTGGCTGATCCGATCCCTTGGCGGCAGGTACGGCCGCCCCCGCGCCCACACCCAACTTCTCCATGACAACCAAACCGGCAATCGTAAGCGCAGCCAAGCCCAAGACGGTTGCCGTGGAGCGGGCTCCGTTTGTCTGCGGCTTCTTGGGAACCGCGAATTCGTCCGTCTCCCGCAGTACATCCGCCGCCGAATAGGTGAATTCGCCCATCTCCCGAAGCACGCGGGCAGAACGCGCCGAAAAGGCGTTCCGGTGCTGTTTGCAACAGAAGTCCTTATCGACCAGACGGTGCGCAATGGAAATGTTCTTTTGGCAGTAGCGGCAGAGCACAGCTGGCTCCTTCTGGTATTTTCCCTGACAATTCCTAGTTCTGAGCCGCCTAGGAGACAAAAGGGATAGACCTCAGGTCATCGACCTACCTATTCCATGGCTATTGCTACACTGAAAGTACCTCGCGAAAATCTTCGCTGTTCCGCACTTCCTGATGATCAAATCTCTGTACACCCGTTGGATCAACGACTGGGAAAATCACCTTTGTTTCCGCTCCACCGATCGGGTGGTCCGTCCCTTTGAATGGGGAATGGACTGGGCCGAGCGATGGCCGGTAGCCGAGCGGCTGCCTTACGGGGGAGAAGGCCCGGAGAAGTGGCTGCGGGAACTGAACCGGCTGGCGATTGAGTACAGCGACGAATTCTACGCCTACGAGACGCCCACGGATTTCCGGCTAGAAGGCGGGTTTGTTCGTTTCCGGTCTCCGGTGGAAACGCCGCATCCGGCAAACAACATAGTCCATGGCCAGTGGTTTCCGGCGGAGAAGCCGAACGGCAAGGCCGTGATTGTGCTGCCGCACTGGAATGCAAGCCAGAACCAGCATGGCGGGTTGTGCCAGGGGTTGGCAAAGTTCGGGTTGTCCGCGGTGCGGCTGAGCTTGCCGTATCACGATTTCCGGATGCCGGCGGAACTGAACCGGGCCGATTACGCGATGTCGTCCAATGTGGGGCGGACGATTGACGCCACGCGGCAGGCGGTGGTGGACATACGGGCGACGATTGATTGGCTGCGACAGATGGGGTATCAGCGAATCGGCATTTGCGGCACCTCCATTGGGTCGTGTTATGCGTGCCTGGCGTCGGCCCATGACGAACGGATTGACGTGAACGTTTTCAACCACTGTTCGACTTATGTGGCGGACGTGGTGTGGACGGGGCTTTCGACCATCCATGTGAAAGAAGGCCTGAAAGAGCAGCTATCCCTGGAACAGTTGCGGGAGTTGTGGAACGCGATCAGCCCGGTGAATTACCTGGATAAGCTGGCGGAGCACAAGAACAAGCGTTCCCTTTTTATCTACACCGAGTACGATACGACTTTCATTCCGCAGCTTTCGCAGGACATAGTCCGCGAGGTGCAGAAGCGCGGCATCGCCAACAAAGTGGTGGTTCTGCCATGCGGGCATTACACGATGGGCGAAACGCCGTTCAAGTTCATGGACGGTTACCACATCATCAATTTCCTGAAGCGGAACCTGTGATCGACCTTGCCGGCCTGATCGAACTGGTGGCAGATTGGCGGGACCCGTCCGACGGCGAGGCGGCCAAGAGCCAGGAGTTGGTCTTGGGCCTATTGCGGGGCACGCCGGCGCCGTTTTCACGGGACCAGTTCACGCCTGGCCATATTACCGGCAGCGCCTGCATTCTGCACCCGGCGGGGGACGCCGTGCTCTTGATCCACCATGGAAAACTGCACCGATGGCTGCTGCCGGGAGGCCATGTGGAAATCGGCTTGGACCGGCAGGCAGCAGATACGGCGCGGCGGGAGGCGGAGGAAGAGGCAGGCGTTCGGCTGGACGGGTCCGTGCCGGGACGGCTGGCGGGAATTGATGTACATGGGATTCCGGCGCGGAAGAGCGATCCGTTCCACCTGCACCACGATCTGATTTTCCGTTTCCGGGCGGCGGAGGAGTCGTTTGTGGTGAGCGAAGAGGTGCGGGACGTGGCTTGGTGTCCGGTGGACCGGCTGGAGGCCTACGCGCTGCCGGGGCCGATCCGGCGGGCGGTGCAGCGGGCGCTGGCGGAGTAGCCTTCGCTTTTATTGAAATTCCGGGAACTTTTCGTGCGCGGCGCGAATATTCTGGGGACAGCGCATGTGGCACCGGTGGTTCCCCAAATATTCCGGCGAAGAGGCAGAGAGCAGCGACGAGGTGTTGCTGCCTGCCGTGGCGCGAGGAGATGAGGCAGCATTTCTGGCGGTATACCGCCGGAGACAGGCGTCCATTTTCCGGTATGCGCTGCACCTGGGCGGGGATGAGGACGTGGCCGCCGAGGTGGTGCAGGAGACATTCCTCGCCCTGCTGCGGGAAGCGGGCAGGCTGGACGCGGCCCGGGGTACTGTTTTGGCATGGCTGTTTGCCGTGGCTCGCAACCAGGTGCTGCGGCAGATGCGGCTACGGCGGAGGCATCTTTCGCTGGACGACGAGGAACCGGCCGAAGTGGCGGCAGGCGGATGCCTGGCCACCGAATTGGAACAAGAACAGTTGGCGAACCGGTTACGGGAAGTGATGGCAACGCTGCCGCCGGTGTACCGGGAAGTGCTGATTCTTTGCGATATGCAGGAGTTGTCCTACCAGGAGGTGGCGTCGATCGCCGGATGCCCGGCGGGGACCGTGCGGTCCCGGCTACACCGGGCGCGGGCGCTACTGGCAGGAAAACTGAAACCGCTTGTGGGGTATTCATCGTGAGGCCAAACAACAACGAAAGATTGTCCTTTGCTGACGAAGAACGGATTCGAACCGCGTTGGCTGCCGCGGCCGTGACCGAAAGCGCAGAGACGCCGGCGCGGGTAGAAGCGGCGCTCCTTGCGGGTCTGCGCCGGCGGAACCGGCAAGGCATGGCGTGGCGGGCGGCAGCAGCGGGAGCAATTGCGGCGACGGTGTGGATTGGCCTGTTGACTCTTCGCCCCGGCACACCGGAGGTGGAACCAGCGCTGGCGCAGCAGCCTAAATCGACGGAGCCGGCCGCGGAGAACCTGGAGACCGTGGTTGCCGTAGAACTACCTGCGGCAGCGCGGCAGCGACCGGCGGCGCGGCCCGCGCGACGGCCGGCGGCCCCCGGCGCCGCCAAGCCTACGGCGGAACGGGTGATCTACATACCGGTGGGTACCTGGCAGGCGTACGAGCCGATTGAACGCGGCAGCATCGTGCGCGTGCGGCTTCCAAAGTCGTCGCTGCCGAATTATGGAATTCCCGTCAGTCCGGACCGATGGAACGAGTCCATTCCGGCGGAAGTGGTGTTGGGGGAGGATGGCAGCATGCGTGCCATCCGGTTTGTCAGTCCGGTGCAGTAACCCTTGGATTTTTTTGAGAGGATTCATCATGCAGAAGACAGTGATTGCTACCGCATTTTCGGCCGTGGCGCTGCTTGCGCAGCCGGCCGAGGAGAAGAAACTTGTCATTGCGGACCCGGTGGCGACGATTCCCGCGTTGCCGGTTGTGCCGGCCGCGCCCATTGGCGGCGCCTTTACATTCATGAGCACGGAGATGGGCTTTGAGACGTCCTTTGCAAAAGGCGCTCCGTTTTCGGGAGACTTTGTCACCGAGAGCAGCCAAACATTGGCGGACGGAAACCGGATCCGGAATACGAACACGACCAGCTATGCGCGAGACAACGAAGGCCGTACGCGGCGGGAAACGACATTCGACGCGATTGGTCCGTTTTCCGACGGCGTGACAAGGAAAACGATCTTCATACACGACCCGGTGGCGAAGGTGGACTACGTCCTGGACCCCCAGGCCAAAACGGTGCGGAAGATCTCGCTGGGAGTTGTCACCCTGGACGGCGCGGGCTTCGGGCCGACGGGCGCCGCAGTGGGCGGAAATGGCAGGGCCCCGGTAATGGTCCGGCGCATGGAGATGCGGCAGATGGCGGGGAACGAAGGCGGAAGGACCGTGGCTTTCGAGCGGACTAACGCCGCCTCCATTGCCGCGGAACCTGGCGTACGCGCCCAAACGATCACCTTGGACGCCGCTCCGGCGAGGCTGCTGGGCAGCGGAGCGCCGCCGGATATTAAGAGCGAGCCGCTGGGCAAACGAAACATTGAAGGCGTGGTGGCGGAAGGAACCCGGACGACAATCACCATTCCCGCGGGACAGATCGGCAATGACCTGCCGCTGGAAACCGTGTCGGAACGCTGGTATTCGGACGAGTTGAAGACAGTCGTGCTGACGACACGGAAAGACCCCCGGACGGGCGAGAGCACCTACCGGCTGACCAACCTGCGGCGAGGCGAACCGGGACGAAGCCTGTTCGAACCGCCGAGCGACTACAAGTTGATTGAAGACATTCCGGCCACTGACGTGTTCCGGCACAAGATCTTGAAAGAAGCCGAACAAAATCGCAAACAGGAGTAGATCCCCGGTAAACTGAAAGGGTGGTGACTCTTCCCAATCTGCTGACGGATCCGGAACTCTTCACACTTTCCAAAGGGCTGGCGGTACTCACCTCGATGATTACCCCGGCCCTTTTGCTTTCCGCCTCCGGCACATTCATTCTTTCGACCTCCAACCGGCTTGGCCGTTGCGTCGACCGCATTCGCCGTATTGCGGACCTGCTGGAATATCAGTTCGATCCGGTAAGCCAGAAGCCGCTTTCCCCCGAAAGAACCACGATGCTGCTGCGTATGCTGGACTACAACGGCAGACGCGCGCGGATGCTGGCCCGGGTGATGATTTCCTTTTACTTTGCGGCCGGCGCGTTTGTTTTTACGAGTGTTTCAATCGGCATGGCTTCGCTGTTTGTCAACCGGCTGAGCTGGCTGCCCCTGTCGTTAGGGATTGTGGGAGCACTGTTTATGAGCTACGGCGGCTTCCGATTGATTATCGAGGCGCGGCTCTCCGAAGAAGGGCTGCTGGAAGAGATCCGGTTCGTCGAAATCAGTGCGTCAAAGATCGTGACGGCCGGCCAACAGAAATGAACACGCTGGAACTGATCGATTACGCGCGGCAAATCGACTCGGCCAACGCGGAGTTGCAGGCCCTGGCGGCAGAGTACGGCGAGGCGGGGCTATGCAAACCGGCGGCAGGCGGAGGCTGGTCCGCCGCCGAGTGCATCGACCATGTGGGAGTGACGTTGGCAGCCTATCTTCCGGGGCTGCGCGCGGCGGTGGCGGAGACGCGGAAGGGGAAGCGTGCCGAGGGGCCGTTTTCTTACGGGCTATTGGCCAAGTTGATGATCTGGGCGATCGCGCCGCCGGTGCGGCTGCGCACACGAGCCCCGGAGACATTTGCGCCGCGGCCGCAACCGGATGTAAAAACTGCGATGGAGACGTGGTTCTCGCATCACAGCGCGTTGCAGAAATTGATGGAAGAAGCCGACGGGTGGGACTTGGCAGCCGTGAAGATGGCATCACCGGCGAACGCGAAGATCAAGCTGCCGGTGGGGGCCGTGTTTGCGGTGCTCACGGCCCACGCCCGACGTCATTTATTGCAGGCCCAACGCGCGGTCAGCGGGTCCGGAACTTAGAGTTCAAGGCGGCCAGCTTATCCTGCATGCTGGGCTCGCTGCGCCGCTGCGGCTGTTGCGGAGGACGGCCTCCGCCGGCGGCCTTGGGCTTCGGTTCCAGCGCCTTGATGGAGAGGGCGATGCGCTTGGCTTTCAGGTCGACGGAGATTACCTGCACCTTGACGATCTGGCCGGCCTTGAGAGCTTCACTGGGTTCGGTGATGAAGCGATGGCTGATCTCGCTGACATGGACGAGGCCATCCTGGTGGACGCCAATATCGACGAACGCTCCGAACTTGGTGACGTTGGTGACGACACCTTCCAGCGCCATGCCGGCCGAGATATCCTTCATCTCTTTTACGTCTTCACGGAACTTCGGCGCGACAAACTTGTCACGGGGGTCACGGCCCGGCTTGCGGAGTTCTTCCTTAATGTCGCCCAGGGTGAAGATACCGACGGTCGCCGTTTTGAAGCCTTGAATATCGACCTTCTCAGCGAGTTCCGGGCGGCGGATGAGTTCGTCCACCGATAGGTTCATGGAGGCCGCGATCTTTTCGACCACCGCGTACGACTCGGGGTGCACTGAGGTCATGTCGAGCGGGTTTTCGCCGCCGCGAATGCGGAGGAAGCCCGCGGCCTGTTCGAAGGTCTTGGGACCAAAGCCGGGAACCGCCATCAGTTGCGAGCGGCTCCGGAAACGCCCGTTTTCATTCCGGTACTCCACGATCTTCTGAGCGGTGCGTTCGTTGACGCCGGCAACGTAGCGGAGCAGCGCCCAGGAGGCGGTATTGAGATCGACGCCCACGCGGTTGACGCAGCTTTCGACGGTCTGTTCGAGCCCTTGTTTTAACTTACGCTGATCGACATCGTGCTGGTATTGACCGACGCCGATGGACTTGGGATCGACTTTGACAAGTTCGGCGAGGGGGTCCTGTAGACGGCGGGCAATGGAGATGGCGCCGCGGACGGTGAGATCGAGGTCCGGGAACTCCTGGCGGGCGATTTCAGAGGCGGAGTAGACGGAGGCGCCGGCTTCGCTGACGGTGACCTGGAAGACATTGGCGAGGCCTGCCTGGCGAAGGAAATCGCCGAGGAACTGACTGACTTCCCGGGAACCGGTGCCGTTGCCGATGGCGATGGCCTGCGCGTTGTGCTGCTGAATCAACGAGGACAGGGCACGGGCCGATCCGATGACGTCGTTCTTCGGTTCGAGCGGGTAGATCACAGTATGGGAGAGAATCTTGCCCGTGTCATCGACAACGGCCACCTTGCAGCCGGTGCGGATGCCGGGGTCAATACCGATGACGCGGAGTTGGCCGGCGGGCGGCGCGAGGAGCAGGTTTTCCAGGTTTTCGCGGAAGACACGGATGGCTTCGTCGTCGGAGCGGTCTTTCAATTCGAGACGGATTTCGGTTTGGATGGAGGGGTTGAGCAGACGGTCGTAGCCGTCGGCGACGGCTTCGTTGAGATGGAATTCCCAGTCGCCGGGTTCGTGGACGATGCGGGAGCGAAGCCAGGCGACGGCTTCGTCACGGTCCAGATCGATTTCAAAGTGCAGGAAGCCTTCCTTGGCTCCGCGGCGGATGGCCAACATGCGATGGGAGGGGATGTTCTTGGCGAGTTCGGAGAAGTCGGCGTACATTTTGTACTTGCCTTCCGGGTCTTCCATGCCGGGGATCGCCTTGGCGGTGACTTTCCCGCGTTCCATCATTTGCTGGCGGATCGCCTTACGGAAATCGGCATTTTCACTGACCATTTCCGAGATGATGTGACGGGCTCCTTCGAGAGCCTGGTCCGCGTCGGCAACGCCGAGATCCGCGTTGACGAACGACGCGGCGAAATCGGCCACGGACATGCCGTTGCCTTGCTGCTCCCAGAGGTAGAGGGCGAGGGGTTCCAGTCCTTTTTCGCGGGCGACGCTGGCCTTGGTTTTGCGCTTGGGCTTGTAGGGGAGATAGAGATCTTCCAGTTCGCTTTTATCGAGCGTTTTTTCGATCCTGGTTTGCAGTTCCGGCGTGAGCTTGCCCTGCTCCTTGATGGAATCGAGGACTGTGACTTTGCGCTCTTCGAGTTCGCGGTGATACTCCAGCTTTTCCTGGATGGCGAGGATCTTGACTTCGTCGAGATTGCCGGTGGCTTCCTTGCGATAGCGGGCGATGAAGGGGACGGTGCCGCCTTCATCGAAGAGGGCAATCGTCGCCACGAGCGATTGCAGGGGGACTTCAATCGTTTGCGCGATATGGACGAGAACGGGCGTGGGTAGTGCTTGATAGGGCATAGAAATAGGGTTCGTTCGGGTGGGATTTACGCTTTTCGAATGTCGTAGCGGATGTCGGCGATTTGCGCGCCGGCCACCTCAATTCTGGAGACGTCGTGCGTGCCGAGGCCGTGCTGTGCGGCGAGCGCGAGCATGTTGTCACAATTTTCAAACGGCGGCGCTCCCCGCCTGGCCAGAGGGTCAAAGCCAAGGATGGCGGCGGCAACCGCGTCGGTACAGACGGGGTTGGTCCCCGCAATGAGGACGCCGGGGCGGCATGGACGCGCACCGGGAACCCAGGGGCCTTCACCGCCGGCGATGGAATGAACGCCGTCGAGAATGGACAAGTGAATCGGACGGGCGGCGGCTATGTCGGCCACGATACGGGGAATGCGGTAGCCTTCCTGACGGGGAGACCCGGGATGCAACTCCTGCGGAGCGCTGTGCGAAGGGCTACGGGAACCGACATGAAACACGGCCCGGCGGTCGCCGGCGGGTTGCACACTGGGTTCGTGCTCACCGGCGCCATCGCCATAGATAGTGCAGGGCGTGATGCCGAAGCAGTTTTTCATGGAGAGCGTGACGCCAGCTACAGCGTGTTCTTTGAGCTTAGCGATGGAGACGAATACGTCACAATCGGCGTAGCGGGGATGGAGGTCGAAGGCCGGGAAGAGATGGCCGCCGTTGGGCACAGAGAGACGGGCGTAGCGTTTGGCCCCGTTGAGAAAGTTCGTGTTTTCGAACTCGACGTGTTTGGCGGCTCCGAGGAGCAGGGCGGGGTCCCAATTGGCGTCCCGGATGACCTTTTCGAGGGGATCGGCAGCGGAGGGGCTTTCGAGGATTCGGATGCGGCGCGCGCCCGCTTCCTGCATGAGGAACATCGTCATGCCGATGACGCGTGGGTGAGTCCAGTGGGTTGTCTCGACGGGCGTCTGGCCCAGACGCCGGGAGGGGCGGCCGGTGAGATTGATTTTAATGGCGACTGTCTTGTTGTTGACCAAGCGGCCAAGCCCGCCGACGCCGTCAAACAAGCGGCGCATGGTGGGTTCCAGACCTGCGCCGTAGGTGCGGCAGCGCTGCACGGCGACAGGAGCGTTGGACACGGCAGCGGCGCGTTGTTGGAATAACGCGGCCGTTGCCGCGCCTGCCAGAAAATCCCGTCGTGTAGCCACTTGCCGCAAAGTCTCCGATTCGATCGCCGCCTAGACGCCGGCCGGCGGAAGCGACACCTCTATTCCACCATTGGCGAGGCGCGGCTTCAAGGGTGCGCGGCTATTGAACCGGAGAACCAGAGAGCGCGCCTGGGGATTCGCACGCTCTCTGGCCTCCGTATCGGGCCATCGGGCACTATCAGCCTTCCATTTTCAGCAGTTGGATGAGTGCCTGTATATAGCCGAAGCAGAAGGCGAAGGACTTTGCGCCGCGCGGGTCGCCTTCGACGTGAGGCACATGATCGGGCATGATCATGCCGTCGTAGCCGACCTCGCGATAGGTGCGAATGGCCTCGATCATATTGACGTCGCCGTTATCGGGGAACGTCTCGCGGAAGTCGCCGATCTTGCCTTCGATGTTGCGGAAGTGAACGTTGAAAATCTTCTTTTTCTGGCCGAAGTAGCGGATAACGTCGTGGATTTCCTTGTTCGGATTCTCCAACCCTTCGCAGATGGTGCCTTGGCAGAAATTGAGTCCGTGGTACGGGTTTTCCTTGATGGATACGAAACGTTTCAGCCCCTCGACGCGGCCGAGCACGGGCACAACGCCACGCCACTTCTTGCCGTTCGGCATGCCGGGGTCATTGGGATGGCAAGCAATCTTGATCTTGTATTCCGCGGCAACGGGGACGACGCGCTCCAGGAAATAGGTAATTCGTTCCCAGTAGGTATCGGGATCGACGGGGCCGGCTTCGGTCAAGGCCGGTTCCTGGACGCCCTCGGCATATTTAAACGTGCTGTAGTCGGCGCCGCCGCGGCCTTTGGTGCGAGGGGTACGTACAACGCCGAGAATGGACATGTTGTACTTGGCGGAGGGGATGCCGGCCTTGGCGCAGTTGCGAATAATCTGGCAGACATCATCGATGTTTTTGTCACGTTCCGGAGACTGACCCAACATGATGGCCGGGTATTCAGCGCGGGTGATGTAGGCGGAGGAGAGCGGCAACGGAATCATGTCGAGCTTGATGCCGTGCTTTTCGACGCGCTCCCGCAGGCGGATCAACGCTTCGGCGGAGAACTTTTCATCGAGCTTCCGCGACGGCAAAGAGCTGCAAATGTTGTTGACGCCGAAGGCGGCGAAGGCGTTCAGGTCCTCTTCGGCATCCGAGTTCTGCGTGCCGACTTTCATGAGCACCGGCTTACCGGAACCCTTGCCCTTGGCAGGCGCGCCTTGCGCCTGTACGGCTGCTGTCGCGGCCATTGCCGCCGTTTGGAAAACGTCTCTGCGTCGCATAGTCACGAATGTTATTTCACGTCGCCGGACCGCCCGTCAAGCCGACTAAGCGGGGTTCGTCTTTTCGTACGCGATCTTGCGTCAGGAAGGACATGAGCTATGCGTATGAGATCGCAGTGGGCTGTGTAGCCGGTTCCTTGCTGGCGGGTGCGTTGGGATGGTATCAGCACCAAGCCACAGAGGCCATGAACCGGGATACGGCCACGGTGCAGGTGCAGGTGTTGAGCAAACTCGCGCAGAGCGCCGGACGGCGTGGAGTTCCGGTGGCCCGGCAGGAAGATCCATGGGGGACAGCCTATGCGGTGACACGCGAGGGGGAGGGGGTTCGCGTGTGCAGCCTGGGGCCGGACCAAAGGCCCGGAGGCGGCGACGATATCTGTTACACGCGGCCGGGCATAGAATAGAAGAAACACTCCGCGGAGGCCCTTACCCATTGCCTGAGACCGATTCCCTGCTCGCGTTTCTGGCTCACGTGCGCCGTCGGCACATGACCACCGAACTGGTGCGCCACTCGCTCACCGCTCTTGTTTTTGGCCTAGGCGGATTGACTATTCTTCTGCTCGCCGGCACGCAGATTTTTGACTGGTATTGGCCTGCGCTTCTATTTGTGACCGGCGCGGGAATTGGCATTTGGCAGTTCCGCAAACATCGCCCTTCGCTTTACCGGCTGGCGCAGATGGCGGACAGCCGGTTGCACACGCACGATACGTTATCGACGGCGCTCCACTACCAAGGCTTGGAGGGGCCGATGGTGGCCGCACAGCGGGGAGCGGCGGAACGGTTGGCGGGCACGTTGTCGCCGGAAGCAGCCAGCCCGATGATCTGGCCCAGAACAACCTATGCGGCGGCGGCGCTGGCGCTGACGGCGTTCACTCTGGTCGGGATCCGCTACGGCATTCTCAATACGCTCGACCTTTCGGCGCCCGTATCGGAAGCGGTGGCGGATGTATTCCGATTCACGATGCCGGCCGCCAAGAAACAGTCCGCCCGGCAGGACAGAAATAAGCTGGACGAGGAACTGAAGAAGCTGGGATTGACCGTCGACGAAAATGCCAAGGACGAACTGACGAAGATCGAGTTGGCGAAGGAAGGCGAAATTACGACGGCCGATATCCCTGACGTGAACGACCTGAGCGATACGGCGCGGGGAGAGAAGGGCAAGTCCAGCGTGGAAGGCAAAGGGACGAACCCCGGGGAAGGCGAAGGGGGCGAGGGCTCCCAGGATTCGCAGAACTCAGATCCGAACGACGCCGGCAAAGAAGGCAAAGCCGACGACGGAAAACAGCAAAATGCGAAAAACGGCAAGCAGGGCTCCAAGAGCGGCGACAACAACCTGCAGGCCAACAACAACAGCATGTTGGACAAGATGAAGGACGCCTTTTCCAACATGATGAACAAGATGAAAATGCCGAACCAGCAGGATGCTCCGCAGACGGCCAATCAAAAAGGCGCCGAGAAGGGAGGCCAGCAGAAGGGCGGCGGACAACAGCCCGGCAAGCAACCCGGCAAAGGCAACGAGGCGCAGAACGGAGCGGAACAGCCCGGCGAAGAGGGTGCGGACGCCAGCGAGAAGCAAGCCAATGCGCAGGGCCAGGGCGGCGACAAATCCGCCAGCATGCAGGCGCCGCCGGACGCCAAGAGCGGCGTGGGCAAGGCGGACGGCGACAAGAGCATCAAAGATGCCGAGCAGTTGCAGGCCATGGGAAAAATCAGCGAAATTCTAGGAAAACGGGCCAAAGACATCGCGGGGGAAATCATGGTGGAGGTGAACGGGGGCAAGCAACAGCTTCGTACGCAGTACTCCGACTCCCAGGCCCGCCATGCCGAGAACGGCGGCGAGATCCACCGCGACGAAGTTCCGTTACAGCATCAACAGTACGTGCAACAGTATTTTGAGGAAGTGCGTAAACAGGCCGCTCCGGCCGCCAAAAAACAATGATCCGTTCCGCCCTTCTCCTTTGCGCTTTGACCGCCGCGGGCCAGGATTGGAAGGCCGTCGAAGAAGAGACACTGCGTCATTTCCAAACGCTCGTGCGCTTCGACACCAGCGACCCGCCCGGCAGGGAAAGGCCCGCCACCGAATACTTGAAAAAAGTGCTGGAGGCGGAAGGCATTGCCGTAAAGCTCTTCGCGGTAAATCCGGACCGGCCCAACCTGGTGGCGCGACTGCGCGGCAGCGGAAAGAAACGGCCGTTGCTGATCATGGGCCACACGGATACGGTAAATGTCGATCCGAAAAAGTGGTCCCACCCGCCGTATGGCGCGGTGCGGGAAGGCGGCTATATCTATGGCCGCGGCACGTTGGACGACAAAGACAATGTGACGGCGGCGCTCATGTCCCTCTTGCTGCTGAAGCGTTCCGGCGCAACGTTGGAGCGCGACGTGATTTTTCTCGCCGAGTCCGGAGAAGAAGGTCATACGCGAGTCGGCATACAGTACATGGCCGGCGCGCATTTTCCGGAGATTGAGGCCGAGTACTGTCTGGCGGAAGGCTGGGGCGGCCTGCGGCAGGGCGGACAGTTGAAATATGTCGGCGTCGCCACAACGGAGAAGATCCCGTACCGCGCCACTCTGATTGCCCGTGGTCCGGCGGGACATGGCTCCAAACCGCTGCTGACCAACGCGCTGGTTCACCTCTCCGGCGCGATTACCAAGGTGGCCGCCTACCGCCCACCGCTACGATTGAACGACACGACACGCGCCTATTTCGAACGGCTTGCCAACATCTCGACGCCCGAAGAGGCGGCCCGCTATCACGCGCTGGTGGACCCGGCCCGTACCGACGCCGCCCAGGACTATTTACAAGCCCACGAACCAGGCCACTATTCCATGCTGCGCACGTCGATCTCCCCGACCATCATCCATGGCGGCATCCGGAACAATGTCATTCCCTCGGAGGCCGAGGCCGCGCTGGACATCCGGCTGGCTCCGGGCGAAGACGGGCCGGCCTTTTTGGAGACGCTTCGCAAACTGATTAACGACCCGCAGATTGAACTAGTGCGTGCCGTGGCCGATATACGGCCGGCCGGCGCGCCATCGCCTCTCAACAACGAGGCGTTCCGCGTCATTGAGGCCGCCGGGCGCGCCATCTATCCGGGTGTGCCTACTTTGCCGACCATGATGACCGGCGCTACCGACATGGCTAATCTGCGCGCCAAAGGCGTACAGTGCTATGGAATCGGACCGGCCGTGGACGATGAAGACACCGCCAAGGGCTTCGGTCCGCATAGCGACCAGGAACGGATTCTGGAGAGCGAGTTACACAAGTTCGTGCGGTACCACTACGAGATTGTGAAAAATCTCGCCCAGTAGGGCTACTTCTTGTCGCCGAGTTGTGCGGTGGCGCGGGCCAGGTAGTTCTCCACCTGCGCTTCGTTGCGAATCGCTTCCAGGTAGGCGCCCCGAAGCAACTGGTCTTTCCGGTTCAAAAGCGTCTCCCGAATCGTCTGCTGCACACGAGGATCGTTGAGTTCGCGCTGGCCGGCCGGTTCCCGGCTCAACAACTTCAAAATGCGGTAGCCTTCGCCCGTACGGAGCACGTTAGATACCTGCCCGGGCTTCATTTCGTTGATCAGCTTCCGGAGATCCGCACTGGCTTTGGACAGGGCCGACTCCGCTACGAAACCGAGGTCGCCGCCGTTCGAGGCCGAACCGGGATCTTCGGAGTAGTTCTGGGCCAGCATGGAAAAGTCTTCGCCGTTGCGAAGGCGCTGTTCAATGTTCTGGATCTTGCGTCGAGCCTGATCGTCGTTCTGCGCCTTGTCGTTCTTCAGGTTGCGGAACTCCGCTTCCGGATTCGGCGTGGCCAGAATCTGGGCCAGATGGACAGTCGGTTCAGCAAGGTTGAAGCTGGGCCGGTTGGCTGCGTAGAAATCCGCGATGTCCTTCTCGGTGATATTGATCTTCGAGGTGATTTCTTTGTTGATCACCTTTTCAATCGACAACTTCTTCCGGATATCGGATTTCAAGTCTTCCGCGGTCATCTTCTTCGCGGTCAACTGCTTCTGGAACTCTTCCTGCGTGTAGGGCGACTTGAGCTTATTGAATTCAGCCTCGACGTCCGGCTCCGGCGCGAGCAGGCTCTGCTTTTCGGCCCGCTGCATCATGATTTCCTGATCGATCATGGCGCGCAGCGTTTCCAGCTTGTTGATCAACACGCCGTCGTCGGCGGCGGCGGGAGATCCGGACTGCGGGAACTGAATACTGTACTGCTTATCAAGGTCTGCGTTGCTGATAAACCGTCCGTTCACGGAAGCCGCGACATTAGCCGGCGGCGTCTTTTTGCATCCGGCTAGGACGGCGGCAAGCGCAAGGGTGGCGAAGGTGATACGGCGGGATAGACGCATGACAGTAGACAATCGCCCATTGTAGCGCGGGTTGGCCGGCTCTACGCTATAGTGGGACTAGTCCCCGGATCAGATATGAAAAGAAAAACACTGGGCAAGAGCGAAAAAGTCATTGCCGATGAAATTCTCGAAAGCGCTCATCGCTCCGCAGGAGTAGAGGTGCGCAAGCGTAAAGAGAAGTGTGAAATCTGCTCCGCCGAAGTTGCGCCCAACGCTTCCGAACCGCTGTGTTGGGTTTGCCGCCGTCTGAAAATCAGCGCTTGGCGCGACTCCGATCTGCAGGCCGCCGCTCCGGAGTAGACGCTCACGGCCGGCGTAACGACTCGTACACCCAAGCGGCCACGGCTACATCTTCCAACCCGAGACCTACAGACTTAAAGACCGTTATTTCGCTATCGTTCCGGCGAATGCGGCCGTCTCTGAGCTCTTCGACGCGCGACCAGCCGGCTTCGTCGAGCCCCAAGAGGAGATCCCCGGCCTCCAAACGGCACTGCTCCACCGAGTCGGCGACGATGGCGTCGGCAATAGAGAGGAGTGCGGAAGGCAACTCCCGGCGATTGGGTGCGTTGGACCCAACCGCATTGATATGCGTGCCGGGTTGCACACTTTCGGCGGCAAACAGCGGGTCCTTGGAAGAGGTCGCCGTGATGACGATATTTGCCCGAGCCACGGCCACGTCGGGCGAAGCAACCACTTCCGCGTTCATTTCGGCGGCAAAGTGCTCGGCGCGCTCCGGAGAACGGCTCCAGACGAGGGCACGCTCCACGGGACGGACCGCGCGGACCGCCTCCAGTTGCCCGCGCGCCTGAAAACCGGCCCCCAGCACGGCGACGGTAGCGGGGCCTTTCCGTGCCAGACGGCTCGTGGCCAGACCGGACGCCGCACCGGTGCGAATCTGTCCTAGCCAATTCGCCTCAAAAAGAGCCAACGGCCGTGCAGTCGCCGCCTCATAGAGCAGGAAGTGGAACCAGGCGCCGTGCTGCCGGTGCGTGGCGTAGACTTTGGTTCCGAAGTAGCTCTCGGTGAAACCAGCCAGCGAATGCAGGACGGCTCCGGTGGGAAGCGTCATCCGGCGGCGAGGCTGGTTATGGGCCTTCCCTTCCCGCCAATCGTCAAAGGCTGCTTCGAGGAGTGCGATCGCCCGGTCCATGGGCAAATGGTCGCGGACTGTTTTCTCGTCAATGTGAATCATGGTTGTCCTCTCCGGAGAATCCAGGTACCTTCCTGGCGCAGATAGGGCGTGGCGCTGCGGACAGTCACGCGGCCGCGCAGCGTCGTGCCGTCACGGGTTGCCTCGTGCTGTTCCACGGTCAGGAAGAGCGTGCGGATGCGGAAATGCAGGCGATCTGGCGATGTGGTGCACTCCTGCAGGGGCAGCACCGTCTCCGTGAGGGGATCCGCGGCGAAGACGCGCCAAGAACCCTCGCAACCGCCTTCGCCTTTTGGCTCGATGGAAAGCACGATCTGGGCGGGTTTTCCATACAGCCACGTCGAGCCTTCCCAGCGCCCGGCCCAGTCTTCGAGCGTATGAACGGGCCGCTCGCCTTCGCCGGAAAAGACGGGACGAGTAGCTAGGCCGGCGTGCTGCTGCACGGCGGCCATGGCAGCGCGTTGCAACCGTTCAGCTTCGATGCGATCCAGTTTTACCATTGTCCCGGGCTCGTGCAGCAAGCGCCCGGAGCGATTGTCCATCGGTACTCCGTCAATCTGCGACGGGGCG
>DASTML010000175.1:0-26276 GCA_035714175.1 Bryobacteraceae bacterium | reverse complement strand
ACCCGGGACGGTGGAGGCCGCTCCCGTAGGACCGGTAGGACCAGTTGGACCGGACGGTCCCGTGGCGCCTGTGGGGCCAGGCACGGTGGAGGCGGCTCCAGTCGGCCCCGTTGAACCTGACGGGCCCGTGGGGCCTGTGGGACCTGCTACGTTGGAGGCCGCTCCCGTAGGACCGGCGGGACCGGCCGGGCCGGTAGGACCCGTAGGACCAGCGACGGTGGAGGCGGCTCCGGTCGGCCCTATTGGACCTGCCGGACCCGTAGCGCCCGTGGGGCCTGCCACGCTAGAGGCAGCGCCCGTTGCGCCTGTAGGACCGGCCGGTCCGATGGGCCCGGTGGGGCCGGCAACCGAAGAGGCGGCTCCTGTTGCGCCGGTAGCACCCGTGGGGCCGATGGCGCCGGCTGGGCCCGTTGGACCAGGAACTGTGGAGGCGGCGCCCGCCGGACCCGCGGGGCCTACTGCTCCCGTGGGACCAGGCACAGTGGAAGCCGCACCCGTGGAACCGGTGGGGCCTTGTATGCCCGCGGGGCCTGTTGCTCCCACTGGCCCAACGGACCCTGTCGCTCCCACGGGTCCGGCCGGGCCCACCGCTCCAGCCGGTCCTGCCGGGCCTTGCGACCCCTGTGGACCGGCCACGGTTGAGTCAGACCCCGCGGGACCTTCCGCACCGCGCGGGCCTGTTGCTCCGGCAGGTCCCGTAGCGCCGGTCAAACCATCCGCCCCCGTCGCGCCCGTAACTCCCGTTGCGCCGGTTGCTCCCGTAGGACCCGTTGGACCGGTGGGGCCGGTTGCCGCCACCGGAAAGTTTACGACCGAGACAGACGAGGCGGCGGGGATGGGATCGGCATACCGGGCGCCGTCGGGAATAGCGAAAGCCACCTTGCCGGATGTCCAATTCCGGAAGATGGCGGTTCCGGAGACGGTAATCGTTTCGTAGGTTTGCAGCGGCTGGGAGGGACCGTTATACGTCAGGGTAATGACGTTATCGGTCTCGCCCAACGTCACGGTAAAGTCCTCGGGCTTGATGACGTCCGAAATGGTGGATACGTCCGGCTTCACAGATTCAATGTGACCACCGACGACGTGCATGGCATACCGGAATTGATCTCCGGGCATAAGTTTTTCAAGCGCCGAACCATTCAAATTAGAAAAAGTCACCTGAAAAGGAGACGTTTTTCCCTGTTCAAATGCAGACGGCGCAGCAGTATATTGCAGCGCAATTTTTGGCTGCGGTCCTTGCCCACGTAACAGGAGGCTGGACCAGACTAAGGCCAAGCACACGCGTCTAATTGACGTGTGCCCGCAAAGGGGCTGTCGCATTGGCTTAGTATATGTGACTTTTTTAAACTACTTCCTAAGGGGAACGCCATACGGATAAATCCGCAATCGTAGATTGTCCGGGAGATAACCGAATGGAAATAGATTGCGTTTCTTCAGCTATTTCCGCCGATATTTGCCGTGTATCGAAAGTTGCAAAAACGCGATATTCGCCAGGCGGCAAGCCGGTGAACTGGTACGACCCATCCACGCCCGCCAATTGTTCCTTCCCGCCGGCCAGTCGGCGCCGGTTTATCTCGTCCACCGGCCAGGCATATACCGGAGCCCCGGGGACAGGCTTGCCTTCCTGACGAACCACGCCCCCGATCGCTCCTGCCCGGCGCGAAAGCAGAATACGAACCGGCTGTCCGGCAAACCTGGGATCTACATAGATAGGGAATCCCTCTGTCGGTAACGAATAGAATCCCTCACGGCGCCAGGGCCGTCCTTCGATGCGTTCAATATACTGCTCCGGCCCCACAGTGGCCGCCAGTTCCCAATAGCCCGGCGGCAGGCCCGACCGCGGGTATGTGATTTCCTGCGCCTGGCCCGGCCCGGAGAGGTCGTTTCGCCGTCCGGCGATTCGAATTTTGGTCTGAATCGGCGCGCGCGTGTCGGCATCGCGAATCTCAAATGCCAATTCCGGCCCTTTGGCAAGCTGCACGACGGTTTTCACGTTGTGGGATACGTTTTGTTCGATGAACCCGAAGCCGCCGCCGTCGGGATAGTAGGCAAACACCTCATAGTTGGCGGGAGGCAGACCGCCAAACTCGAACCCTCCGTCACAGCCCCCGGTGATCTGTCGGCGCATTACCTCCGACGACAAGACGAGAACAACCGGAGACCCTGGCCCGCGATCACAAGCGATATGGCCGGAAAGAAGCGAAAGGCGGCCCATCACAGGGCGCACGTTAGCATCGGGCGTATCGTCGTCATAGCGAACCTGGTAGCGGATGGCATCGCGCGGCTCCGGAGCGTCCGGACCGAACATCGGCAACAACGGCGTGCCGTCGTCCAACTGATGTCCGGCGGAGCGTACCCAGTAACTTCCCAGCGTGAGACCGGAGATACGAAATTGGCCACGGTCATCCGAGACGCCTGTACCGGCGCTCCGCAAAGGGAGCGATGCGGCGTAGGCAAGGACATTGACCCGCGGAATGCCGATTCCATTTTCGTCCAGAACATATCCCATCAGTGCGCCCATGCGGTGCATGCGCAGTTCAGAGAATAAATTGGAATCGTCATCCACAAAAACCGGTCGCCCATGACCTTCCGGGCGCCTCTGGCCGTGGGCAGCAGGCAGGTACCCCTCCCGCTGGGCCTCGAGAATGTAGAGTCCCGGCGGAACTTTCAGGAAAGAAAAGGCGCCCAGCGGCCCGCTGCGAAGCTGCATTGACCTCGTGCCGGACGAACTCCCGGGTAGCGGCGTCAAAATGACGGGCGTCCGCGAGAGCGGCTTGCCCGATGCCCAGTCCAACACCACTCCCTGCACCGAACCGCCCAAGACGCAGGCGGCCGAACAAAGCCACAGCAGAAGTTGGCGCATTCCGTATCCTTTCGATCAGAGATGACGCGCGGGTTACAGCGGGCGTTGAGACAAATTGCATACGATGAAGGATTCCCTCGCATGCGAATTATTCGTGTTCTTTTCCTGGCGGCCCTGGCCGCGGCCGCCGCCTGGACGCAGGACCTGGTGGGTCTCTACCTCACATGGCACAGCGACCCCACCACCACGATGACCGTCAATTGGGTGGATCTTCACACCAATAGTTCGCTCGATGTTCACTATCGCCGCGTCGGCGAATCCAACTGGCGGAAAGCGACAGGCGCCAAGTTCGCCATTGCCGACACCACCTTGCAGGGCCGCCGCGTCGAACTGACGAGTCTGGAGCCGGACTCCCACTACGAATTCAACATCGGCAAACCCATCGCAAAACCAACTGACGGATGGCGCTTCCGGACCATGCCACGCGACCTCAACCGGCCCGTCCGCTTCGTAACCGGCGGCGATATGATGCACAGCCGTCCGCGGTTGGACAAGGCCACCGCGAACGCCGCCGCGCTGGAGCCGGATTTCGCCATGTTGATCGGGGACTTGGCGTACGAGAACGGCGTGCTGTCGAATCGTTGGGCCGAGTGGCTGAAATCATGGATGGAGTATGCCGTAACGCCCGAGGGGAGGCTGATCCCCATGGTGGTAGGGATTGGAAATCACGAAGTGAAGGGCGGCTACAATGGCAAGGTCCCGGATGATGCGCCCTTCTTTTACTCGCTTTTTCGAACGCCGGAAAACCGGTCTTACTATGCGCTCGATTTCGGCAACTACCTGTCCCTGCTAATTCTCGACACGCAGCATACGGCTCCCATTGCGGGCAAACAGGCCGGGTGGCTGCGCGATGCGCTGGCCGCGCGCACAGACAAGCAGTATGTTTTTGTTGCGTACCACTCACCCGCCTACGGCACCAACGTGAGCCGCGCCGGCGTGCCGGCGATCGATGAGGCACGGGCCGTAGAAGTTCGCCGGTCGTGGATGCCCAGTTGGGAAAAATATGGCATCACAGCGGTCTTTGAGAATGACCATCACACCTACAAACGAACCTACCGGCTGCGCGGACATAAGCGGGACGATGCCAATGGCATTCTCTATTTGGGAGACGGCGCTTGGGGGGTGGATACGCGCGTTGCGCCGGACTTAGCTGTCAGTTGGTGGCTGGAAAAGGCGGAAGGGAGAAATCACGTTTGGGAAGTGAACCTGCGCGCAAACGGCACTTCCCTGATCCGCGCGGTGGACATTGCAGGTAAGGAGTTCGACCGCGTGAATCTCCCCACGCCCCGAACTAAGCCGGTCGAGTAGGCACAATCCACAAATAGCCTGGGTGGGCATGGCGATTGTTGACGCGCCGCGGCTTCCAATCGCCCATTCCATTGAACTGATACGCCACCACGCGCGTGCCGGGCCGCAACTCGGCCAGCAGTTTCGGCTTCAGCTTTGCCATGAAGCTTGTGTACATATACAGGAACACGACGGACGCGCCGGCAATCGAAGCCTGGGCGGCGTCCTGTTCGATGAACCGCACGCGATTGACTACTCCGGCGGCGATGGCAGCCGTACGCGCCTCCGCCACGCGATGGCCCTCGATCTCGATGCCGACGCCGCGCGCGCCAAAGTGTTTGGCGGCATAGATCACCACGCGCCCATCTCCGCTGCCCAGGTCATAGACCGTGTCCTGCGCCGTGACCTTCGCCATACGAAAGAGCGTGTCGATCACTTCGTTGGGCGAGGGCACCCAAGGCACCTCGCCCTTGCTTTCTTCGTACTGGGCCAAGGCGGGGAGGGCAAGCAACGGAAAGAGGGCACGGCGGTCCATGTAGACAGTATCCGCCGTGCCCGGCTTCTACTTCACGGGCCGCCACATGGAATAGCCGGCCGCGGCCGCCACAATCACATTGGCGACCACAACCGGCGTCGCGCGAATGAAAACGCCGTAACCGATCCAGAGCATCGCGGCCAGCCCCTGCACTACGCGCAAGGAACGTCCCTCGCGGCAAAAGTACGAACTGGCGAACGCCGCCGTCGCCACCCACCCAATCCACTCGGCGGCCATCAGTTGGCCACCTGCGGAATGGTGGGCAGGGGACGGAATTTCACGGTATCGGTCCGGATTTTGTCCCATTCCTGCAGTACATGTCCGTGCGATTCAAACAAGGACCGCACGCGCACTCCCGGCCATCCAAACATCTCTTCCAGGATCGGAATGGCAACGCCCAGAGCATCGTCGGCCAGCACAGTGCGCCGCGCAAT
This sequence comes from Bryobacteraceae bacterium, assembly GCA_035714175.1. Taxonomy (GTDB): domain Bacteria; phylum Acidobacteriota; class Terriglobia; order Bryobacterales; family Bryobacteraceae. The sequence continues at coordinate 21,157 of DASTML010000175.1, read as the reverse complement.
TTCCGTTATGTACTTGTTCTCTGAGACGGCAATGGTCAATCCGCCGCAGCGGTTCAGGTGCAGCATCACATGCACGTCGGAACTTCCGTCGCCCACGTAGGCAATCCGGTCATGCGGTAGCCCGAGCCGCGTGCGCAGTTCCTCAATGGCCACCACCTTGCCGTAACCGGCCGGCACGCGCAGAATGGACTGAATCTCGCCTGTTTGCTCGTGATACTGAAAACGCGTGCCGACAATGTGATCGGCCGGCACAATGCCTTCGAGCGCCGATTGGATGACCTCTTCGGGAGCCGCGGAAACAACATAGAACGAAAAATTGCGGCCCTCGACGTCCTCCATCAGACGCATCAGCAGGGAGATGTTCTGCTTCAATCGGACACGTTTGCCCACTTCGTACAGATGTTCGCGCCGTACACGGCGATACTCCGGATCGTGCAGCAGTAAATAGGAAAGTTCGGCTCCCTGCTGGACAAAATGTGTCCGGGAAAGGCCGGCGATCTTGTGTTCGAAATTGGAAGCTCCGAGCAATTCGCTCAGCACAAAACCAGAGTCGTTAAAGCTTAGCGTCTGGTCAAAATCCGACGCCAATAAATATCGCTGAGAATGCGGAGTTTGGTCCTGCATGGTTTTAATATCCTCGTTGCCTGTGAATACGGTGTGTCAGCGGCAAAACTGCTGAATGAAAAGTCCTCGAACCGGGGAGGGGGGACAAGAGACAGGGGCGGAATGCCCGCAACAGGGATAGTTTTAGGATGCGGCAAGCGAGGCCGTAGTTGCAACCTGTGCGAACCTTAATGAATTCGCGTGAAACAACCCGTTCTCCTCTTGTTTGCCCTTGCCGTGATGGCGCAGAAGCCCGCAGAATCACCCGATGCCCAGAAGCGCGTGGAATTGAACCTGTTGGGGAAAGAAGATACATCGAAAGGCGAAAGCCGCCGCAATGAAAATGTCCAGTTCAATCTGGTCGACAACAATGCGCTGAAAGAGCTCAATATTCGCTTGGGCGCCACCGCTACGCTGGTGCAGGAGTTCCGTGTGGAACGCGGCTACTTCGGCGCGGAATTCGGCAATCCCCCGTCGGCGGCCGCTCACATCGCCAGCCTCCGGCGCGTCAACTGGCACGGCAACGCGTTCATCAACCACCAGAACAGCATCTTTTCGGCCCGTTCCTTTTTTCAGGTTGGCGACGTGAAACCTGCGCGGGAGAACCGCTACGGTTTCCAAACCGGCTTCACGCCGTGGAAGCGGGGCTTCTTCTCGGTGCAGGGTTCGCAGGACCGGATTCGTGGACAGGTGAATGGCAACGTCCTTGTCCCGCGCGCCGATGAGCGCACCGCGTTAACCAACGATCCGGCGAAAAGAGCGATCGTAGATCGCTTTTTCGCTGCCTATCCGTCCCTGCCCCCCAATCGCACGGATATCAATCCCCGCGCGCTCAACACAAATGCGCCCCAGACCATTGACGGCAACGACGCAACCATCCGGTTGGAACACGGCCGTATCTTGACGCAATATCAATTCACCAGTCAAACCGTGGATGCGTTTCAGCTCATTGCCGGACAGAATCCGGATACGCGCACGCGTTCCCACCGTGCGCGCATCACTTGGGCGCCCGGCACGCATTGGCAGATCACCACGGCGTTTGACCGGATCGGTTCCCTGCTCGTCTCGGAACCAAATGCCGTCGGCCCCATGGTCGCGATCGCCGGCCTGACAACGCTGGGACCGCTGGGGACCATTCCCATTGACCGCGCACAGAATATCTATCGGCAAGAGGCGGGATACACAAGGACCAGCGGCAAACATACGTGGACCGCGGGCGCGATGCTCATCCGCCGCCAGTTCAACGGCATGGAGACGGACTCCCATCGCGGCTACTTCTCCTTCTCCAACGATTTCGGCCGTACCGGCATTGAAAACCTTCGCATGGGAACTCCGTCCCAATATCTGGCCTCGGTCGGCAACGTGTGGCGCGGATTCCGGCAGACCATGGGCGCGGCCTACGCCGGCGACAATTGGAAAATCACCAAGGACCTCACGCTCAACTATGGTCTGCGCTGGGAATGTATTGGAAGGCCCAATGAAGTAAACGGGTTGAACCAGATCGCCTATGGAACGGACTGCAACAACGCGGCGCCGCGCTTCGGGGCCGCCCAGCGACTCCCGGGTAACTGGGGTGTGCTGCGAGCCGCCGCCGGCGTGCATTTCGGCGAGATCCTACCCGTTTCCTACTCGCAAATCCGGCTCTCGCCGCCGGGAAGCGTCAAGATGGTGATTCTCGCGCCCGAGTTGGTCAACCCCTTTCAAAGCTCCGGCGAAGCGCCGAAACCAAACCTATACCTGCTGGACCCGCGGGTCGCTACTCCCTACCACTACCAATACAACGCCAGTTGGGAACGCGGCATTGGCGGGGGCTGGCGCATGCAGGTGGGCTATACCGGCAGCCGTGCGCACAAGATTCCTATCATGTGGTACACCAACCGCGCGCATCCGGTGGAAGGCATCCCGCTCACCACCGCGACGATCAACAGCCGCCGGCCCGATCCGCTGCTGGCCGATGTTCGCATTGTTCTCAACGGTTCGCGCGGTTACTTCGATGCGGGCCGGCTCACTCTCGTCACTCCCAATTTCCACGGCTTTACCGTGGATACGGCCTACTGGTTCAGCAAAGCGCTCGATCTGGGAGCGGATTACACCAACACGGCCTATGACGCCGACTCGCGTCTATCCCGCAGCCAGAGTGAGTGGGAAACCCACAAAGATCGAAAGGCCCGGAGCCAGTTTGACCAGCCGCATGCGTTTCTGGCGCGTCTGTCTTATACCTGGAAAGGGTGGACCGCAAGCAGCGTGGTCCTTCTCAAACAGGGCACGCCCTTTAACGTCACCACGCTGGATGGCCCGGGGTTCGGGAACGTGGATGGCAACGGCGCGGACCGTCCGAATCTGCTGTTGCCGGAAGTTCTGGGACGGACCATTGGAAACCCGGATACATCGGTCGCGCTGTTGCCGCGCAATGCGTTCGCTTACATCCAGACCGGAGCGGAAAGCGGCAACCTGGGAGCCAATGTCTTCCGGAAAGGGCCGATTCGAAATGTCAATGCGGCTATCACCCGTTCCTGGAAACTCCCGGCGGAAACGCAACTTGTCTTGCGCGGCGAATCCATCAACCTGCTCAACACGCCACAGTTTGCCGAGCCCGGAAGCGTATTAGGCGCGCCCGAGTTCGGATTTATCACGAACACGCTGAACGACGGCCGCGCCTTCCGGTTTAATCTGGCGCTGCAGTGGTAGCCGGCGCTTCGGCAAGCGCTTCGTAAAAGACGCAGTGTTTGCGGAATCCCAGCGACTCATAGACGTGAATCGCTGGCGCGTTGTCCCACCGTACGTTAAGGCCTACGGTGGGAAGGTGAGCCACCGCGGCCAAGGTTGCTCCGGTCGCCGCACGGCCATACCCCCGTCCCCGCTGGGACCGCCTGGTGTAAACGTTCCCAATCGCCGCGGCGCCCTCCTCCGGCGCGTAAATGTGTGTGCCCGCGGCCGCCGCCAGTTCGCCTTCCGGCGTGAATGCGCCGGAGAAGACGCCGTCCGCCAGCATGGAGGGATAAAAAAAGTCCGGCGCCTCGGAGGAGGCTTCGCCATCGGCGTACAAGCGCTGGAGGGCCGGAAGATCCGCCATCGTCAACCGGCGAACGTGGCCCGCTCTGCCCGGTTCCAACGGCCCCCCCTGCCATCCCATTCGCCACATCCGTTTCTGTCTAGTGACCCGGGCGTGAGCGGCAACGACGGCGAGCGCTGGCTCCCGTATTTGCAAATGGACAGGCCAACGGACGTGCCGTAGCGCTTCGGATACACTGGCCGAACCGTGCGCGAACAGGATACAGGCATCATGTACCTGCAACACGAGCGTCAAATCGGGCGTAAACCAGCGCGTGTGGGGAAAGAGGGCCGGGAGCAGATCGCCCAGCGCATAGACGCTCCAAATGGAATCGGCCTCCAGAAGGGAGCGGATCGAATCCCGGTCAGTCAGGGCCGGCATAAAAAGGGGAAAGGCCGGACCTCTACGGTCCGGCCCCGCAATCTGTCCAGTGCGTTAAAAGCTGGCGACCGCCGCGGCTTCGTCATTGAAGACTTCAAACACAGTGTAGAGTTTTGTGATCTGCAACAGGTCCTGCACGCGCTTGGTGAGGTTAAGCAGCTTCAGGCTGCCGCCGCTGTTGGAAACCGTTGTGAAGGCCGAAACGAGTTCTCCGATCCCAGAGCTATCGATATAGGTCACTTCTCCAAGATTGAGGACGATCTTCTTCTTGCCGTCCGCCACGAGTGTTTTCACCGCATCACGAATCGCGACGGAACCCTCGCCCAGCGTAATCTTGCCTCCGATATCGACGATCGAAACGTCGCCATTCTGCCGATTATTAATTGTTGCGCTCATTCGTCCTCTCCAATCCGAAATCAGGTCTTACCCATAGGCAAGCCCGTTGTCCCAACATGAGATACTTTCACAGTATAGCCGCGCCGCATGCCTGACATTGTTGAAGCTGAGCTCTTGTTGACCGGCCCGGACGGCGGGGCACGCCCCATCCGGCTGCAGGCGTCTCCTTTTGTCATGGGCCGCTCGGAGTCCGTGCATCTCCCCATGCCGGGCGATACGATGCTCAGCCGCCAGCACTGCTCGTTCGAATGGACCGGAGACGCCTGGATCATCCGGGACCTCGGCAGCAAGAATGGCACGACCGTCAATGGGCAGAACCTCCTCCGCGAACACCGCCTCTCGCCCGGTGACCGGATCGTGGCGGGCCGGCAGGTGATGGAGTTTGAGAAAAACAAGGGAACGGCGCCGCGTACTCAGCCCAGCCCCATGGAGTTCGTGGAGGACGACGCGGGTACACCCATGCGTCCGGACTCCACGGTCATCATCCGGCTCGACTCCGCAAACTTCTCCGCGCGGCCGGTCGGCTCCGTGGGCGGCGAACTGGAACGCGCGAACCGGCGAATGGAGGCCCTCATTCGTGCCGGACGGGAGCTAGCTTCCTTCAAACCCATCGAAACTCTATTTGGAATTACCCTCGATCTCGCTCTGGACGCCGTAGGGGCGCGGCGAGGCATTCTGATGACGCTGGAAGGCGGAGAACTCATCACCCGTGTGCACAAGGGCGACGGATTCCGGGTCTCCTCAGCGGTGCGGGATAAGGTGATGCGGGAGCGTGCCTCGCTGCTGGTCCAGGACACCACGTCCGATTCCCTGCTGCGTTCGTCTCAGACCATCGTGCAGCAGAAGATCAAAAGCCTGATGGCGGTTCCGCTGCAAACGGAAACGCAGGTAATCGGGATTCTGTACGTCGATACCCCAACGCCGGGTTTTTTGTTCGATGCCGATGCGCTGAGCCTCCTGACGGTCTTTGCCAATATCGCCGCCATCCGCATTGAGCACGCCCGGCTCGTGGAAGTGGAACATGCCGAGCGGCTGATGATGCACGATCTGGAACAGGCCGCCGATATTCAGCGCAATCTGTTCCCGCAGTGCCCGCCCGCATTGCCGGGCCTGGAACTCTCCGGCCGTTCCCTGCCCTGCCGTTCGGTGGGAGGCGATTACTTTGACTATGTGCCTCTCTCCGATGGACGGACGCTGGTGGTAGTAGCCGACGTTTCCGGTAAAGGATTGGCGGCGGCGTTGCTTATGTCCAGCCTGCAGGCCCGCGTCCATGCGCTGTGCGAGTTGGAAACCGACGTGGCAAGACTGGTCAGCCGGCTAAATCACTCCATCAAAGCCAACACGCCGGACAACAAGTTCATCACCGGATTTTTTGCAGTCATTGACTCGCGCACCGGCGAAATGGAATACTCCAACGCCGGACACAATGCGCCGGTGATCGCCCGGCAATCCGGGCGGATCGAATTGCTTACCGCGGGCGGACCGGTACTCGGAATCCTGCCGAATATTACCTACTCGGGCGGCAAGACTCGATTGGAACCGGGCGATTTGCTCGTCATGTATAGCGACGGCGTCTCCGAGGCGGCTAACAGTAAGGGCGAGGAGTTTGGGGAGGACGCGGTTGGGGAGATCGCGGCAGCCTGCCTGGGCCGCTCAGCGGATCAGGTACTAATGGAGATTGCGCGTCAGTTGCGCGCATTCCTAGGAGAATGCGCGCCAACCGACGACGTCACCATGGTGGTGGCGCGCAAAGTGTGAGTTACTTCTTCGGATAACCGGCCGTCGCCATGACTTCTTTCATCTGCAACAAGTGGCGTTCGGCGTGGCCGCTTATCATCAGGATCATCTCGTAGAGATCCATCTCCCGGTCCGGGCCCATGGAAAAGAAGCGTCCGCGTAGATCGTCCTGCGTGGACTCCACATAGTGTATGGTCTCATCCCGGCGGGACGAGAAAGCCGAAATGAGGGCGGACCGGGAGGCGAAGCGGCCCGTGGGACGAACTTCCTGCGGAGCGGAAGCGGGTTTGGAACGGTCTGTCATCTGCGTAAGAACCGCCTTGGCCGCCGCGTCTTTGGCCGTCGCATGTTGGGTTCGTTTTGCCTCATCAAGAGGGAGCGTTTTGGCGTTGCGCTGGACTAGGCCCCGGAGCATGACCTCTGTTTCCGCAATGTGTTCCGCGCATTCGGCGATGCTCCAGCGAGTGGGGCCGGGCTTATAGGTCCATTGGGCGTCGGAAACAGACTGCAAAACGTCCAAAACCTGCTTCCGCGTGGCGTGCAGATGGCTCATCGCCTGGTCCCGCTCCCCTTTCGACAAGGGCTCGGCCGCCAAAGCCGCCCCCAGCAGAGCCAGCAGCAGACAAAATCGCATCTTCCATCCTCCCTACTCTCCGGGTAGAAATCTAAGGTTCTATTCCTACCGAGTTCGCCTAAATATTTGGGTCCCTCAGGCCGATAGTACCAAGAGGAGGCTCTCTACGTCGTGCCTGAAAGCAGCAATGTGACCCATTTTCTGATGCAAACGCCCAGTGTAGAGACTGCCCTCGCGTCAAATCCGGCAGTTCACGCGGGGTTCTCGGCGGAACCGATGTTGGAAGGGGGCCGCGCCGGGCGGCTTCTGTTGGTGGATTCGCAGGAGGTGAACCGTCGCCTGGCGAAGGGGATGCTCCGGTCGGCGGGCCAGTACGAGTTTTTCGAAGCGGCAACGGGGAGGGCTGCGCTCGAGATTCTGGAGCGGCAGCCGGTGGATCTGGTGATTTTGGATATGATGATGCCCGATATTAGCGGGCCGGAGTTCTGCCGCCGGTTGAAGAGCAATCGCAAGACACAACTCCTTCCGATTCTTATGATTACGAGCCTGCAGGGGGCCGAGCACGAAGTGCTCGGCATCGACGCGGGAGCCGACGAATACCTGACGAAACCGCTCCATCCATCGGTCTTGCGTGCGCGAGTGCGGGCCTTACTACGCCATAAATCGGCTATTGACTCGCTGGATGAGGCAGAAACGATCCTTTTTGCCCTCGCTCAAGCAGTAGAAGCTCGCGACTCCTACACCGCCGAACACTGTCAACGGCTAGCGACCTATGGGGTAGCTCTCGGGGTGGCGCTCGGTCTATCACGCCCCGAATTGGTCGCGTTGTATCGCGGCGGATACCTCCATGACATCGGAAAAGTGTCAATTCCGGACAGCATTTTGCACGGAAATAACCGCTTAACAGATGCAGAATGGGTCATTATGAAGCAACATACGGTACGTGGGGAGGAGATTTGCCGTCCCATGAAGTCGCTCGCGCCCGTGTTGCCGATAATTCGCTCTCATCATGAAAAGTGGGACGGGTCCGGCTATCCCGACGGACTCCGAGGGGAACAGATTCCGCTTCTCGCCCGGATTTTGCAGATTGTCGACATTTTTGATGCCTTGATCACGGAACGGACCTACAAACGGGCATTCAGTGTGGAAGAGGCCACCCACGTGCTGGAAGAGGAAGTTACCCGAGGCTGGCGGGACCCGGAACTGGTCTCACTGTTCGTCAGCCTGCTCAACAGGAACATGTTGGAATCGACCGCCTCGCTGATCGATACCGACTGGCCGGAGCTGTCGTCTATGCTGAGGTCCTTGCAGAGCATGCACGTCAATATTCAGAACGCGGGCACAGTGCAGGTGATGCCGCGGCCGAAATCAATCCTCTAACGGCGCCGGAGCTAACTCGTCCACCGGATACCAGCGCATCACCGTCTCCCGGAGTTGTTCGGGACGCCAAGGCTTGGGAATGAAATCATCCATCCCGCTTTCGGTACAGCGGCGCTGTTCCTCCTCCAGAACGCTGGCGGTCATGGCGATGATGGGTGTCCGGCGGCCCGGCGGTTCCGTCCGGCGAATCGCGATCGTGGCGTCGTAGCCATCCATCTCCGGCATCAGGCAGTCCATGAACACCATATCGAAGCCGCCGACGGTGAATCGCGCCAACGCCTCGACGCCATTGGCCGCCATCGTCACCTGACAGCCCAAACGGACTAGAGTGCGTTCGGCCACCTTACGGTTGACGGCGTTGTCCTCGACCAGAAGCACCCTCGGCGCGCGGGCAAACTCCAATGGCTCCACAGCGGCCCGGCGGAGTTCCGACTGGGCGGGCGGGCCGCTGGCTACCGGTAGGGTAAGTTCCACCCAAAACGTGGAACCTCGTCGTTCCTCGCTCTGCACACCGATATGACCGCCCATCGTCTGAATCAGCAGACGGGAGATGGCCAGCCCAAGCCCGGTGCCTCCGAAACGGCGCGTGGTGGTCGCGTCCGCCTGCCGGAAGCGTTCAAAAATCAGTTCCGTCTTGCCCGCCGGAATACCCACACCGGAATCGCTGACAAGCAGACGGAGGACAACGCCTTGCGCCGTGCGCCCCGAGGACTCCCAACGCATATGAACGAAACCGCGTTCGGTGAACTTAATCGCATTGCCCACGAGATTGCGAAGGACCTGCCGCAGACGAGCAGCGTCCCCGATCACCCACTCAGGAACATCCGGAGCAGCATCCACTCTCATTTCCAAGGATTTTGCCGCAGCGATCGCCGCCCATTCGTCCATGACGGCCCGCGCCAGATCCCGGGGCGAAAACGGAGCGGACTCCAGAACAATTCCCCCGGACTCGATCTTCGACAGGTCCAGAATGTCATTCAGGATCGACATCAGCGATTCCGCCGAGGTATGGATCGACACTCCCATTTCTCGCTGCTCCGAGGTGAGCGTGGTCTCCAACAGTAGATTCGTAAGCCCAATTACGCCATTCATCGGCGTCCGGATCTCATGGCTCATGGTTGCCAGGAACTCCGATTTTGCCTGATTGGCCCGTTCCGCCTCCACTCGCGCCGCCCGCACCCGCCGGACCTGCCAGGCTGTGCCCATCGCGGCCAAAAGGGCGAGTCCGATTCCGATCAAGAGCAGCCGCTGGCGGCGCTCCGCCTCACTTAGCTGCAACAACCACTCCGTACTGCCTAAGCCAACGGCGTAACGGGCGGTGAGACGGCCAAGCGTACCGTCCAGGGCCATGCGGTCAATCTCATTCCGGATGGCGCGGGCGTGCCGCTCCATTCCGGGCGCAGCGGCCGTGGCAATCTCGGTTCGCGTCTCCGGCAAGGTGTGCACGGCAAATGCGGCGCCCACACAACGAGGAGTCCGTAGCATGGCCTGTTGCACAAAGGAACGCTGGTCCATCAACACCTGAAACACTTCACCGCTACACAAGGCATCAAAAAGCGACGTACGGTCCGGGTAAGTTCTGGCGACGGCCAGCGGGCGCACCCGCCGCAACATCAGTTGCGGTATGGGCGTATTCATGACGCCGATAACTGTTTCCTGGCGGGGAGGATCCCCAGCAAGCGATACCAAACCAAAATTGCTCTCCGCCCAGGGCCGGGTAAGAAACATGTGTTCTCTCCGGTCAGGCGTAATCGAGAGAGAACCCCAAAGATCCACCGTCCCGTTGGGCAGCGCCAGTTCCGGCTTTTCGACGGGACGAACCCACTCCAACCGAATTCCCAGCCGATGGGCGGCTTCGCTCACCACATCCGGCCCGAGCCCGGATATGCGGCCATCGGGTTCTAGAATTTCAAACGGCGGCCCAGGCCAGAAACCGATGCGCAACGGCCGGCCGGGTGGGTGGTAGGGATCGATGTAGAGATAAGTGCCGGCTGCCAGGAGCCCAACAAATGCGAGTGGGACGGCACGGTTCACGCGCCATTTCGCCAACACCGGTGGCCAGTTAACGGTCATCCGACTTCCTGTTGGGCATTTCGGTTACTTTCCCAAAATTATTAGTCGCAAAGCGCTTGACTTCGGCCAACGGAAGCGAATAAATGAAACGAGCCGAAACAAAAAAGGTCCTCATGCGATTGACTTACGTAGCAGCACTCTGTCTGCCGCTGGCCGCACAAAGTACTGAACAACTCACGCTTCCCCCCGCAGCCACGGTACAAATTGACTACGAGAAGCACGTAAAGCCGATCCTCGCACAGAAATGTCATTCCTGTCATGGCGAAGATGTGCAGCAGTCAGGACTGCGGCTGGATAAGCGGCAAAACGCGATGCGCGGCGGGGATTACGGGCCCGTCATTCTTGCCGGTAAAAGTGCGGAGAGTAAGTTAATCCGGCGATTGGTTAGCGGCGATGGAGGAATGCAGATGCCCCCCGCTGGCCCGCTGAGCGAGGAAGAGATAGGTATATTGCGTGCCTGGATCGATCAGGGCGTGGATTTCCGAATCGAAATTCAGGCAGAACCGCCAGCCAAGCCGGTAGACCCGAAGCTCCGCTTGCTAATTAGCTCAATTCGCGAAAGGCAGGCCAGCGACGTAAAGCGCCTGCTCGGCGCCTACCCGGATCTGGCGCGGGCTGCGGATGCAGGCGGATCCACGGCGTTGCACCATGCGGCCGCATTTGGAACGGCGGAGATGGTGGGAGAGTTGTTGCAAGCCGGGGCGGATGGCAAAGCGGTCAATAAGCGGCGATCCACTGCCGCGCATTGGGCTATTCACGATGCGGCGAAGCTGCGGCAAATTATCGACGCCGGGGTTGACGTAAATGCAAGACAGGCCGATGGACGCTCACTCCTCTACCAAGCTGCTTCTCTGGGGAACGGCAACGCATCGCTGCGGTTGTTGCTGGAACGGGGAGCCGATGCCAATTTGGCGACAGCCAACGGACAGACGCCGCTTATTGCGGCGGCCGGGCGCGGCGACGTGGAGGCCATGCAGCTCCTACTCGCGAAAAAGGCCAATCCGCACGCACAAAGCGGAACCGGCGGCACGGCCCTGATGGCTGCCGCCGCCAGCCGGAATTCGCAAGCCGTAGCACTGTTGCTGGCCACGGGCGCTGACGCAAACCTCGCGACCAAAAAGAACGAGACTGCGTTGGCCAATGCAGCCACGGCCGGCACGGAAGCTTCCGTACGGCTGCTGCTGGACAAGAACGCCAAGGTGAACATCGCCGACGACCGCGGCTACACGCCGCTGATGTATGCCGCCGCCTCCGAGACCATGAATGCACGGGTTGTTCAGATGCTGCTGGCAGCAGGCGCCGATGAAAAAGCCGTGGGCGAAGGCGAGACCGCGCGAAGCCTTGCCGCCAAACGCGGCGATACGGAGGCCGCCAGACTATTGGGCGTCCCAGTGGCCGACCGGAAGGCGGGCGGCGTGGCTCCCGCAAACGGAGCAGCACCGCGTTCCGTTCCCGTGGCCGTTACGCAGGCGCTGGAGTTATTGGCAAAACAGAGCCACACATTCATCCGTACCGCCGGATGCAACTCCTGCCACGCGCAAGACCTACCCTCCGCGGCAATTGGCCTTGCGCGGGACCGAGGCATTCCTGCGCCGAAAGAACTGGAACAACTTCCCGTGGCGATGACTGGCATCAGCCCGGAGCGGTTGATCGATCTGGGGGCGGCCGCCGTTTCCAGCATGGGTTGGGAGATGGTGGATCGCTATCTGAATCATAAGAGCCCCGACGCGTATACGGATGCGACCGTCTATTACCTGCGAGCGATGCAAAATGCCGAAGGCTACTGGAAAGGGCCGGACGGCCGGCGGCCCCCCATGAACTCCGGCGACATGCAGACGACGGCCATGGCGATCTACGCTATTCGGCACTATGCCCCGCCGGCACAGCAGGCCGACACGGAGCGGGCGTTGGCGCGAGCGGCTGCGTGGTTGGCAAGCGCATCGGCGGCGACGACGCAAGAGCGGGCGTTCCAGTTGTTGGCGCTGCACTGGGCCAAGGGTTCATCCGCGGCCATGGAACGCACGGCCAAGACGCTACGAGGCACGCAGAGGCCGGATGGCGGCTGGAGCCAATTGGCGGGAATGGGCAGCGACGCCTATGCGACTGGCCAGGCGTTGTATGCACTACATATTGCGGGCAAGATGCCGGTGCAGGCTGAGAGCTACCAAAAAGGCGTCGCCTACCTGCTGCGCACACAGGGCGCCGACGGCGCATGGCATGTTAAGACCCGCGCCATTTGGCTTCAACCCTACTTCGAAAGCGGTTTCCCGTATGGGCACGACCAGTGGATCTCCGCGGCGGGAACAGCCTGGGCATCAATGGCTCTTTCGCTCACGGCAGAGCCGCAGAAACTGAGCCAGAGATAGTTTTTCCTTGTCCGGCCAGGTCGGCAAGGATGCGGCGACAGTTCAAGACTTTTTCGACCAAGTCCAGAGGCGTGTAGTAGTAGTGATTCGACGCCTCGTAACCGATGACGGACCAGTCCCGGGCAATTGGAAATTGTGCCCGAGCGAGGGTGATTTCGTTTTCGGCGATTTCACGGAGTCGCTTCCGGTTGGCGCGAATGTCGCCACGGAGGCGATAGAACTCCACCTGATTGGCAACGCTCTGGAAATGGTGGAAACAGGTGCGAGCGATGGCAAGGTCCATGGCGGCATTGCGTTGCTTACCCGGCGAGGCGGCGGCGACAGCTTTCTCTAGCAGGGGCAGTCCTTCCGACCACTGCGTGGCCAAGGCCGCAAATTGCGACTGGACCACCTCCGGCGGGTAGCGTCCACACCATGCCTTGAGCGCATCGTGAGGAAACAAAATCATGCCTGGTTTGTGGCCCGTGGGATGGAGCCGAAGGAGATTGGCCGGGCCATGCTGGACGGGGATGATATAGATGGCGACACCGTAAGGAAATTGCTGAAACGCAGAAGAGAACCGTTCCCAGGCGGCGATGGCGTGCGGAGCGCCAACGGGTCCGTACCGCTGACGGGCGGCGCGGTCCAGCGTTACGTCGAAGTCCGGGGGCGGGTCTGCATAGTACGCTTTGGCGGCATTTAGATTGGGTGAGGGGTAACCGCCGCAGGTCCAGGCGGCCATGAGTCCACTGATGCCGGCGCGGCGTAGATTCTCACAGTGCCGGAGGATAAGTTGAGGAACTGGGATGTAAGGAACCGCGGAGATTTCCCAAGTGTTGTTGAATTGTACTTTTGCCAGGTTCGTCATTCCCGCGCGAGAGGCGAGCGCCCAGTTGCGGGTCGCACGCGGCCCCGGACCAATGACGGAGATGGAGTATTCGCCTACCGTGTTTTTGACGCCGCCGCGTTCAACGGGCAGGCTCCATTCGCTGATGCTGACAATGCGGGTATCGGGCGGCAGTTTGGCGAGCAGGGGAGGAACCATGCTGTCCGGCCAGCCCCAATCGTAGTGAATGACATCCGCTGTGGCACTGCCCTGCCGGATGCCGTCGCGCATCGCGATGAAGAGCTCCGCCAGGACATCCCAACTGTCGCGCCGGGTGCAGCGGGGACAGTCCCCGGCAGTGGGAGCGGCGGTACGCCAGGCGCCCCCGTGGGAGAAGCAGTTCGTGTGATTCTCCGACATGGAGATGGTAAAGACTCCTCCCAGTTCCGGCACGGCGCGAAACACGTAGGCGAGGGAATCGGTGATCCAAGCACGCACCGCGGGATGGCTGGTGCACATGGAATAAAGCTGCTGGTGAGAAGAGCCTCGCATCTCCGGACGCTTCGCAAAAAAGGCCGCCGGCAACGCACGGGGCTCATTCAGATACAGATAGACCTTGACGCCATACTCCGCAGCGCGGCGGACTAGCTCATTCAGATTGCGCAGCCGCGTCTCCGCGCCGGTTCCGAACTCTGGGAACTGCTTGGAAGGAGCAAGCGTGTTAAGCACGCCCTGCAGCCAGACGCCATTGATGCCCGCACGGGCCAATTTCTCCAGATAGGCGTCGGGAAATGGGTCGGCTTCCGGCTCCAGAAGAGGGTCACCGTAAAGAGCAAAATAGGAATAGAGGTAGCGAGGAGACCAGACGGTTTTGCGTAACGTCACACCCGGGGGCAGAATGGGCGATTCGGCCTCCTCCATACGATCCTGCACAGCGTAAATAGCCTGATGAAGCTCCGCCATATCAGACGCTTCAATGCGTATGCCGGCAGAGTCGACGGTGGTACGGGAGCCGGCAAGGTCCGGCGTCAGGGCTAGGACGATGGACTTTCCGGGACCGGTGCGGACTTGAAAGCTTTCGAGCAGAAACCGGTGAAAGCGTTCACCGGCGCGGCGAAGACGCGGATCATCGATTGGGGCGAGATGCCAGGTTTCGGCGTGAGGCCGGATGAGGGGGTTGCCCGGGTCACTCAGTTCGGCGACGAAGCCGCAGATATCCGTCCCCTTGCGGTCCAGTTCCTTGCCGAACACGTCCAGGACGGCACGCTTGATTCCGGCCGCGACACTTGCTTCGGCGGCAGTCAAGGCTGCGTAGCGCACGGGCTGGCACGGTAGTTTCGGGCCCAGTTTGACATCGAGAAAATCGTCTTCCTTGAGCGTAAAAGCCAGGCGCTGCGGGGTCCAACCGAGCAATTGGGTGAGTTGCGTCTTCGGCAGCAGGTGCCAATTCTGTCTGATGACAGAGACGTAGATGCGGCGAAGCTGATCATCGCTAAGTTTCCGCTTCGGAGGGAGCCCCATGGCGGCGGCCAAGAAGGCAATTTGCGAAGGGGTGGCGCCGGCAACGGCCGCTATCCGATCCAGGTTTGCCAGTTCCCAGTTTCTCCAGACAAACTGGCAGAGACGGTTGGGGAAGTGGGTCTCCCGTATGGCAGGAGCAGAGGCCGATTGGGCTGCCGCGCGGGCGGCAGCGGCCAGAACCAGAAATTCGCGCCGATCCAACATTTGCCCCTATTTTATCCGGTAGGATTTAGAAGACTATCCCCCGCCTCGCGCGGCCTGACTTTCCCTTGTACATTGACTTGGCGGCATTCCGATCAGAGAGACCCTATGACGGACCGGTACGACCCAATCCAATCTCCCACCCTACTCCGCGAAATCGTGGAATCGGCTCCGGTTGCCATGGTTATGATCGACCGTGCGGGGTTGATTGTGCTGGTAAACGCGGAAGCTGAAGCGCTGTTTGATTACAACCGCAGCGAGTTGCTAGGACAGTCGGTGGAAATTTTGATTCCGCCCCGCTACCGGGGATTGCACCCGGCCTATCGCTCCGCGTTCTATGTGGAACCGCAGTCGCGGCTGATGGGCGCCGGACGCGAACTATTCGGACTGCGGAAGGACGGGGGAGAATTCCCGATCGAAATCGGATTGAAGCCGATCGGCACCGAAGAGGGACTCTTCGTATTAAGCGCAATCGTCAACCTGACGCAACGCAAACTGCTGGAGGCGCGGTTTCGCGCAACGGTGGAATCCGCCCCCATGGCCATGGTGATGACCGACCGGCGAGGGTTCATTGTGTTGGTGAACAGCGAAACGGAGAAGCTATTTGGCTATGCGCGAGCGGAACTACTGGAGAGCCCGATCGAAGTATTGGTGCCGGACCGTTACCGTGCTAAACACCCGGAAACCCGCGAAGGCTTTCTGCTCCGGCCGGAAGCCAGGCGGATGGGGGCCGGGCGGGACCTGTTCGCGGTGCGGAAAGACGGCAGCGAATTCCCCGTGGAGATTGGGTTGAATCCGGTGGAAACGGACGAAGGGATGTTCGTACTGAGTGCGATCGTCGACATCACGGAACGAAAGCGGAATGCGCGGCAACTGGAAATCGCGCTTACGGAAAAGACGATTCTCCTGAATGAAATTCACCACCGCGTGAAAAACAATCTGCAGATTATATCCGGGCTCCTGCAACTGCAGGCGGGACAAACCAAGGATCCGGCCTTGCGAGAGTTGCTGGTGCAAAGCCAGAGCCGCGTGCAGTCGATGTCCTTGATTCACGAGTTGCTGTACGAAGGACGCGACTTTTCGTCGATCCGGCTAGACCGCTATTTGGCACGGCTCGGCAATCTGCTTTGGGGCGGATACATGGGCGGGACCAACGATGTGACGTTTGTGGCGGACCTTGAAGAGGTGAGCCTGGACCTGAACCGTGCCATTCCATGCGGGCTGCTGGTGAACGAACTGCTTACCAATAGCCTGAAACACGGCTTTCCGGGCGCGCGGAAAGGATCGGTCACGTTGACCGTCCAGCGAACACATTTCGGAAAGCGAGTGCGCGTCTGCGTAGAGGATGACGGCGTGGGGTTGCCCGCAGGGCTGCGCCTGCAGACTTCACCGACTCTGGGGTTAACGCTGGCCAGAGAGTTAGCCAGCCAACTGGGGGCCGAATTGGAAATTGTGCCGAGGGAGGCGGGCGCGTGTTTTGCGTTGGCGTTCCCGTTAGAAATCGAGGAGGGCGAATGATACCGGCTCGGGTCCTGGTGGTGGAAGACGAACGGATTATTGCCATGACTATACGCCAGATGCTGGAGGAACGGGGCTACACGGTGACCGGGACCGCGGCCACTGCAAAGACAGCCGTACAGCAGGCACGCACGACCTCCCCCGATATCGTACTTATGGACATCCGGCTATCCGGCGATGTGGACGGGATTGAAGCGGCGCGGCAGATTGAGGCCGACTCCGGGACGCCCATCGTGTTCCTGACCTCATACACCGAAGATGAGACGATCCGGCGGGCGAGCCAATGCCGCGCGTATAGCTATCTGGTGAAGCCGGTGCAAGCGGCCGAGTTGCATGCAACGCTGCAGATTGCGATCTCGCGACACGGCTTCGACAAGCAACTGTGCCAATCTGAACACCGATTGCGATTGGCGATGAGAGCATCGGCGCTGGCCGTATGGGACTGGGACCGGCGCACCGATTCCGTGGAGACGACCGGCGACACCGGAGAGGTGCTGGGTCATGCATCGGCCACAATCCGGACGATTGATTCGATGCTATCGGGAGTCGCGGACGAGGACAGGTGCGAAGTGGATGCCTTTCTTGGCGAACCCGAGGACGGGCCGGCAGCACGGAATCTGACGTTCCGATACCTGGGGGATGACCGGGCAGTGCGGTGGATCCAAATGTTCGCGGCTGCGGATCCGTCGCCCGAGAGAAGGCATCACACCGTCGGTACCCTGCGCAATGTGACTGTCTCAATGGAAAACGAACGGCAGTTGCAGCAGGCCGCCGCGCTGTTTGAAAACATTGCCGATGCGATTGTGATCGCTTCGCCTGCGTTGCGCGTGACCACCCTGAATCCCGCCTTTGAGCGTATGACCGGGTATACGAAAGAGGATTGCATCGGCAGGGACGTGCGCGAGATCTTCGAAGCAGGGTTTCCCGCATCACTCCCGACCACCATGCGCTGGCAAGGAGAGACGCAGTGTCCGCGACGCGACGGAGTTCCATTGTCGATCTCACTGACCGTGATTCCGGTGATGGATGAGTCCACGGTGTCAGCGGTCGTATTTACGTTCTCCGACATCACGCCTCTGCGCCGGATGGAGGCCGAGTTGGACTTTCTCACGCATCATGATGCGCTGACCGGCCTGCCCAATCGCCTGCTGTTTCATCAGCGGATGGATGAATGGACAGCCACTCCGCATCCGTTCTTTATTTTTTACATCGACCTGGATAAATTTCAGCTTGTCAATGAGTCCAAGGGGCACACGCGCGGTGACCTCGTACTTCGAACAACGTCAGACCGGCTGCGAGGCCTGCTGCAGGAGAGCGACTTTGCGGCAAGGCTGGGCGGAGACGAGTTTGTCATCCTGTCGCAGAGAATGGCGGGCGACGACGATGTTGTGCGGTTTGGACGATTGGTGCGGGAGGTGATCGCCGAGCCGGTGATGACGGATCTTGGGGGGATTATAACGACGGCGAGCGTAGGAGTCAGTCGCTATCCGTCCGACGGGCAACGGCGCGAGGCGTTGCTGCTGGCGGCAGACGCGGCTATGTACGACGCCAAGCGGGAGGGCCCGAACAGTTGCCGACGCTATACGGGCGTACTGGCGCGGCCCCGGACGGAGCGGTATGAATTAGAGCAAGAGATCCGCAGGGCATTCGCGTCCAGTCAACTGGTGCTGCTCTATCAACCGACCGTGTCGTTGCGGGACGGCGGAGTGGCGGGCGTCGAAGCCCTGGTGCGGTGGCAGCATCCGGAACGCGGCGTGCTGAACCCGGACCGGTTTGTTCCCGTGGCGGAGGATGCGGGCCTGATTGAACAACTCGGAGAAGCGGTGCTGCGGATGGCTTGCAGGGACTGGCAGTATTGGGCAGACGCCGGAATACCCGCGCCGCGGCTCAGCATAAACATTTCAGCGAGGCAGTTGACCCGCGGCGGATTCTCCGGCGTGTTGCGAAACATTCTGGGGGAGTTCCCGGTGCCGGCCGCCGGGATGGAGATCGAAATCACTGAGAGTTCGCCCCAAACCCTGGAGAACGGCCGGCCGTTTATCCGGGAGGTAAAAGAGATGGGAATCGCTCTTTCGATTGACGATTTTGGGACCGGGTATTCGTCGTTGGCTTCTCTTCGAGAGTTGCCGGTGGACCGGGTGAAACTGGACCGGTCCTTCCTACCGAAAGGTACGCCCGGAGCGGCCGACTTTGCGCTGCTGCAGGCAATTGTGGGGATTGCTCATGCGATGGGCTTGCAGATTACGGCGGAGGGCATCGAGACGGAGCGGCAGTTGGAGTTGGTACGGCGCGCCCAGTGCGACGAGGCGCAGGGGTTTCTCTTTGGATATCCGATGTCGTTCGCGGAAACAGTTCGATTCGTGAAAGAACGTAATTCAACCACGACAACGTCGTCCTAGGTATCCACTCGTAATGTTAAGCTGACACTGTCGTGTCCTATTCCCTTTGCCGCTTTGCCGTACTTCTATCCATTGGCCTGTCCCTGCCTGCGCAATCCACCAAAGTAGAACTCATCGGAACTGTTCGTGATCCTGCCGGATTGACCGTACGGGGAGTGGATGTCCAGTTGACGAACACTTCTACGGGACTTACGTCCCACTCGCTGAGCGCGGAGGATGGAGCGTGGCAGTTTCTGGCCGTACCGGCCGGCGTGTACAGCATACGGGCGAACAAGGACGGATTTGCTCCCCTGCGGCGGGACGGGGTGAGCCTAGCAGTGGGCGGCCGCGTAACGCTCGACCTTGCCCTGCAGATTGGGGACCGCAGTCAGTCCGTCGAAGTAACCGGCGAAGCGCCGTTGCTGCAATCGGCGCGAGGCACGGCGAGCTTTGTGGTGGAACAGAGAAAGATCGTCAATCTGCCGTTGGATGGGAGGAACTTTGTGCCGCTGATTGCGCTGTCGCCCGGGGTGAGCCTGCCGCCCGGCAACCTGCTGCCGCGAATCAACGGGAGTAGGCCGCGGGTGAATGAGTATATCTACGACGGCATTAGCGTATTGCAGCCGGAACCCGGACAGGTGGCCCTATACCCGGTTGTCGACGCTATTGATGAGTTTCGGGTGGAGATCAATAGCTACTCCGCGGAATATGGGCGATCCAACGGCGGAGTGGTGATGGTGAATCAGAAATCCGGGACAAACGCGTTGCATGGCTCCCTATTTGAGTTTTTCCGGAATGAAAAGTTGAACGCGAGAAATCTGTTTGCCACTACGGGGGATAAACCAAGGTTCCGCAGGAATCAGTATGGATTTGTCATTGGCGGGCCCATCCAGAAAAATAAGACGTTTTTCTTCGCGGACTGGCAGGGGACCCGGCTGAATACGGGCGTTATCCGCACGAGTACCGTGCCTACGACGGCACAGCGGCGCGGCACGTTCAACAATGCACTCTTTGATCCGGCCACGACGAGACGGACCGATGCTGGGTATGCACGCGACCCGTTCGCCGGCAATGTAGTACCAGCGGCGCGGATTGACCGTGTCGCATTGGCCCTGGCGGACCGTTATCCGGTCCCGAATGTCTTCATGGCGACAGGCGCCGAAGCCGCCGCCAACAACTACCGCCGGTTGGGAAACGACGACACGGCAGCCGACCAGTTTGACGGACGGCTGGACCGCTATTTCGGCGCGCGGCACCGGCTTTTTGGACGCTATTCCTTCCTTCGCGACGATAGCCGGCCTACAACGCCCCTACCGGATGGAAGCGGGAATCTGACAACCGGGGTGATCGGCAACACGCTCACGCGCGCCGACAGTATTGCCGCCGAACACACTTGGAATGTAAGCACCAGTTCGGTGAACCAACTCCGATTCGGCTATACGAGGAGGAAGTTTTCGCGCAGTTCGATGCGCACGGGCCAAACCACGCTGGTTCCAAATATCCCGGCGAGTTCGTTCTCCGACGTGCTGCCCACTTTCGATATCGTCGGCCTCCAGCAGATTGGCCCGCCGGCGAGCGGCAACGCTGACTTCACTACTTCCGTGACACAGCTGATCGACAATCTCTCCTGGACGCGCGGGAAGCACAGTCTGAAGGCGGGAACCGATATACGGCTACAGACATTAGATGTATTGCAACCTCCGAGCCCGACAGGAAATTTCCAGTTCACCAACATTTTCACGGGAGGACTTTCGCCGGCGGGAGCAGTGGCCGCCAATACGGGCAATAGCTACGCCTCGTTTCTACTGGGGCAGGTGGGACGCTTCAGCATAGATTCTCAACCCACGGCGATTCGGCCACGCGCCAAGATTGCGGAATTTTTTCTGCAGGACGACTGGCGCGTTTCCCGCCGGTTGACGCTGAACCTTGGCGTCCGTTACACACTGAACCTTCCATCCACGGTGCTGGACAACCAGGGCGCAGTTTTCAATCTAAAAACACAAGTTCTGGACTATTTCGGGGTGAACGGATTCCCCGATACAGCCCGGAATCTCGAGAAGAAGAACTTTGCGCCGCGCTTCGGCATGGCCTACCGGATTGCGGACTCGTTTGTGATTCGGGGCGGATATGGAATGACCTGGATTGAGCAGGCAGGAATTACGACGCCTTTCA
>DASTML010000174.1:0-52447 GCA_035714175.1 Bryobacteraceae bacterium | reverse complement strand
GCACAGATGGGCTGGCTCGCCAAGGCCGTCGTCATCGTCCTCTTCATCATGTCCGCCTGGTCCATTGGCGTGATGATCGACCGCCTGATTGCGTACAATGCTGCTCGCAGCGAATCTCGCAAGTTTGCGCCCGCCGTCGCTGGCGCCCTTCGCGAAGGCAAGCTCGATGAAGCCATCAAGATTGCTGACCGTTACAAGAAGTCCCACCTGGCCAAAGTCGTCGTTGCCGGCCTCCAGGAATTCCAGTCTCACAATGCCTCTTCCGAACTCTCCGGTGAAACGATCGAAGCTTCCCGCCGCGCTCTGGAGCGCGCCGAAGCCATCGTCTCCGCTGAACTGAAGCGCGGCATCAGCTCGCTGGCCACCATCGGTTCCACCGGTCCGTTCGTCGGTCTGTTCGGTACCGTCGTCGGCATCATCAATGCGTTCAAAGGCATCGCTTCGGAAAAGTCCACCGGTCTCGGCGCTGTCGCCGGCGGTATTTCGGAAGCTCTGGTTACCACCGCTATCGGTCTGTTCGTCGCCATCCCGGCCGTCATGATGTTCAACTACTTCAACGGCCGTATGGAATCGTTCACCGTCGAAATGGGCAACTCCTCCTCGGAGCTGGTTGACTATTTCATCAAGCGGATGCAGAAGACCGGAGCGAAGCACTAAGCTTCCCCCGATCTCGTTCTCCCTTTCCGCCACCTGGCGAGTTGAATCCCGCGTGCGGCGGAGGTACTCCCTCCGCCCTCCGGTACCAAAGGAGATTGTATGTCCGGTTCCCATTCCAAGAAAAAGAAAAAGAAATTTGGCGCCATGGCCGACATCAACGTCACCCCGATGGTGGACGTGATGCTCGTCATGCTGATCATCTTCATGGTCATCACGCCGATGCTTTCCAAAGGCATCAGCGTGGAACTTGCGAAAACCAAAAACCCGATCGCCATGTCCGCCGCCGACAAGGATGATGCCATCCTCGTCTCTGTCGCTCGGGACGGCAAGGTTTATCTGGGTACCGACCAGTTCACCAACCTCACTGACCTCGGCGTCAAAGTGAAGGACCGCCTCACTGCCAAGCTCGATAAGACCGTGTATCTCAAAAATGACTCCCGCGCCCGCTATGAACGCGTCGTGGAAGTTATCGATAACCTGCGCGGCTTTGGCGTGGACCAACTCGGTCTTCTCACCGACCAGATTAAAGAAGCCGGCGCCCCCGGCTCTGCGCCCCCGGCCGGTATCTAACCCGCTCAAGGCCATCATTCCGATATTCATTTCCTAAAGGAGCACTACTATGGCAATGGCAATGGGCAGTGGGGGAGGTCCCTCCGCCGACATCAACATGACGCCTCTCATCGACGTGCTGCTGGTGCTGCTGATTATCTTCATGGTCATCACGCCGCTCACGCCGAAGGGCCTCGATGCGCTCGTTCCGCAACCGCCGCCCCCGAATGCGCCGCCCCCGCCGCCGAATCAGGATCGTACCGTCGTTATCAGCATTAATAAAGATAAGTCCATGCTGATCAACACCGAGCCGGTCACCGAAGACGCTCTCGGACCCCGTCTCACGGAAGTCTTCAAGACCCGCGCAGAGCGCGTGGTTTTCGTGAAGGGTGATCCCGATCTCGAATTCGAGACCGTCGCCAAGGCGATTGACGCGGCCAAGGGCGCTGGCATCGACAAGGTCGGTCTCATGACCCCCAAGATCGAAGCCGGACAGTAATACGGACCAGTTCGTAATTGAAGGAGATTTCGCGTGAAATTGAACATCCAACGCGCCACAACCGCACTTGCCGCTCTGGTCCTTGTCCTCTCCACGGCTGGCTGTAACCGCCTCCGCTCCCGCGACAACCTCAACAAGGGCGTCCGCGAATACAAGGCGGCCAAGTACGCGGAGGCCGTCAAGTACTTCCAGCAGGCGATTGAACTCGATCCTGACTTTTCCACTGCCCGGCTCTATCTGGCCACCGCCTATATGAGCCAGTGGATCCCTGGCGCTGACTCGGAAGAGAACAACAAATATGCCAAGGCTGCCGAAGACAACTTCAAGCAGGTTTTGGATAAGGACCCCAACGATAAGCTCGCCATCGCTTCCATCGGATCGATCTACTACAACCAGAAGAAGTTCGATATCGCCAAAGAATGGAACGAACGGCTCCTCAAAGTGGACCCGCAGAACAAGGAAGCCCTGTACACCCTCGGCGTCATCGCCTGGGGCAAGGCCTACCCCGTTCGTGGCGAAGCTCGTGCCAAGCTGAGCATGAAGCCCGAAGATCCCGGCCCGCTGAAGGATAAAAAGGTTCGCGAGGAAGTCAAAGCGAAGAACTTCGCCGTCGTGCAGGACGGAATTGCTTCGCTCGAAAAGGCCGTCGCCATCGACGCCAACTACGACGACGCTCTCGCCTATCTCAACCTGATGCACCGCGAACTTGCCGACCTCGCCGACACTACCGAAGACTACAAAAAGGAAATCGCGATCGCCGACGAATTCGTGCAAAAGACCCTCGACGCCAAGAAGCGCAAGGCTGAAGAAGCCGAAAAGAAGGCGGCGCAGGGCATCAAGGCCGACGCAAAGTAATCGCTATTCTTTCGCTCGTATCCATGGCCGGTTGCCTCGTCTTGTGTGTACCCTGTAAATATAGGGGCGCTACAAGGTGAGTCAACCGGCCAAGTTGTCTGATCCTCCACATCCCGTACCTCCATCGGGCGAAACTCCTGCGCCTGCCGACCCCGTTCTCGAATCCCTCTTTCAGTCCCTTCTCGAAAAGTTCAACCGCACGCACGCAGGCGAAGATACAGCCCCTTTGCGCGCCGCTTACGATCTGGCTCTCCGCATGCACGCCGGCCAGTTGCGCAAGTCCGGGGAGCCGTACTTGGTTCACCCTCTCGAAGTCGCCCATATCCTGGCCGACATGACTACGGACCGTACGTGTCTCATCACCGGCATTCTCCACGATGTCGTGGAAGATACCGGCGTTACGGTGGAGGAGATCCGCCGCCAATTCGGCGATGACGTCGCCGCCTGTGTCGACGGCGTCACCAAACTCGCCAAGCTCAAGCTTTACTCTCGCGAGGAACGCCAGGCGGAAAGCGTCCGCAAGATGCTGCTCGCCATGGTCAAGGACATCCGGGTTGTCCTCGTCAAGTTGGCGGATCGCCTGCATAACATGCGCACCCTCGGCGCGCTTCCCCGGGATCGCCAGGAGCGTATCGCCCAGGAAACGCTCGAAATCTACGCGCCCATCGCCCACCGCCTTGGTATGGGTAAGGTCCGCGCCGAACTCGAAGACCTTGGCTTCCAATATACGGACCCCCAGGCCTTCGGCGAAATTCTGGAAGCGATCAACTCCAAACGCAAAGCGAATGAAGGACTCTTGGGCGAAATTCGCGCGGCGGTCGAAATAAAGCTTCGGCGAGAAGACATCCCCGCCCGTATCGAAGCCCGGCTCAAGCGTCCCTATAGCATTTGGCAGAAATTGAAGCGGCAGAAGATCGGCATCGATCAGGTCTATGATCTGCTCGCCATCCGCATCATTACTGACTCGGTTAAGAACTGCTACGCCGCCCTCGGCACCCTGCACGGCGAATGGCATCCCATTCCCGGCCGTATTAAAGACTTCATCGCGATTCCCAGGCCCAACCTCTACCAGTCGCTTCATACCTCAGTCATCGGACCCGGCGGCCAACCCTTCGAAGTGCAGATCCGCACCGAAGAGATGCACCGCATCGCCGAAGACGGCATCGCGGCGCACTGGAAGTACAAAGAAGGCAACAAGGGCTTTCACGACGAGCAGCAAATGACTTGGCTCCGCCAACTCGTCGAATGGCAGCGCGAAATGCGCGACCCCGGCGAGTTCATGTCGACTCTCAAGGTCGATCTGTATCCGGAAGAAGTCTACACATTCACCCCCAAGGGCAAGGTCATCGTACTGCCCCGCGAAGCCACGCCCATCGATTTCGCCTACGCCATCCATACCGAAGTCGGTAACCTCTGCGTCGGGGCAAAGGTCAACGGCCGCATCGTCCCCCTCAAGTACACCCTCAAAAATGGCGACGTGGTGGACATCCTTACGCAGCAGGGCCACCTGCCCAGCAAAGACTGGTTGTCGATCGCCAAGACCTCCAAGGCCCGCAACAAGATCAAGGCGGTCATCAACACCACCGAACGGGCCAAGGCCGTCGAAATCGGGGAGAAATACCTCGAGAAAGAGGCCCGCCGCCTCGGTGTGCAGTGGAGGAAGGTGAACAAGGAGCAACTCCAGGCCGTAGCCAACGAGTATGGCTTCCCCAAAATGGAAGACCTCCACGCGGCCCTCGGCTACGGGAAGTTCTCCGCGCGGCAAGTACTCGTGAAGCTTGCGCCGGAGCAGGTGGAAGCCTCCGAACGCGCGTCCGCGCCTGCCGAACCTGCCTCCGCCCCGGCTCCGCACCCGGATCGCGGAGTCGACGCCAAGGACCTCGTTCTCAAGGTCAAGGGCGTAGACGATGTCATGGTCTACCGCGCCAAGTGCTGCAATCCCATCCGTGGCGAACAGATCGTCGGCTACATCACCCGCGGCAAAGGCGTGGCCGTGCATGCCGTCAACTGTGCCAACGTGCAGAACCTCATGTACGAAGTGGAGCGGAAGATCGCCGTCGAATGGGTCCGCGCTACGGAAGACACCTTCGCCGTCCGTCTAACGGCCTATGCCGATGATCGCCCTGGCATTCTCAGCCACCTCACCAGCGTCGTCTTCCACGAAGGCAGCAACATCAAGGCGCTCGAAGCGCAGCCCGACGAACAGCGCGGCGACGGCAGCGCCATCATCAGCATGACGCTCGACGTCAAAGACAAGAAACAGTTGGAGCGCGTTGTCGCCGCCGTCCGCCGCATCAGCGGCATCCGCGACGTCGAACGCGTGCAGTAAACACCCCATGAACGCCGAACCGGAACATATCGCAATCAGTAAATCCAAGGGCATAGAAATCGATTGGGTCGACGGGACCCACTCGTCGCTTGGCCTCGAACGTCTCCGCCGGGAATGCCCCTGTGCCACCTGCACCGGCGCGCACGGCACGCCGCCGCAAAAGTGGGAGCCGGACACCAACCCCCTTCGCATGTTCCAGCCCAAGCTCAAGATGGAATCCGTGGAGGCGGTCGGCAACTATGCCGTGCGCATCTATTGGAACGACGGCCACAACGCCGGTATCTACAGCTACGATCACCTGCGGAACCTGGCGGCGGAGGCAACCCCCGCCGCCAGCGAATAGTCGCTACCAGATCAACTTCAAACCGAACTGCATCTGCCGTGGGTCATTGGACTGCGTGGTCACCCGCCCAAAGTTTGCGCCTGCGGTCACCGTGGTGTTCGGATTGCCGAACCGCACCCGGTTCAGCGCATTGAAGGCTTCGGCCCGGAACTGCAACCGGAACTTCTCCGTAATCGCGAACTGTTTGAAGATGGAGGCGTCCAGGTTGTTGATGTGGTGTCCGCGCAACCCATTGACCAGCGGACCCAGGTTGCCCAGCGTAAACGGCGCCGGCTGGCTGAACGTGGACGTGTCGAACCATCGGTCCAGCCGCTGGTGCGCGTCCCCGCTCTGCGCCGCGCTCACGCCATTCGTGTTCGCGCGGATCGCTTCGGTAAACAGTCCCGCCTGGTTCGTGGCGCTAATGCCGAGCAGCGCGCCGGACTGCACCGTCCAGATCCCATTCACCTGCCACCCGCCCGCCGCCAGGTCCAGCCACCGCGACATGCCATTGCCGAAATGCCGTCCGCGTCCAAACGGCAACTCATACACGCCGCTGAACACCAGCCGCTGCGGAACGTGCACGCTGGAAATCGCCCGGTTGCCGCGCGTGTTGTAGCTGTCCTGGTAGCTGGTGCCTTCGTCCAGCGTCTTGGACCACACATAGCTGCCCTCGAACAGAATGCCCTTCGACAGTCGCTTGCTGAACGTCACCTGCAGCGAGTTGTAGTCGGACGTTGCACCCTGGGAGAACAACGGATAAATCGCCCCGAACTGCGGATACGGCCGCAGCAACTGCGCCCGCGAAACCTGCGCATTCGCCACCACGCCGCTGCCGCCCTGTCCAAAGAAAGGATTGGCCACCAGTTGGTTCAGCTGCGTTCCCAGGCTCAGGTACTGCGGGTTCACCTGGTTCAGCGTATAGCCGCCTTCGCCGCCGCGGGAAAGCTGCCGTCCCCGGTTGCCCACGTAGGCCACTTCCAGCAGAATCGCGCCGGGCAGTTCGCGCTGCACCGTGAAGTTGTACTGCAGCGTGTAGGGCGTGTTTGTATTGCTCAGCGGAGCGTCCAGGTTGCTGCCAATGGCGGTCAACGCTCCCAGCGAAGAACCCGGCACTGGCTGGAATCCGGCGGGGAACGGATTGCTCAGCAGGTTCAACGGCGTAACGTTGTCCAGGCTCGCCACCCAGGGCGTTTCCACGCGGAATCCGTACGGACCCACGGTGCCCTGCGCCGCCAGTGTGCTCGGTCCAAACAGTTGGGCAAAGCCGCCGCGCACCACCGTCTTCTCGTTCAGTTGGTAAGCAAAACCCAGACGGGGCGCCAGGTTGTTGTAGTCGCCCGTGTACTGGGACCGGCTATTGCCGTCCACGCCGACAAACCGTAACCCGCCTTTCAAGTTCGGGAACGCCGGTACCTTGGCTGCCAGAGGCGAGGTCAAGTCCGGGTCGAACCAGCTCATGCGGTTATACCGTTCCGTGCGCGGCATGTCGAAGTCATAGCGCAGCCCCAGGTTCAGGGTCAGTTTCCGCGTCACGCGCCAGTCGTCCTGCACATAAAACGCGTGGTAGAAACTCTGCGCCGCCACGTTCTTCCAGTTCTGGTAAAAGTTGCCATCCGTTCCCGTGCCCAGCAGGAACGAAGCGTAGCCCCACCCGGCCGTCGAACTGGCGCTCAGCGGATTGGGCCCCTGCGTCATATTCGCACCGAAGTTGAAGGTCCCGGCCGCGCGAGCCTCCCACACGTTGATCCGCAGCATCCGGCCTTCGTACCCGTATTTCAACGAATGTTTGCCCGCCACTTTGCTCAGGCTGCCCGACAGGCCGTAGTTGTTGAAGCCGCTCTGCCGGTGGTCTCCGCCGCCGAGCGCTGTCTGCGTGGAAACGGCGAAACGCGGGAACATGAAGCGGTCTACTGCTGTATCCAGCGCTTTCGGTAGCCCCAGCGAAGACGGCACAAAGTCCAGGCCCTGATTGTCATAGAGGAATCGGTTCCGTGCAAACGAAGTCCGCAGGTTCAGCACCATCGACGGGCTCAACGAGTTCGTATAGTCCACCACCACATTGCGTCCAAAGTCGTTGTTGTTGATCCGGCCCTCGGCCACGCCCAACTCGCCAGGAAACAACTGCGGCGGGCCGTTGAACGATTTGCGGTAGGAGAACCGGCCGAACAGCCGCTGCTGGTCGGTCAGGTTATGGTCGATGCGTATATCGGCATTGTCCGTGTTGATGGCCGCCGCGCCGCTGTTGTAAAAGTTGTTCCGCCCTGTGCCCGGATCGCCCGGTTGATTGGCGCGCGGGAAGTAGTTCGTCACGTTCCGCGCCACCGCGTCAAACCGCGAAGCGGGAATCATATTGCCCGGGAACTGGTCGCGAATCGAACCGGTTCCGTTCGGGTTGGGCCGCAGCGTATTCGGGTCGTAGACGCCAATCACCTGTGTGGCGCTTGCCCGTGTCTGGCTAAAGTCACCGGTTCGTTCCCGGTCCGTTGGCACCGTCGTCAACCGGTCGGAGAAGCTCCGCTCCCGCAGCCCTTCATAGGCGCCCATGAAAAAGGTGCGGTTCTTGATCACCGGTCCGCTCACCATGCCGCCGAACTGGTTTCGTTTGAAGCTCGCCAGCGGCACGCCGCGTTGATTGGCAAAGAAGTTGTTCGCATCCAGCACCGAGTTCCGCAGGAACTCATAGCCGCTACCGTGGAACGAGTTGGTCCCGGACTTGTAGACAACGTTCAACACCGCCGTCATGCTCCGGCCGAATTCGGCGCTGTAGTTCTGCGCCTGCATCTTGAACTCAGCCACCGCATCCACCGAAGGGAACACTGAAAGTCCGGCGAACCCGTTCACCGTCGGGAACGCGGCGCTCGACCCGTCCACCAGGACATCGAACGTGCCGGTGCGGGAGCCATTCACGCTGAAGCTCACTCCGTTATGCGCATTGCCGATCGAACCCGTCACGCCCGGCGTCAGATTCACCAGCGTGTAGACGTTCCGGGTGTTGAGGGGCAATTCCAGAATCCGTTTGTTGTCCACCACGCGGCCAATCGAGGACGTTGTTGTTTCCACCACCGATGCATCCCCCTGCACCACCACGGATTCCGTCATGGAACCCACCTGCAGCGACGCGTTGACCTGTGCCTGTTGCTGCACCTGGAGTTGAATGCCATCCAGCTCGAAGGTCTTGAATCCCGTAGCCACAACGCGTACGTTGTAACTGCCCACCGGCAGCAGCAGTGCCGTATAAGTGCCTTCGCTATTCGTCGTAACTTCCGCGCGGGCGTTGGTGCCTGTGTTGGTGATCTGAACCTTCGCGCCGGCAATGGCCGCGCCGCTTGGGTCAGAGATACTACCGGTTATCGTGCCAGTCGCTGTTTGTGCCCCGGCTGGCCCTGTTGCCAACAGGCAAGCCATACAGAGATAGAGGAACGGTGCGAGAAATTTCTTCATGGAGACTCCCCAGATCCTAACAATCAGAAATAACGTTCCCGTTACGATACAACGTTTAACTAATGACAGCTACCGCGTCCACTCCGTGGCCATATTGTCATCGGTGATCATGCGTGCCCCCGCCGTCCGTTTCCGGACGCTCGCGCCGGGTTCCACTGCCAGATGTTCATTCCCCGTGCGATCCACGATGCGGAAGTAACGTGCCAATTCGTCCAGCCGCGCCGCGGCCCGGGGATCAGAGGGCGCGGCCACGCGCTGCCCATCTAGCGAATACGTCTCCAGCATCGTTCGCCAGCGCGCCTCGTCCAGCGCCAGTGGCGAATCGCTCACCGCCAGGAAGGGGCCGAACCGCAACGCATGGGGAAAGACAGCCGCTCCCGTCTTCTGCGCATCGTCGGAATAGGTGGTGTTGTAGTAGAGAATGCCGCCTGGTTTCAACATGCTGCGCGCCAACGTCATCATCTCCACCGAAAGCAGATTGGTTGCATTGGACCGCCAGTGCTGTACTGTGTCCATCAGAATCGCGTCGAACTTGCGCTCCCGGTGGGCCGACATCCATCGCCGCCCATCGTCAATCACAATTTCCACTTTGGGATTCCGCAGCACCGGGGCCACTTCCGAATATCGTCCAATCACCGTCCGGTAGCCGGGATTGATCTCCACCACCACCGCCCGCTCCACCAGCGGATGGTTGCCCACAATCTGGGACCAGGCCCCTCCCGCCATCCCCACCAGCAGCACTTCCTTGGGCGCCGGATGCAGGTAGCTCAACGAGAACGGCCGTATGCAGCTATCGGAATAGAGGCTCGTCGTCAGGATGCCGTCATGCGCGCCGCCTCCAAAAATGTGCCGCTCCGCATCCACCGTCACCACGCCGCTATGCGTCTCCACGATATCGGTGAACGGAGCAGCAGCGTCGAATTCGTCCTCGTAGAGCAGCCGTTCATAGATCATGTGGAATAGCGGGCCGGACAGCAGAACGCCCCCCGCACACACCACCGCCGCCAATACCGCCGCTCGCCGGCGCCCCAGTGCCGCCGCCACGCCGGAACCCGCCAGCAGCAGCGCCACCGATACAGCACGCAGTGACAGCACATCCATCAAAACGAATCCCATCACATAGCTGCCCAACGTCGATCCGGCGATGTTGCTCAGGTACAGATAACTTAGCCCCGCTCCCGCCGATTCCCGGTTCACCGCCGCCTGGCACAACAAGGGGAACGTTGCGCCTAGCAGTCCAGCCGACAACGCGACCAGCGGCAGCGTCCACGTGTAGTCGAACTCCGCCACGGCCCACCCCACCGCGGGAGCGGTCAGAAAGCCCACGGCGTTTGCCAACACCACCAGCACGGCCATCGCGCCCACAATGTCCGGCCGCCGTGCCAACCGTCGCGAACCCAGCGATCCAAACGCAATGCCAGCCAGGAACGAACCCAACACATAGGAAAAGCAGCGCGGGCTTCCTCCGGTTACAAACGAATAAACCCGGTACCAGACGATCTCATAACCCAGCGAAACGAACCCAGTCGCAAACGCCATTGCCGCTGCCGCCGGGAAGGGAAGCGCTCCCTGTCCCTGCGCCTCCTCGCGTGGCGTCGGCGTCGTGGTTTTCCTTCCGGCGCGAAAATGCAGCGCCAACACGCCAATGCCGATCAACGCGTTGATCCCTGCCGCTGCCCACACCGTGCCTTGCATTCCTAGGTCGCGCAACAGAAACAGCGCGGCCACAAAGCAGGCCGCCGCTGAGCCTAGCGTGTTCACGAAGTAAAGCATCCCCACCGACCGGCCCACCTCGCCAGACATGCGGACTAGCTGGGTCGTCAACAGCGGCAGCGTGGCTCCCATCCCCACCGTCGGCAGCAGCACCAGCGCAAAGGCGGCAAAGAAGGTCTGTCCCGCTGGAGCGCCGGCCATGGTCTGGGCCACCCAGTGGAACAACGGCAACGAAACCGCTCCAAACGCGGCAATTCCCAGTTCCGTCAACCCAAACAATGCCAACAGCGGCGCGTTCTCTTTCTTCGAAAGCCGCCCGCCAAGCAAGCTACCCAGTCCTAGCCCCAGCATGAAGGCGCTTACCACCACCGTGACCGATTCCACGTTCACGCCAAAGATCGTAAACAGCGCCCGCTGCCAGACGATTTGATAGAGGAGGGCCGGAAATCCGGACAGGAAGAAGAGGAGGTACAGGCCGCGCAACTTTATATTATGCTCGATGGGGACAAGGAGCCCGCTATGAATCCCTACAAAACTTCGCGCCGCGCCATGCTGGAACGTTGCATCGGAAATGGTCTGCTGACGGCCGGTGCGTTATCCATGTCTCAGACGCAGTTGCTCGCCTATTGGCAACATGCTGAAGCGCAGGCTGGCAAGCCCACTCCCACCGAGGTCCTCGGTCCCTTCTACCGCAAAGGTGCGCCAAATAACACGACCCTTCGCATCGCAGGCGAGTCCGGTTTCCCCTTGCGCGTCACCGGGAAAGTGACCAATACGAAAGGCAACAAGGTGCCCGGTGTTCGCGTCGAGCTGTGGCATGCCGATCACGTAGGGCTCTACGATGTGCAGGGCTATCGCTACCGCACCAAGCTGGAGATCGAGTCCGAATCGGCCTACGCAGTCGAGACCATCCTGCCCGGCCACTATGATGACCGGCCCGCGCAGCATATCCACTACATGATCTCCGCCCCCGGCCACAAGACTCTCATCACCCAGGCCTACTTCGCCACCGACCCCTTCTTTGACGGCGATCCCTATAAGAACTACCGCAAACGCAACATGGTTTCGGACCGCGAACTCATCCGCCCAGTCTCTCTGTACGAAGCGCCCGGCCAACCGCGCGCCGCCATTGAGTTCCACATCTGCCTGGAGACTCTCTAACGTGGCCCGCCAAATCTCCTCCGACGCCGGGGTTACAACCCTCGTCTTTTCCGCCGATGGGGTCCTCCTCCGGGGTCTCTGCCAGGATGCGAAACTGCGCGCTTGGGACACCGCTACCGGGGCCCTTCGCCAGACTGTTTCTTTCGACGAAGGCGATTCCGCTCCCGCGCTGACCGCCACCGGGCTTGTGACCGTGGGCAAGGACGGTGCGCTGAAATCTTGGGACTTTGCCTCCGGGAAGGTGGCCCGGAAAGTAGCCCCGGAGGGTCTCCGCGCGCGCCGCGTCGCAGCCTCCCCGGACGCCAATTTCTTTGCCGCCAACGTCAAACAAACAGACCTGGCCAGCGAGACTGCCGTCCGCGTGCTGGACTCTGGCGGCAAACAACGCTTCGTCGTCCCATCGGGCCTCGGCGGCCTTGGTGCGCTGGCCGTCTCTCCGGATGGAAGCACGGTTGTAGCCGCCAGTTACGATGCCGATATGCGCGCCTGGAACGCGCGGAACGGGGAACTGCTTCGTCTTATCAACGAGTTGCCGGTTGCCATGTTCGACCTGAAGTTCTCGCCGGACGGCAAATGGCTCGCTGCGGCGGGCGTCGACCGGACGGTCTATCTCTATGACACGAAAACGTGGCGGCAAGCCCGCAAACTCGTCGGTCAGCCCGAAATGATCTCCGCGCTCGCCTTCTCTCAGGACGGCAAGCTCCTGGCCTCCGGCGGTTTTAGCGAAATAACGATGAAAAAGCCCGTCAAGGTGCTCATTTGGGACGTAAACACGGGCAAACCTGTGCACACCTTTGACGCGCCCCAACGGGTTTCCTCCGTCGCCATCTCACCGGATTCCAAGTGGGCCGCTGCTTCAACCGGCGGTAAGTCCATCGATTTGTGGGCTTTGCATGGTTGATGGCTCGATTCCTGTCTCCCGGCGTGTCTCCTCCCTCCGCCCCACCGCTGTAAACTCCATCCTCGCCGAAGTCCGAGCTACCCCCGGGCCGAAATACTCCCTGATGCGGGGGGAGCCGGACCTTCCCACTCCTCCGCATATCGTGGAAGCGGCCCAGCGGGCCCTGGCCGCCGGCCGCACCACCTACGCAGACAACCGGGGCGAAATGGCGCTGCGCGAGGCGATTGCCGCGAAGTTGTTGCGGGAGAATGGGTTAGCCTATGACCCCGCTTCCGAGATCCTGGTCACCACCGGGGGCACGTTCGGCATCTATGCGGCCCTGCAAGCCCTTTGCAATGAAGGGGATGGCGTGATGCTTCCCGATCCGGTCTATGACGCCTACCAGTCGCCGATCCGTCTGGCCGGCGCGCACGCCGTCCCGGTACCCGCTTCTATTACAAACGGCCGCTTCGCTGTAACAATCGAGGCGCTAGAGGCGGCTTGGACGCCATCCTGCCGGGCTCTTCTGCTCAATACTCCCTGGAATCCCACCGGTACTGTATTGACCCGTAAGGAGTTAGAGGATATCGTCGCCTTCTGTGAACGCCGGGATCTGACGATCTTGAGCGATGAAATCTATGAAGCGATCGTGTATGACGGCCACGAACACATCTCACCCGCCACGCTGGCCCGTCACCGGACTGTAACAATCAATGCGCTGTCGAAAACCTACGCCATGACCGGGTGGCGCGTGGGCTATGTGGCGGCGCCTGCTCCATTTGTGAACGCTATGTTGTTGATTTTGCAGCAGTCCAGCCGCGGCCCAGCGACCTTTGTCCAAGACGCCGCCGCAATTGCGCTCTCTGGTCCCCAGGACTGCGTGGTGGCGATGCGGGCCGAATACGCCCGCCGCCGGCAGAGAATTATTACAACGCTCCCCCACGTTCTGGCCCCCGAGGGTGGTTTTTTTGCCATGCTCGACGTCCGGGCGCTTAATACGCCTAGTGATCTGATTCGAAAGAGGTTATTGTCTGAGTTCGGCGTCGTCGTCGTTCATGGCACGGCCTATGGACCTGCGGGAGAAGGCACGCTTCGCGTTTCATTCGCCTCTGGGGGATCAACTTTGGACGAAGGATTGTTACAATTGGGTTACGCTTTGGGTCGGCTGTAATGATATTGTAACTGAATGGTCACAATTAGACGGCCCTGGCTGCCGCTGGTAGCCGGCAGCGTGGTTGCCCTCTGCTCCGCGGGGTGCTCTGGCCCCCCGAGCGCCGCCACCCCCGCCAAGGCGGAAGCCGAGTCCGCCAGTACGCCGACCGTGGCGTTTCTGCACCCGAAAAAGGAGCCCCTCTCCAAAGAGGTGGTGCTTACGGGCGAGTTCCGGGCGTACCAAGTGACCGATTTATACGCCAGAATTAGCGGTTTTTTGCGCCAAATACGCGTAGATGTCGGCAATTTTGTGCGTTCTGGAGACGTTTTGGCGACCGTGGAAGTGCCGGAAATGGACTCCGACATCGCGCAGACCGCCGCCGAGCGGCGGCGGTCTGAGGCCGAACTGGGGCGCGCCAAGGCCGATCTCGGCCGGGCGCAGGCCAACCTCGGCCTCATTAATGTGTCCCTGAAACGCCTGGAAGCGGCGGCGAAAGCCGAACCAGGAATCATCGCGCAACAGGAGATTGACGAGGCGCAAGCCAAAAAAGCAGCCGCGGAAGCGCAGGTGGAGGCGGCCAAGGCCGCTATTGGCGTGGAAGAGAGCCGGATCGGAGTGGCGAAGGCCGGAGAGCAGCGCTCGCAGACCATGGCGGGTTACCGGACGATTGTGGCGCCGTTTAACGGCGTAATCGTGAAGCGATATGCCCATCCGGGCGCGTTGTCCCAATCGGCTCCAGTGCTACGGATCGCGGAGGTGAACCGGTTGCGCTTAGTGGCGCAGGTCCCGGAATCAGTGGTGCCGCTGGCGCGGCCGGGCGATTCGGTGGAAGTGAAAGTGGGCTCGTTGAACAAGAAGTTCCCGGCGAAGATCTCGCGATTGAATCTCGATGTTGCTTCGACCAGCCGGACGATGGAGGCCGAAATTGACATACCGAATCCGTCGAATGAACTGGCGCCGGGAATGTATGCGGATGTGACGCTACTGGCGGTGAAGCGGACCGAAGGCCTGACCGTTCCGGTGACGGCGGTCATGAACGGGGGCGGCAACCGGTCGGTATACGTGGTGGCGGGCAACGGAACCGTGGAGGAGCGGCAGATCAAAACGGGCATCGAGATGCCTGCCAGCTACGAGGTGCTGGAAGGGTTGCACGCCGAAGACCGGGTGGTGGTTTCTAACCGGAGCCTATTGCGCGTTGGCCAGAAGGTCGAGGCGCGTCCGGCGGGGGATCAATAATGCCGGGATTTTCCATTCGCAACCCTTATTTCATCGTTGTCTGCGCATTGATTGTCTGCCTGGTGGGCGTGACGGTACTGATGCGGATGCCGGTGGATATGTTCCCCAAGCTGGACTTGACGGCTGTCGTAACGGCGACTTTGTACGCCGGCATGCCGCCGGAGCAGGTGGAAAAGAATATTACCGAACGCCAGGAACGCTTCTTCACGCTGGCCCCGGGTATTGAACATATTGAAAGCCGGTCGATGACCGGCGCGGGTATCATCAAACTGTTTTTCCAACCTGGAACGAACCCGGATTCCGCGGTCTCCACGGTGGCGAACCTGGCGCTGGCGGAGATGCGGCGTATGCCGCCCGGCACGCTGCCGCCTTATGTTTTGAAATTTGACGCGTCGAGCCTTCCGGTGTGCCTGATCGCCCTTCGCGGCGAGGGTCTTTCCGAAGCGGCGCTGCGCGACGTGGGCCATTACCGGGTGCGTACCCAGGTGGCGAAAGTGGCCGGCGCGGCTGTGCCGCCGCCCTTCGGCGGACGCTATCGCCAGATCATGCTCTACGTGAACCCGCAAAAACTGGAGGCATACAAACTCTCGGCCATGGACGTGGTGCGCGCTGTGAACGAGGCCAATGTGATTCTGCCTTCCGGCAATATACGCATTGGACCAGTGGACTATCCGATCTTCACGAACTCGCAGTTCACGGACCTGGAAGGCATCGCCAAGCTTCCTATCGCGACGGCCGGCCCTTCCCAGGTGACGGTGGGCGACGTGGCCGAGGTGCGGGACGCGGCCCAGATTCAGTACAACACGGTCCGCGTCGACGGGCAGCCTTCGGTCTACCAGCCGGTACTGCGGCAGGGCGGCGATTCGAATACCATCGCGGTCGTGAATTCCGTACGGAAAGAGGTGGCGAACCTCTTGGACGTGCCGAAGAATCTGGACGCGCGTGTGGTGTTTGACCAATCGAATTTCGTGAAGAACGCGATTGAGACGTTGGTGCACGAAGGCACGATCGGACTGGTCCTGACCTCGCTGATGGTGCTGGTGTTTTTGGGCAGTCTGCGCGGTACGTTGGCGGTATTCTTTTCGATACCCCTGAGCGCGCTGGCCGCGTTCATCTGTCTCTACATCAGCGGGGGCTCGATTAATTCCATGACGCTCGGCGGATTGGCGCTGGCGTTCTCCCGCCTGATCGATGACTCCGTGGTTGTGCTGGAAAACATCTTCCGGCATTTGGACATGGGCAAGAATCCATCGGACGCGGCTCGCGACGGCGCGAACGAGGTGGCGCTACCGGTGCTGGCTTCCACGCTGACGACAGCCGTGGTGTTCTTCCCGGTTGTGTTTCTGTACGGCGTTAGCAAGGATCTGTTCACGGCGCTGGCTCTTACGGTGGTGCTCGCGCTGATGGCCTCCTATTTCGTGGCCATGACGATTGTGCCGCTGTTCTGCGCCCGGTTCCTGCACTCGCACCCTGGCGACAGCCATCATCACCCGGCCGAGAACATGCCGAAGTGGTTTTTCCTGTTCAACAAAGCCTTCGTGAAGGTGATGACGCTCTATGACGTCATGCTCGGAGCGCTGCTGCTGCGGCCCGTGTTCACGGTGGTGACGCTGATGGGGCTGTTTCTCGTGAGCCTGTTGCTCTATCCGCTCTTGGGCACCTCTTTCTTCCCACGCACCGATCCGGCGCAGTTCGTGATGAACATCAAAGCCCCGCTCGGCACTTCCCTGGACGGTACGGAGCGGCTGGTAAGCCGAGTGGAAGAGATCGTTCGCAAGGTGGTGACGAAAGAAGACTACGACATGATGGTGGCCAATGTCGGCGTTGTGCCCGACTTCTCCGCTATCTTCACTTCCAACTCCGGACCTCACACTGGTTTCGTCCAAGTGAGCTTAAAAGAGAAGCACGCAGTGGGCAGCTATGAGTACATGGCCCGCATGCGGAAGGCCCTGCAAAAGGAACTGCCCGAACTTACCGTGTACTTCCAGTCCGGCGGCTTTGTAGACTCCGTGCTGAACTTCGGCATGCCGGCTCCGATTGACATACAGGTTAGCGGGCCCGACATGAAGGCGATTTTCGAGACCGCCACTTCGTTGGCTCCGAAGATCCGCGCCCTCCCCGGCGTTTCCGACATCTACATTCCGCAGGACCTGGATCTTCCCGCGTTGCGCGTGGACGTGGACCGCCGGCGGGCCGCGCTGCTAGGCCTTTCGCAACGCGAAATTGCGAGTAACCTGATCACCTCATTGGCTTCCAACGCGATGATCGCCCCGACATTCTGGACCGATCCGAAGTCGGGGAATGATTACTTCCTGACCGTTCAGTATCCGGAGCGCTCCGTGAAGACGGTTGCGGAACTTCGCGATCTGCCGCTGCGCGGGGGGACGGGACACGCGATTACGAGCCTGGATGCCGTTGCGGATATCAGCCGTGTGCAGGCGCCAACGGAGATTGCCCACTACGGACTCCGTAAGGTAGTGGATCTCTACGTCAACCTGGAGACCGAGAACCTGGGTAAGGCCGGCACGGACATTGAAAAAGTGTTGGCGGAGACCAAACTGCCGCCGGGCGTTCGCGTGGACCTTCGCGGCTCGCTGGAGGGCATGCGCGCCTCTTTCAAAAGCTTCGCGTTGGGCCTGATTCTGGCGGTGGCGCTGCTTTATCTGATCCTGGTGGCTCAGTTCCGTTCGTTCCTGGATCCGCTGCTCATTTTGTTGGCGGTACCAATGGGTCTGATGGGCACGATTGGCCTGCTGTGGGCCACGGACACAACGATCAACGTACAGTCTTTGATGGGCGTGATCATGATGGTAGGCATCGTGGTCTCCAACAGCATCCTGCTGGTGGAGTTCATGCGGCGGTTGCGGGAAGACGGCATGCCGCTGGAAGATGCGGTCCCGATGGCGGGGCGCGTCCGGCTGCGGCCGATTCTAATGACGTCTCTGGCGACGATCATTGGCCTGGTGCCGATGGCAATGAAGCTAGGCACGGGCAGTGAGGCGTATGCGCCGTTGGCGCGCGCCATTATCGGCGGCATGACCGTATCCCTGGTGCTGACCATTTTCATTGTCCCCGCCGCTTACAAACTGGCCTACCGGAGGGCTTCCTAACGTGCGTATCTGGTTGTTGCTGGCTGCCCTTACCGCGTACGGACAGCAGACTCTCACTCTTTCCGAAGCCGAAGTCATCGCCGTGCGAAATCATCCACGGCTGGCATCGGCGAGGCTGGCCGCCGACGCGGCGCGCGAAGGTCCGAAGCAGTTGCGGGGCCGGCTGGCTCCCGAATTGACCGCCAACGTGACCGGCGTGGTGGCCAATTCCGGCTCCCAAATTGGCGCGGCCGGAGTTCTACAGGCGCCGACGGTATTTTCCCGCGCGTCGGGCGGCTTTGCGTTGAACCAGATGATCTGGGACTTCGGGCGAATCAAGGCCTTAACCGCTTCCGCCGAGGCTCGGGCGTCGGCGCTGGGCGAATCGGCGACGGCGATCCGGGGCGAGGTGCTGCTGCGGGTGCGGGAGACCTATTTCCGGTTGCTCCTGGCCCAAATGCAGGTACGCGTTCTGCATGAAAATGTGGACGCGCGGAAGTTAACCTACCGGCAGATTGGAGCGCTGGCACAGAGCAATCTGCGCTCGACGCTCGATGTAAGTTTTGCCGAGTTAAACGTGGCCGAAGCAGAACTGCAGTTGGCCCGCGCGGAGAGCGACGTACGTGCGGGAGAGGTGGAGTTTTCGGCCGCGCTTGGGTATTCCGATTCCAGGCAGTTCACGCTGGCCGACCCCGGCGAACCCAATACGCCGTTGTCCGCCACGGCGGACGAATTGATTACCGGCGCGTTGGGAGGCCGGGCCGAACTGGCCTCGTTGCGGCAGCAGGTGCGGGCGGCGAAGCAGTTCGCCGAAAGCGAAAGAAGGCAGTCCCTGCCGACGCTCTCCGCCTCGGCCGCGTTGGGCCTGAACCCGTTGCGGGATGAACTGGTGCGGCAACGCTATGGCGCGGCCGGAGTGAGCCTGAATATTCCGATTTTGAACGGCGGCCAATTCGCCTCCCGGAGGGCCGAAGCCGAACTGCGGGCGCAGGCGGCGGAACAGGACCTGCGGGACATGGAAGTTCGAATCTCCCGCGACGTGCGGAACGCCTGGGTGGAAGCTGACAATGCGAGGCAACGGCTGGAGCTGACTACCAAGGTGCTGGAGCAGGCAAGGAAAACGCTACGGTTGGCCCAGACGAGGTACGACCTGGGACTGGGCACGATCGTGGAACTAAGCGCCGCGCAACTCAGCCAAACGACGGCGGAAGTGGGCTCTGGCCTGGCGCGGTATGACTACCTGCTGCGGCGTTCTTCGCTCGACTTCCAGTTGGGCAATCTGCGTTAATCCCGATCTGTTTCGAGCGCGCGCAGATAGCGGTCCACGCTGCGCGCGACCACGCCCTTGGCATCTGCCGGCACGTTGCGGCCGAAGGCTCCATAGATGCGGTTGAACTCCAGGGCGGCGAGGTGATCGCCGAGCCTGCGGACGGTGGCGGCCGAGAACGGAATCATGTTCGGGTAGCTGTAGAGGAACGAAACCCAGCGACGGTCCATGCAAACCTGCGGTTGATCGCCGGCGAAGAGCGCCCCGTTCCACACGCCGACCTGATAGCCGCGAAAGTGGCCGCCGCTGCGGTGGGCCGTGAAGCTGCCGGAAAGCGGGAGGTCCTCGCCGGCCCAGTAAGAAATACGGCTGGGCGCGTTGACGACCCATTCGCGGTCATGCGCGTGGATCCATAGTTGCGCCTGGAATGCTTCGCTCCACGCGGCCATAGCCGAGTAGTAATGCGGGTGCGAAACGACAATGTGGCGGATGCCGCCGAGATCGTTGATCTTACGAATCGTGGCTTCGTCGAGGAGCGTCACGCAATCCCAAAGGATGTTGCCCTCCGCCGTTTCGATGAAATAGGCATGCTGGCCGATGGCGAAAGACGGCTCCGTATGAATCGCCCAGACGCCCGGCTCTTTCTCTTCGAACGTGTTGCGGCGGCCTTCGGCGAAGGCCGCCGGCGTAAGCCAGCGTTGCCCTTGGAACCCGACGTACTGCCGTTCGTCCTGGCAGATGGGACATTCGGCGGGCGGGTCCAGCGAGAGTGGGAATTGCACGCCGCAGGTGGCGCAGATCCATTCGCAGTTCATTTCGATTCCAACGGACGAGCGGGAACCAGTTTCTCAAAACGGGCGGCGGCGGCCAACACCAGGGCATCGGCTCCGTGGCGTCCCGTGATCTGCAGGCCCACGGGCCAACCCTCCTTCGTGTAGCCGCAAGGCACTGAGATGGTGGGCAGGCCGAAGAGATTCCAGAGAGCCGTATTGCGGAGGAAGAGCAGGCTGCCTGGTTTGCCAAGCGGGAATGCGGGGCCCGGTGCGGTGGGCGTGAGCAGTAGATCGACACCGGGGAAAAGCTGGGCGGCGGATTCCCGCAAACGATCCATTTCGCGGCGGGCGTGGATATAGTCCCAAGCCGTGATGGCCGCGCCGTTGTTGATGTTTTGCAGGGTCTGCGGATTGTAGGCGGCGCTGTTGGCGGCTAACTGGGGTTGGTGGTAGGCGTAGGCTTCAGCGTTGATGACGCGCAGGTACGGCCGTGTTAGCTCCGGCACTTCCGGGGAAGGCGCAATGGTTGGAAAGGGGACTTCGCGCGCGCCGGGAAAGTGGCGGAGCGCGGCTTCGACGAGGTGCGCCGTTTCGGCCTCCAACTGGTCAAAGAAAGGCTTGCGGGGAATGCCGAAACGGAGTTGGCCGCTGGGCGCGACGGTGTTGCCTCCCATGGCCTGGAAGAGCAGCGCCGCGTCTTCTGCGGAGCGCGTCATGGGGCCAACCGTATCGAGCGACCAGGCAAGCGGCAGCACGCCGCGCGTGCTCAAACGGCCATAGCTGGGCTTGAATCCGGTGATGCCGCAAAAGGATGCCGGCAACCGAATAGAGCCGCCAGTATCCGAGCCGAGCGCGGCAAAGCAGAGCCCCGCCGCCACGGCCACGGCCGAACCGCCGCTGCTGCCGCCGGGCGAAAGCGCGGTGTTCCACGGATTGCGCGCGACGCCATAAGCGCTGGTCTCCGCCGTGTAGTTGTAGGCGAACTCGTCCATGTTCGCCTTGCCGATGATGACGGCTCCGGCGGCTTTCAATTGGCGCACTACTTCGGCATCTTCCGTGGGCACGCGGTCCGCGAATACCTTGCTGGCAGCCGTGGTGCGGATGCCCTTTGTGTCGTAGAGATCCTTTAGCGCTATGGGGATGCCGTGCAGCGGACCGCGCGGTTTCTGCTTTTCGAGCGCCTTCGCATCGGCCAACGCCTGTTCCGCCGTAACCGTGATGAAGGCATGGAGTTCGGTACCGCGCGCTTCGATGCGCGCAAGGGAGAGGCGCGTCAACTCTACCGGCGAGAGTTGACGCGTCCGGATGAGCGTGGAGGCTTGAGCAATCGTGAGGCGGAGCGGGTCAGCAGCCGCCGCGGCCGGGGCCGCCGCCAACATGCCGAGTATGTCCCGCCGCCGCCAGATCATGACAGTTCGAAGAGTGTACCGGGGCTGAGCCGCCAATCCGGGTCGAGCCGTCGCTTGACCGCTTTCATCGCCTCAATCTGCTCGGCCGAATACTGGATAGGCAGGAACTTCGCCTTGCGCTTTCCGAGCCCATGTTCGGCGGCGACCGAACCTCCTAGTGACGCGGCCTTCCTTGCAAAAATCATCAGCGCTTCCGTGCCGGCGTCAAACTCCGTTTGCGTGGCGGGCAGCATGTTGACGTGCGGGTGGGCATCGCCGACGTGGCCGAAGATGCAATAGTGGCCGGGCATGATGCGTTCCATGTGTTCGCGGTAGAAGTCGAACATTTCCCGGTTGCGCGGGACGGGAACAGAGAAGTCCGTGCCCAGGGAGGGGAAGCCATTCTTTTGGGAAATAGCCAGAGAGGTTTCCGGCAGAGCGTGGCGGAACTTGCGGAAGCGTTCCCGGTCGCGGTCCGAGGAGCCGAACCAGCTCTGCTCTTCAAAAGCTCCAGCGGCTGCGAGCCGGTCGGCCCAGGCGTCCAGATCCGCATCCGATTCGATGATCTGTTCGACGATCAGCGCAGCGTGCGCGGTGGAGGGCACATCGGGATAGCGCTGCTCAATCATGCGGAGCGCGGGGTCGTCCACATATTCGAGCATGCGGAGGTTGGGAATCGCACGCCAGGTATCGAGCGCGTTGTGCGCTGCTTCGTCCGAGGGGAAAAAGACGATGCCGTTGAGCAGTTCCGACGGATTGGGAAGCAACGTGACATCGGCCTCGATGACGACGGCGAGCGTACCTTCGGAGCCGGTGAAGAGATCGATCCAATCCATGCCGGGCCGCAGAGGATAGCCGGCGGAGTGTTTCTTACTTTCGGGCTGCGGGATGACGGGCACGTCAAAATCAATTGCGTCGCCGCGGCGGACGTCGAGCACCTGGCCATCGACCAGCGCCACGCGGAGACGTTGAATCCAGCGTCGCGTGGCGCCGTATTTGAAGCTGCGCGAGCCGCTGGAGTTGCACGAGATGGTGCCTCCGAGAAATGCCATTGTTTCTGTGGGATCCGGCGGATAAAACTGATTGGACGACTTGGCGGCGGCATGCAAATCATGCAGCGTGACGCCCGCGCCCACCGTGGCCGAGCCGGACCGGATGTCCAGACGGCGGAACTTCTCCATGGAAATCACCCAGCCGCCATTCGGTACGCGACCGCCTGTGAGGCCGCTGCCTCCGCCGGCGACGGTGACTGCCGCCTTTTCCTGACGCGCCTCAGCGAGGAGGGCAAGTAGTTCGGCCTCGTCCGCCGGTACGCAAATTCTGTCGGCGCGACCCTTGGCGCCGCTCGCGTCTTCGAGATAACTCCAGCTCATGAAGCTCCTATTGTATGAGAACGAGGCGCAACGGGGCCTCCAACAGTTGAACGAATGTCTGCAGGAAGCGAGCGGCGGCGACGCCGTCGGCTACGCGGTGGTCCACCGAGAGCGAGATGGGAATGGTGAGCCTCGCGACTACCTGGCCGTTGACGACGACGGGGCGCTGCGCGATTTTGCCGATGGCGAGGATGGCGCTTTGCGGCGGATTGAGAATGGCCTGAAAGCGGTCCACGCCGTAGGAGCCGAGGTTGGTGATGGACAGGCTGCCGTTGTCGAGGTCGGCACGTTGGATCTTTTGTGAACGGCAGAGATCGATCAGGCGGGCGCGGTCCGCGGCAATGTCGGCGATAGAGCGCGTGGCCGCGTCGCGAACCACAGGGACAAGCAGCTTGCCGTTGGCATCGACGGCGAGGCCGATGTTGAGTTCGACGCGCGGGCGGGCCGCTCCGTCAATCCAATGGGCGTTGAGGTTCGGGT
The DNA here is from genome assembly GCA_035714175.1 of Bryobacteraceae bacterium. Taxonomy (GTDB): domain Bacteria; phylum Acidobacteriota; class Terriglobia; order Bryobacterales; family Bryobacteraceae. The sequence goes on along the minus strand of DASTML010000174.1, from coordinate 29,279 downwards.
GTTCGCGTAGCGCGAGCGCGGCGGCCTTGATGAGGAGGTCGTTATAGGTGGGCTTCGTGGGGAGAAGCGGAATGAGCTGTTCGCGGAGTTGGGCGAGCGGCTCGGCGTTGGCGTCGGCCTGGAGATAGAAGTGCGGCGCGCGGAAGGCTTCTTCCATCCGGGTGGCCGTGGTGACGGCGGCGCGAGGGGGCGGGGTAGTCGGTTTGTCGAGCTCCAGAACGTCGGCTTCGATAATACGGCGGGCTCCTTCGCGGGGCGTGACTTGGGCGATGTCGACGCCGATCCGTTTGGCGGCGGCGCGTGCGCGGGGGCTGGCCGGCATGGTTGTTGGCGGCGCGGGTGCTGGAACGGTCGCCGCTGGGGCGATCGATTCGCCCTCTCGCAACAGGTGGCCGAGGAGTTGGCCGACCACCACGATGGCCGCCGCTTCCGGACCGCCGGGCAGGATGTGGAGCGTACCGTTATCGAGGGCCTCCACCTCCATCGTCACCTTCTCGCTTTCCAGCGCGAAGAGCGGTTCGCCGGCAACGACAGCATCGCCGTCTTTTTTCAGCCAGCCGGCGAAGATCCCCTCTTCCATGGACCAGCCGAGGCGCGGAACAGTGATCTCGATGGGCATGTTATTCCTGCACCAGAGCGCGGATGGCGGCCGCGATATCGGCGGACTGCGGGATGACGGCGGCTTCGAGCGTGGGGCTGTAGGGCGTGGGGGCGAAGGCTCCATTGAGCCGGCGGATGGGAGCGTCGAGATAGTCAAACCCTTCGGAAGCGATCTGCGCGGCGACTTCCGCGCCGAAGCCGCAGGGGCCGAAGGCTTCGTCGACGATCAGCAGGCGACCGGTTTTGCGGACGGATTCGATAATCGTGGCTGTATCCAGCGGCGAGACAGTGCGCGGGTCAATGACCTCAACTGAGATATTTTCAGCGGCCAATTCCTTGGCTACCGCAAGCGCACGCTGTGCGAGAAACGCGATGCCGACGACGGTTACTTGCGTGCCGGCCTGCAGAACGCGTGCCCTGCCGAACTCGATCTCGTAGGGCTCTTCGGGCACCGGGCCCTTGACGGCCATGAGTTCGCGCGGCTCCAGGAAGAGCACGGGATCGTCCGAACGTAGCGCGTGGAGAAACAGGCCCTTGGCATCGTACGGCGTGGAGGGAACCACGACGCGCAGGCCGGGGATGTGGCTATAGATGGAGTAGTAGCTGCCGGAGTGATGGGTGGCGGCGGCGTGGCCAATGCCGATGCAGCCACGCAGGAGTACAGGCATTTTCAGACGTCCGCTGCTCATGTACTGCATCTTGGCGATCTGGTTCACCAATTCGCCGAAAGCATCGTTGATGAAGTCGATGAACATGAAATCGACGATGGGGCGCGTGCCGGTCATCGCCGCGCCGCCCGCCATGCCGACGAAGCCGCGTTCGGCGATGGGCGTATCGCGGAGGCGCTCCGCGCCGTACTTCGCGAAAAGGCCCGCGGTGGTGCCGAAGTTACCGCCACGGATGCCGATGCCCTCGCCAAAGACGAAGATGTTGGGGTTGACGGCCATCTCCGCGTCAAGCGCTTCGAGCGTGGCGGCTGCGAAGGAGATCTCGCGTGAGACGCCGGGTCCGGGTTCGCCCAGTATGTTCCGCGGAGGCGAGTAGACATGCGTCACGGCGTCGGAGGGGTGAGGCGGAGCGGCGTTTTCAGCGGCTTGCGTGACGGCGGCGACTTCGGCGGCGATCTCCGCATCAATCGCATTCAGTTCTTCTTCGGTGGTTTCGCGGTTGGAAAGCAACGTGAAGCGGAGTTGCTTGATAGGGCAGCGCTCTCGCCAGGCGGCAACGTCTTCGCGGGTACGGTAGGTGTAGTCGCCCATGCCCTCGGAGTGCGGGCGCGTGCGGTAGGTCTTGCATTCGAGCAACGTGGGGCCATGGCCGGCGCGGGCCCGTTCCACAGCTTCGCGGGCGGCAGCGCTGATGGCAATCACGTCGTTGCCGTCCAGTTGCACGCCGGTCATTCCGTACGCCGCGGCGCGGGAAGCGACGTCCGGGTTTCCGGCCGCGTAGGCGAAAGGAACCTCGGTGGCGAACTGATTGTTTTCGCAGACGAAGAGGACGGGCAGCTTCCAGATGGAGGCCATGTTGAGGCCTTCGTGGAATGCGCCGTTGTTGGCTGCCCCGTCGCCGAAGAACGCGACGGCCACTTGTTCCGATTTGCGGAGCGCGAAGCTATACCCGGCGCCGGCAGCTTGCAGAATGGACGGACCTACAATGCCGCTGGTGCCCATCATGCCGATCTCCGGAGCGAAAAGGTGCATGGAGCCGCCGCGTCCGCGCGAACAGCCGCTTTCCCGGCCGAAGAGTTCCGCGAAAAGTTCCGCGGGAGCCATGCCTTTGGCCAGCGCATGACCATGGCCGCGATGCGTGCTGAAGATGGCGTCGGCTGTGTTGAGATGCTCGCAGACGCCGGCGGCAATGGCCTCCTGTCCCACGTAGGTGTGGCAGGCGCCGTGTACGAGGCCCCGGGCATGGCAGCGCGCGAGTTGTTCTTCGCAAGCGCGAATCAACTGCATGGTGCGGTAGAGAGCGAGACTCATTTCGGCCTCCTTGGTGAGCCGCCGGCATTGCAGGCGAGGTTGCCCCCGTCCATCGGAATGATCGCGCCGGTGATCCATTTCGACGCATCGGAGGCGAGCAGGACGGCGAGACCGCGAATGTCATCCGGTTGACCGAAGCGGCCCGTGGGAATCCCGCTGAGAAACTTGTCGGCCAGCGCTGGACTTTCGGCGATGCGTTTTTCGAGGCCCGGATTCAGCACCTGCGCGGGCAGGATTGCGTTGACGCGGACGCCGCCGGAGGACCACTCTGTGGAGAGTTCGCGGGTCATCTGTACCACCGCGCCCATGGCCATGGAATAGGCAATGTGCCCACGGCCCAGAGCCGTGACGCTGGCGATGGAGCCGATGTTGAGAATACTTCCGCTGCCGGCGGCCAACATACGGCGGCCCGCTTCCTGACACGCGCAAAAACGGCCTAGCACGAGATTGCGCCAGACCTGCTCCACGTCTTCGAGGGATATCTCTTCGGGCGCGCCCATGATCGATTCTCCGGCCACGTTCGCGAGAAAATCGATGCGGCCGAATTCGCGGTCCACGGTTGCGAAGAGATCACGGACTTGCGCGGGGTCGGCGACGTCGGTAGTTGCGGTGACGGCGCGGCGGCCGAGGGCGGCCACTTCGCCGGCGGTGCGTTGGACGCCGGCTTCGTTGCGGTCCACGAGCAGCAGGTCCGCGCCGGCCTCGGCCAGGGCGAGCGACATCGCGCGGCCCATGCCCTGGGCGGCGCCGGAAGTAACGGCGACTCGGTTGGAAAGATCAAAGAGTGTAGACGGCATGACAATCGAAAGCGCCATTGTATACGTCTTGCCGCTGCGTGCGCCGGATTCGTGGATAGAATAGTCGAACCCATTGCGGGATCCGCCATGCCGTTACTCCCCGAAGAGATCGCAGCGTTACGCCGCAAGGTGGCATGGCGCATTCTGCCGTTTACGATTCTGCTCTACCTGGTCGCGTATCTGGACCGGGCCAACGTTGGCTTTGCCAAATTGCGAATGGCCCAGGATCTTCAATTTTCCGAAGAGGTTTTCGGGCTCGGCATCGGCATTTTTTTTGTCGGCTATCTATTGTTGGAGATTCCTGGCGCCTTACTCGTGGAGCGGTGGAGCGCGCGGAAATGGTTCGCGCGGATTCTGATTACCTGGGGTTTTCTCTCCGCCGCGACGGCATTTGTGGAGACGCCGCTGCAGTTCAATTTCGTACGGTTTTTCCTTGGTGTGGCGGAGGCCGGTTTTTTCCCCGGCATTGTCGTCTATTTCACGCACTGGTTCCCGCTCCGGGACCGTGCGCGGGCGATGTCCGGCTTTATTGTGGCGGTTCCATTCAGCATGGCGCTAGGGGCTCCACTCTCGGCGCTGCTGCTGGATGTGAATTGGCTGGGGCTCGCCGGATGGCAGTGGCTGTTTCTGCTGGAAGGTCTGCCGGCGGTGGTGCTGGGCGTATTGACGCTCCTCTACTTCACCGATCGTCCCCGGAATGCCCTGTGGCTGAGCGCAGCCGAGCGAGAACATCTGGAAGGGGTGCTGGCGGAAGAGGCGGCGGCCAAGGAGCGCGTGCGTAAAGTGAGCATCGGCGAGGCGCTCCGTATGCGCAATGTGTGGCTGCTGGCGTTGGGTATCTTTGCTACCAATACGGGCGGCTACGCGCTGGGTTTCTGGCTGCCGACGACGGTGAAGAGTTTATCGGGCGGATCGGATCAGGCGTCGCTGTTTTATAGCGGCGTGTTTTATTTGCTCGGTGTTGTGGGTGTCCTCTACGCGGGTTTTTCCTCCGACAAGACGGGAGACCGGAAATGGCATTGTGTGGCGGGGCAGACCCTGACCGGCGTATTTCTGGCAGCCAGTGCAACGCCGGGCCAGCCGTTCTGGATGGTGATGGCGTGGCTGTGCCTCACCGGACTTGTCGCGTATTCGTGGCCGCCGCCCTTCTGGGCGTTGCCGACTATGACGATCACGGCCTCGGCGGCCGCGACCGCCATCGGGTTTATCAATATTTTTGCCAACATCGCGGGCTATTTCGGCAACCATCTCTTCGGCTGGATGAAGCAGCGCGGCGCCACGGACAGCCACTGCCTGTATTTCCTGGCGGCTTGTTATCTGGCGGGCGCGGCCATTGTCGCGACCGTGCCAGTGGGGCAGAGCGACTCGACCAGGAAGCGGGAGAGTCTTCCCTCGGACGCATAGTCGAAGCGCGCGAACATCGGCGATGTGTTGAGTTCCAGGAAGACAAGGTCTCCTGTATCCGGGTCCGTTTTGAAATCGGCGGCGCCGAAGTCCATGGCTAGCGCGTCCATCAGCCGCCGCAGCGCTTTTGTTTCGGGAGGTGGTTCGGGCAGCGAGATGATCTCGGCATCCTGGCGTTGCCGGTAGTCTAGGGACGCGCTCCGCAATTCGAAGGCGATCGCCGACTCCCCGATGACGTAGACGCGCACTTCGGGCGACGTCAGCCGTTCCTGCACAATGGCGGGCATGGCTAGCGGCGCGGCGGTTGGATGATTTTCCAAGGCCTCGCCGAGTTCGACGCAATAGCCTCCGCCCGCAACAGGTTTGGCAATCCGTGGCGCGCCGCTTGCCGGACCGGGTTGGTTGCTAATAGCGGTCGTGGGCACTCGGAGTCCGCACTCGCGAGCGAGAGCGAGCGTTGCCGGCTTGTTGGCGGCCACCGGAGAGATATTGCGATTGCAATGCCGGATACCTGTGGCCATTGCCCAACCCGTAATGGCCTGATACCAGCCCAGCGCCCGCGTGGAGACGTCGGGGCGCGGTTGGTCCAGCGCCTCGAAGACATCCATGCGGATAAAAGCGGCGGACGGCCGTACGATATCGCCACGGAGGCTGACATTGCCCGTACGCAAATCCCAGTGAAAAGCCGGGCTCCCGCCGGCGGGAACGCGGAGGTCCACAATGGGAACCTCCGCGCGCTCCGCGGCGGCGACAAGAACGGACAGGTTGGGATCCTTGGCTCCGCCCGCGATGAGAAGCGACATGGCGTTAGAACCTGCCAAACGGGCCGGCTGGATCGTCCAATCGCGGATTGGTGATGGGCCCTTCTTCGCCGAGCGCCATGGTCGTAGGTTGCTCCCAACCTGGCCACCAGTGGGTAATGGGCGGTTGCTCCTCGCCGAGTGCGAGTGTGGTGAAGCGCGGTTCTTCCTCGCCCACGGCAAGAGTGGTAATCGGAGCGGGATGTTGCGGCCTGACCGGGACAAACTGCGACGCGTGGATGGTGACGGAGTTGGTCCGCGCATGTACTACGACGGCATCCGCCCCATTCCGGGGTTCTATCGTCAAGGAAGCCGAGATCGGCGTCAACACCTGCGGGACGATGCCGCCGGGCCTGTCGGCTTCGAAGCTAAACTCCAGGATGGCGTCCGCCGGGTTTGGGTCGGCCGCGGAATCCAGACGCGGGTTGGTCCAGCCACCCGTGGCGGCAAGGCCCTGCGCTTCCAGCAGCAGACGCAGAGGGTTCGTTTCCAGGACGGTGACGGCAACGGCGTGAACGCTATAGATCCTCATCGCGGCGTCCTCTTTACGGTGACGAACATCCGGTGCAAGCCGATGAACCCGCCGATATCTGCGCCGGTTTCGAGTACCGTAATGCGATACAGCATATCCGGGATGCGTGGGCGGGCCTGCGGCAGACTGTCGATGGCATTTTGGAATGCTTCGTCGAACTGGAAGGTGTGGGAGTAGCCCGTGGCCGTCACGCCGCCGCCGTCTAGCGCGTGAGCGGCCAGGGCGAGCGGCTCCTCCTGTATTGGTACTTCCTGATGGCCGTCAGCGGTGACGACGGTCACCGTATCTGCGGCGGGGAATGGGATAGGGTAGCTGTGCGCGGCATAGGGCGTGACGACATCTGCGCATGGTCCCCCTCCTTCACGCCACACCACTTCCACCCAGGGAGGAAGGATCCGCTCCGGACGCAAGCGAATCAGGACTTGGTAGCAGGGCGTGGGCTTAGTGCCCCGCACGGCCACGATCAGGTTTCCGAAATCATCGCGTACGGCGAAAATTTCGCTTGTCTTTGCGAGTTGCCAATCCGACATAGAGTATCTCCACACGGCGGCTCGCCGTTAGCCTGCGAGCCGCTTCATAGGCCAAAGCGTGGACGGGATACCCGATGGGACAACAAAAATTCGATGCGCGCGTTATTTACCTGGATCCCAAATGGTCCCGGCTATGTAGCGTTCCTTCCCGGCGTCCTCGTTGAAGTAGTAAACCGTAATCAGTTTCCCGTCCGGCCGTTTCACCGTGCGCGGGTACCCGAGGTCTCCGCCGCCGCCGTCCTGCCGCAGGACGATCTCCTCGCCCCAGGTGTTGCCGTTGTCCTTGCTGATCTTGGCGCGAATGCCGAAAGGCGCAATGCGGTAGCCGTAGGTCAGCACCAATCGTCCGTCGTCCAAGCGCACCATGCTGGGAGGATTGGAACCGTTGTCGATCATCGGCTGGTTCACAAAGCTCCAGCTTTCTCCGTTGTTGGTGGAACGGTAGATATCGATCCACCGGCGGCGGCGAATGGCCGACACCAGGTCCGACGGCCCGACGCGCACGGTGGACGGCATGATGGCGTAATCCGGCGGTTCCGGCCCAATAAACGACAGCATGTTCCACGTCTTCCCGCCGTCCTGCGTACGCGCCGCCAGTACGCGGCCTTCCCGGCGATTCGACTTGGCGGCCGCCACGAACAGCAGCATGTCGTGCTTGCCGTTGACGATATAGTCTGTGCGTGCGGCGATGCCGGGTTGTCCCAAGTTGGGCAAGCGGCAGGCGCCTTCCCAGGTCTTTCCGCGGTCGTAGGAGTAGTGATAGCGGGAAACGCCGTCATGCACGCTGGTCATGCGGAAGCTGATCGCAAAATCCGGATGGGTGAAATCGAGCCCGCCGGGGCAATCCTTCAAGCCCGCGCCCGCGATGGTCGCCAGATCAGCCACCTTGGACCCGCTCGGCGGCCGCAAACCCTCCGGCTTGGTGACTGTCCAAGTCTTGCCTCCGTCCAGCGACCGGCCCAGCGCATGTTCCACCGGCTTGGCGTAGTCAATATCGTGCCCGGTCGGATTGTCCTTGAAGTATCCGATCTCAAAGCCGACAACGATCTCGTTGCCCCACGACCAGATGCCATGGTTGGCCGGCCAACCGCCGTAGCGGCCCGCCTCTTTATAAACGGTGACGTGTTCAATAACTTGCGGCGCTTGCTGCCCGAAGGCGCAGCAAAGCAGCGACGCGGCGAGGAAGGAAGTTTTCATTTATCGTTCTTCATCATAGCGAAGGGCTACGGAATGCCCAGCGCCATTTCCAGGTCATGCGCCACGGTCAAGGCCAACTCCGCCAGCGACTTCGGCGCATTGAGATCTCGGGCATAAAAGTCTTCGGCCCACATCTTGCGCCTGCTGGAAGGATCCACCAGGATCGCTGTCACCCGGTACTGCGCACCCGCCGGACGTACGGCAATCGCCATCACCCGGGACGCCTTCACCTCGCGCGCCAACTCCGGGCTCTGCTTTGGATGGGTACGATACGGGAGCAGAAACGGCCAGCCGATGACGTGGATTTTCTTACGCGCGGTAACTTCCATCGCAATCCGTTCGGCCACCGCCTCGTCCAGTTCCGAAAGGCCGGCGGTGTCGACAAAGGTCCACCGGGCGGGAACGATCGCCATGCTCTCCTTCGGTTGTACGGGGTAGTAAAAGGTAGCCAGGAGGCTGCCAAGGACGGCCAACGCCCCGGCGGCCCACCACCATTTTCTGCGTGCCATCCGCGTCGGGGCCGGCGTTGCCGAATGAGAAATGGACGGCGCATAGGTCCCTTTCGGGAATTCAATCCGAAGCGCATCGCCGCTGCCCGGGCCCGCATAATATTCCGCCAGACGCTGTCGTAGCCGTCGCGCTTCCACGCGCACAATCGGGTCCGTCCGCGGGTCGTAGCCGTCGCCCCGGTCGAAAACTTCCCGGCCGAGCACGTACTCCTTCAGCTCTCCCGCCTCACCCCGCAGGTGCGCTTCCACCGTGAAGTGGAGGAATCTGCGCAGCCGTTCGGCGTTGGCAAATCCGGCACTCGCCTGAATCTTTTCAACGTGGGCCCGGACGGCGGCTGGGTCAGTCATGTCTCTCCAAAGTGCCACTGAATGCTACTGTTTTCAACACGTTTAACCGTAAGATTACCCCTCCGTACTGCCGTTTTTCGCCGTCCGGACCCAAAGTGGGCCAGGAGGTTCACACCGAACATGATTCGAGCCGCTCTTTGGATTCTTTCCGCAGCCGCACTGATGGCAGGCTCCCCGCTACTCTGCGAAATGATCGAAATCGGACAGGCGAAGAGTCTGCCCTGGAAACTGTCCCGTGGATGGCAGGGAGTCGACGACACCTATTCTTTGGTGACTCTGCAAACCGACACCCTGTCCATCCTCACGCCCACCGCGCCCGTCCCGCTCCGCATGGAGACCATCCGCCGCGCTGCGCTGTATTCCGCCCAGGACCCGGCCGTGGCCGAACGTCTCGCCATACAACTGCTCACCCGCGTCCTCGACAGCCAGGCCGCTCATCCGTCCGCCTGGTTTGACGCCGGCTACTTTGTCGCCTCCCTCCGGCAGGCCAGCCACCAACGGACCGCCTTCTCCGGCGTCCACCCGAAACAATGGGTGCGTCATGCCATCGAACTAGGCGGGAAGGGAATGGAGAACGCGCTCGCCCGCATCCCGGAATAGCGCGTCCGGAGGTCGGGCCGTCCTCATCCCCAAAGGCGGCCCGACCGCGCTTTCCTCGCCAACCTTTTTAAAATCCGTTCCAGCCCCGTACCGAACGGCAGATCGACCGTCAGATAGGTCCACGTCGCCCCCCGGCGCGGCGGCGCCGTCTCCCCGGCGGCGAGTCGCTCCGCTGTTTCGGTCTCCACCTGCTCCCACAATCGCTCGAACAGCCCGTCGACGTTCCGCAAAAACTCGTGCAGCGGTTCCCGGCCGCCCAGGTTCAGCCACGCAAACCCGCTCTTCAATTCGGCAATCTCTTCCAGATAGCAGGCCCACGCCTCATCCATGGCGTCCAGCCGAACCGGGCAATCGGTCTCCGCCCGTTTTTCCAGAAACGCATGCCGCTGCCCTTCTACCACGCGTTCATATTTATGCAAGAGTAGACGCGCATCCAACTGCCTGCCCTCCGCCCGGCGCTGCAGCATGTCGCAATCGGCCAGCGTGCGGATCTGTTCGCCTTCGTCCCGGTAGCGGAATATCAGCTCATCATCCAGCGCCAGAAAGAAGCGCGACGACCCCGGGTCGCCCTGCCGTCCGGCGCGTCCCCGCAACTGGTTGTCGATTCGCCGGCTATCGTTCCGCGCCGTCCCGATCACATGCAGCCCGCCCAACTCCGCCACGCCCTCTCCCAATACGATATCCACCCCCCGTCCCGCCATGTTCGTCGACACCGTCACCGCCCCTCGCTGTCCTGCCTGTGCAATCAGCGCCGCTTCGCTCTCTTCGTGGCGCGCGTTCAGCACCGTATGCGGAATATCGGCAATCGCCCGGCTGATCCGTTCCGACGCCTCCACGCTCTCTGACCCCACCAGCACCGGACGCCCCGTCGCATGCCGATCGCGGATCGACTGGACGATCGCGCGGAACTTCGCTTCCTGCGTAGGGAACAGCGCGTCCGGTTCATCGACGCGGATGCGCGGTTTGTGTGTGGGAATCACGGCCACCGCCAAGCCGTAGATACGGTCGAACTCGTCGGCCTGCGTCGCCGCCGTGCCGGTCATGCCGCACAAATGGTCGTAGAGCGCGGCAAAGTTCTGCAGCGTGATCGACGCCAGCACCCGGCCTGGCTCCTGGATCGTCAAACCATCTTTTTCTTCGATCGCCGCGTGCATTCCGGCCGGCCAACGCCGCTCCCGGGCGGTCCGTCCTTTGTATTCGTCAATCGGAACCACGCGCCCATCGCGAATCAGGTAGTCGATATCCCGGACCAAAAGATGCTGCGCATGGATCGCATGGTAGAGCGCCGTCAACAACCCGTTGGGCGCGTCGTGAATCTGCTCCACTTGGAGAATATCTTCGGCGCGCGCCAGCCCTTCGTAGGTAATCTCGACATTCTGGTTTCGCGGGTCCACGCGGTAATCGATTTGCGGCCGTAGGGCGCGGGCCGCCGGACCAGCCATGCGCGCCACCGGCGCCAGCGGTTCGCACTCCCCGGCTAGCACCAGCGGAATCCGTGCCTCGTCGATCAAAATCGAGTCGGCCTCGTCAATGATCGCCATCCGCAAGCCGCGTTGGACACGGCCATTGGCGGAAAGCGCACGGCAGTCGCGCAAATGATCGAAACCCGCTTCGGTAGCCGATACATAGGTGACATCGGCCGCATAGGCGCGTTGGCGTTCCTCGAAAGTGGATTCCTGGCCCACATGGGCGACGCTCAATCCCAGCGCCGCGTAGACAGGGCTCATCCACGCCGCATCTCGCCGGGCCAGATAGTCATTCGCGGTCAGAATATGAACGCCCTCCCCGGAGCGCGCCAACGCCGCCGCGGCCGGTACTGCCGCCAGCGTCTTGCCTTCTCCGGTCTGCATCTCCACGATATGGCCGGACAGCAGCGCCTCCGCACAGCGGATCTGCGTGGGGAAAAGTGTATAGCCCAGCGTCTGCCGGGCGGCTTCGGCGGCAACGTCAATCATGGCGCGCGCGCCGTCGGCCTCGCGATAGGCGCGGGCCAGCGAAGGAACAATAGACATCGGTTCTCCTTGGGAGTTCGTAAGCGGCAGCGATGGCAGCTAGACGAACAGGCCCGGAGGCGGAAGTTGGAACCGGACGCGGCCGAACCCTTCGCGCAGCGCCGGCGGCGTCTGGACCGGATACGCTACCGGGCGCTGGATGATGGCGGCGGCGCGGCGGGCAAACGAAACGGGAAGGTCCGCCCGTTGCCGCGCACGGCAATGACCCTCCGCGACGGCGGGAGCCGGGGCAACCGTTGCCGCCGCGGGCGCTTGCGACAGCAGCGCGGCAAACAGCAGCAGGACAGCGGCTATGCGCGTGGGCACGGAATCAGGGTATCAAACGGAAGGTGAGCGTAACCGACGCCGTAACGCTGATCCGGCCCGGCGCGATGGTGGCGCCTGCCGCCGAATCCGATTCGCCTCCGCCCGTACTCATGACGTTCTGCGAGAAATTGGCGTTGGTCATCATCCGCCCATAGGCGGGTCCGCCGCCCGAGTTGTACGCCGAAATACTCTCCGGCTTCCCGATTTTCAGCCCCGCCGCGCCAGCCATGGCCTCCGCCTTTTCGATCGCCGCCTTTACGGCCATTTCCCGCGCCTTGTCCCGGTGCTTGCGCAGTTCGGACGTCTGGAAGTGCACGCCGTAGACGCGATTGGCTCCCGCCGTCACCACGCCGGTCAACAACCGTTCGAACCGCGTCACGTCCCGCAACGTGATGCCCACCGTCTTGTGCACGCGGTAGTAGTCCACCAGATAGTTCTCGCCGCCTTGGGCGGGGGGCCGGTTCTGATACACCGGATTGATTTCGATGAAGTCGGTCTGCACATCGGCGGCCGCGATCTGCTCCCGCGATGCGACGGCCAGTATGGCGGCGATGGCGGTATCGTTTTGGGATTTGGCCTGGGCGAGGGACGGGTTACGGGTCTCCACTCCCACCGAGATCACGACGAAGTCCGGAGCTACTTTGATTTCGGCATCGCCGGAAACGGTTAAACGGTCCTGGGCCGGTTGCGCCGGCAGCAGCGCGGCGAACAGAAGCGGAAGAAGGAGGCAGGTTCGCATATCCCGCATGTTACATTGAAAATATAGTCTTCGCCGTGCCTTCCCCCAATGCAGGTCAGGAGTTTCAGCGTCTTGTCGAGTTAATGGCGAGGCTCCGTGCGCCTGATGGTTGCCCCTGGGACCGGGAGCAAACCTTCGATTCCATCAAACGCCACACGTTAGAAGAGACGTATGAAGTGATGGAAGCGATTGAGGACCGCGATTGGCCCGCTTTATGCGAAGAGTTGGGCGATCTGTTGTTGCAGCCGGTCTTTTATTCGCAAATGGCCTCCGAAGAAGGCCTCTTTGCCGTCGAAGATGCGCTGCGTTCGATCAACGAAAAACTCGTCCGCCGTCACCCGCATATTTTCGGAGACGTGGTTGCCGACACCTCGGACGCGGTTCTTTCCAACTGGGACGCGATCAAGAAGCAGGAGAAGGCCGGAAAGGGTATTGCGCCCAAGGGGTTGATGGACGGGATTGGCAAGGCGCTGCCTGCCGTGCTCGAAGCCAAGGAGATCTCCAGCCGCGCGGCCAAAGCGGGATTTGATTGGGAAAATGCCGGGCAAGTGGTCGATAAGCTGCACGAGGAGTTGGACGAACTGGAGCGGGCCGAAAGTGCCGAAGAGCGCGAGGGCGAAATCGGAGATCTTTTCTTCGTGCTCGTGAACCTGGCCCGGTTCTATAAAGTGGACCCCGAACAGGCCCTTCGCCGCACGAACGCCAAATTCAAGAAGCGGTTCGCGTATATGGAGAAACGGCTGGCCGCCGAAGGGCGCGGCGTGGAAGGAACGCCCGTAGCGGAGTTGGAAAACTACTGGCAGGAAGCGAAACAGAACACATGATCTCGGTGCGGACGATTACGGAAATTGCCGACCTGCGGGAGGCCGTGCGCCTACAGAAGGTGATCTGGGGATTTGAAGATCTGGAACTATTGCCGGTCCGCCTCTTCGTGGTGGCCAACCGCGTCGGCGGGCAGACCATGGCCGCTTTTGACGGCGATAAGATGGTGGGCTTCCTCATTTCCGTGCCCGGCATCAAGCCGGACGGTTCGCACTACCTGCACAGCAACATGATGGGCGTGTTGGCGGAGTACCGGAACCTCGGCGTTGGGCGGCAACTGAAAATCGCGCAGCGGGAAGAGGCCTTGGAACGCGGCGTGGACATGATCGAGTGGACGTTCGATCCACTGGAGTTGAAGAACGCGTTCTTCAATATGCAGCGGCTGGGCGCGGTGGTGGAGCGGTACGTGCTGAACCAGTATGGCGTCACCTCCAGCCATCTGCACGGCGGGCTTCCCACGGATCGCTGCATCGCAACGTGGTATCTGAAAAGTGATCGCGTGGCTCGCGTAGTGGCCGGAGAGCCCGCGCCCGCCGAGACGATCGTGGAACGCATCGACGTTCCCAACAACATCGGCACGCTACGACGCGAGGACCCCGCGGCAGCCCGCGAGATTCAGTCCGGCGTCTCGGAAAAATTTCTGGAGTACCTCCGCCGCGATCTCTATGTCGCTGCCGTTGAACGCGGCGAGACGCACGGCTCCTACCTGTTTGCGAAGAGGGCGTAATGGCATTTGAAATTGACGAAATTCGACTCCGCCAGGTGGCCATGCCGCTGGTCAAGTTCTTCGAGACCAGCTTTGGCCGGACCTATGAACGGCAGATGGTTCTGGTGGAAGTCGTCTCCGGCGGCGTCTCCGGGTGGGGCGAAGTCACGGCTGGCGAAAACCCTTTTTATAACGAAGAGTGGACGGAGTCTGCCTGGCAGATCGTCAAGCACTACGTGGCTCCCCAGATTTTGCGCAAATCACTGGAAAGCGCTGGCGATGTCGGCGGATACACGAAACACATTCGCGGTCATCGCATGGCGCGCGGCGGCGCGGAAGCGGCCGTGTGGGATCTGGAAGCCAAGCAAAAAGGCATTCCCCTCTGGCAACTGATCGGCGGCGGTTCCCGGCCCGAGATTCCCAGCGGTGTTTCTCTCGGCATCCAGGACACCATCGACGATCTGTTGCGTGTCATCGAAAAGGAATTGGCCGACGGGTACCAGCGGATCAAAATGAAGATCAAGCCGGGCCGTGACGTGGACGACATTCGCGAGGTCCGCAAACGGTTCCCGCAGGTCAAGCTTATGGCGGATGCCAATTCGGCCTACACGCTGGCCGACGTCGATCGCCTGCGCGCGCTCGATGAGTTCTACCTTATGATGATCGAGCAACCGCTGGCGCATGACGACATCATTGACCACGCCGTGCTCCAGGCGCAGTTGCAGACGCCCATCTGCCTGGACGAATGTATCCGCTCGGCCCATCACGCTGAACAGGCCATCCGCCTGAACGCGGGGCAGATCATCAACATCAAACTCGGGCGCGTCGGCGGTTTCGCCGAAGCCAAACGCGTGCACGACGTCTGCCAGGCGGCTAATATTCCCGTCTGGTGCGGCGGCATGCTGGAAAGCGGCATCGGCCGCGCCCATAACGTGGCCTTGGCCACTCTGCCGAACTTCACTCTCCCCGGCGACGTCTCGGCTTCCAAACGCTATTGGAAGCGGGAGCTGTTGACCGAAGAAATTGTGGCTACTCCGAACGGGACGATTCGCACGAACGGCCGGCCGGGTTTTGGGTATGAGATCGACATGCCATTTCTCGATTCGATCACCGTGCGGCAGGAGACCATTCGTTGACCGAAGGCAGTAGTAGGGTCCGCGGCCAGTTAACTATTTACTTGGCGGCGGTAGCGGTTTATGTATTCTGGGGCGGCAACTTCGTATTCTCGAAGATCGCTCTGCGGGAATTGCCCGGCGCATTGGCCGCCGGATTGCGGACGCTCATCGCGGCAGTGTCGCTGTTGACCGTCTATCGAAATTGGAAGCCGGCGGACCGCCCGGCGCTCCGGCGCGCCGAGTATCCGCGCCTCTGCCTCATCGGCATCTGCGGCATTGCCATCAATCAGATCTGCTTCCTCGTTGGCCTTTCGCTGACCAGCGCCAGCCACGCGGCCATCGTCATCAGCATGACGCCATTCATGGTCTTGCTCCTTGCCTGGTTCCGGGGGCAGGAGGCCTTTACAGGGAAACGCGCACTCGGTCTTTCAATTGCCGTCTGCGGCATGTTGCTGCTGCAAAAGCCATCGGCCGGCGGGCAGACCGCGTCCATCTGGGGCGACCTGTTGATATTGTTGGCGGGCTTAAGCTTCGCCGTCTATACGGTATTTGGCAAAGAGTTGGCGGCGGAACATGGCGGTCTGGCCGTCATCTCGGTTTCGTATGCGGCGGGTGGTGTTTTCCTGTTGCCCATGACGCTCTATTTCGCCAGCCAGTTTGACTTCGGCTCGGTGAGCGCCGAGGCCTGGTGGTCGTTCGGTTACATGACCATCGTCTCCTCCGTGCTCTGCTACATCGGATGGGCGTACGCGCTCAAGCGAATGTCTGCTTCCCGGCTGTCCGTATTCACGTATCTGCAGCCGTTGGTGGCCACTCTCCTTGCGTTGCCGATGCTCGGTGAGCCGATCACGGCGGCCGTTGTCAGCGGAGGCGGGCTCATCATGGCGGGCGTCTTTGTGTCGGAGCGGGCATAGTGGCCGGATTCGCGGCTCTTCTCAAAAACAATCCGAACTACCGCTATACCTGGGCCGGGCAAGTCGTCAGTGAGGTGGGCGATCACTTCAATACCATCGCCGTATTCAGCCTGATTCTTTCGCAGACGAACTCCGGGCTGGCTGTGGCCGGCGTGATGTTGGCGCGCGCTATCCCCATGTTGCTCGCCGGCCCGCTGGCGGGCGTCAGTTTGGACCGTTTCGACCGGAGACAGTTGATGATCGGCAGTGACCTGGTGCGAGCGGTCTTCGCCGGACTGTTCATCTTTGGCGTGCCTGCTGCCAATAACTGGATCATCTATGTGTTAAGCGCGCTTACCATGGCCGCGTCTCCCTTTTTCACCAGCGGACGCGCGTCGATCCTGCCCGCCATCGCCACGAAGGAAGAACTCCACACCGCGAACTCCATGACGCAGACCACGCAATGGACCACCACCGCCGTAGGGGCGTTCCTCGGTGGATTCAGCGCGGAAACACTGGGGTACGAGGCGGCATTTTGTCTCAACGCATTATCTTTTCTGTTTTCGGCGCTCTGCATCAGCCGTCTGCGGCTCTCCGGCGACGGGTTCGTCGCCCGGCGGCAGTCGCTCGATGAAACTAAGGTAGTCAAGCCTTGGCATGACTACCGCGATGGGCTCCGCTACATGCGTTCCATCCCGCTGCTGGCCGGTATCGGCTTCGTCAGCGTGGGCTGGGCCTCCGGCGGCGGGGCCGCGCAAATCCTCTTTCCCCTGTTCGGCGATCGAGTCTTTCACCGTGGCCCCATGGGCACCGGGGAAATATGGGGTTCCGCCGGACTCGGGTTGGTGTTGGGCGGCGTTTTTGCGCACCGGATTATGCCCCGGCTTTCCTTCGCCCAGTACAAACGGACGGTTGCGATGGCCTATGTCGTGCACGGCGCTTCCTATGTCTGTTTCGCCTTGTCGAAACCCTACTGGCTGGCCCTGCTTATGATCGGGCTCTCTCGCGCGGCCGTCGCTGTCAGTTCCGTCATGAACTTCACGCAGTTGCTGCGGATCGTGGCCGACGAGTATCGCGGACGTGTGTTCGCAACGCTGGAAACGCTGACATGGGGAGTCATGATGCTGTCCATGACCGCCGCCGGTCTCGCCAGCGACCACGTCAATACTCGTTGGATCGGCGTAGCCAGCGGGCTGTTGAGCAGTTGCACCGCTGTATTCTGGTACTGGGGCGATTCGACCGGCCGTTTGCCTCAACCTCCGGTGCTGGCACATGCCATACCGGCGGAAGCAGTGGAAGTACATGGAGACCCCAATGTCTGAACTGTCCGGAAAAATCATCCTAGTCACCGGCGCCGCCAAACGGATCGGCCGGGAGATCGCCTTGCGCCTTGCCGCCGAAGGGGCGCGCGTTGCCATTCACTATTCCAGTTCCGAAGACGAAGCCGCCCGGACGGCAGCCGAGTGCGGCGGCGCGCCGCTGTTTCGCGCCAACCTGGAAAGCGTTCCGGAGATTGAGGCGATGTTCCGGCAGATCGATGAGAAACTGGGACGCCTGGATGGGCTGGTGAATAATGCCGCCCGCTTTACGAAGTTCGATCCGCTGGAGGTCACCGAAGCCGATTGGGACTTCATCCATGACGTCAATCTGAAAGCGGTCTTCTTCTGCTGCCAGCAGGCGGCAAAACGGATGAAGGCGCAGGGGAGCGGACGGATCGTAAATATCAGTTCCCTGGGCGGGATCCGTCCCTGGGCGGATCACGCGCACTATTGTGCGTCCAAGGCGGGGGTCATCATGTTGACGCGCGCCTTATCGAAAGCCTTTGCCCCGGAGATTACGGTGAATTCCGTGGCGCCTGGTGTGATTCCTTTCGGAGAGTGGAACGACGAAATGACGGCCATGCTTGCGGCAACACCGGCCGGCCGGGTTGGGACCGGAGCCGAGATTGCTGATGCCGTTGTCTATTTCCTCAGAGCGACCAACTACGTCACGGGCCAGCTGATCGCCGTCGACGGTGGACTTTCGCAAAGGTAACCCGGCCGTCTCTGTCTCCGGCGGGCGATGATAGAAGATACGATGCGAAGATTCTTCTTCTTCCTGGCGGCTGTAGGGGCCGCATTCGGTGAAGTGCGGACGGTAACGTTGCCGCAGGTGCTGCAAATGGCCACGTCGCAGAATGCCGAGGTTGTGATGGCTCGCTTGGAACAGAAACGGGCAGCCAGCGCCTCGAAAGCGGCCAAAGATCCTTTTTACCCCAAAATTTTCGCAGGAAGCGGTCTGGCATACTCCAGCGGCTTCCCCATGAGTATAGAAGGGTCGGCGCCGTCGATTATTGAAGCGCGCGCCATCGCCAGCGTCTTCAATCACGAAAAACGGATGCTGTTGGAAAAGGCGAGGGCCGATGAGAAAACGGCCGCTGTCGCCACAGCCGCCAAGGAAGACGATATCGCCTACCGCGCTGCCGTTCTCTATGTGGAGGCGGGCCGCTTGGCCGCAGCCCGCCGCGCCATTGGCGAGCAGATGAGCGCGCTGGAGAAGGTGGAGCAATCCGTAAAGGCACGGGTCGCCGAGGGCAGGGAACTGCCTATCGAGGCGCGTCGCGCCACCCTCCGGATTTTGCAGGCCAAGCAGCGTCTCCAGCGGATGGATGTGGCGCAGGCAGACGCCGAATCACAGCTCGCCCTGCTCGCCGGCATGGCGGATGGGGACCGGGCCCGGCCGGCGGAGCCGGGAACACCCGTGAAGATGGGGGTCACCAGTGAAGGCGATGCGGTGGTGGCCGCGCTGCAGAATAACCGGGAAATTCGCCGGCTGGAAACCGTCATTACGGCGAAAGGGTTCGAGCGCAAGTCCTACGATGCGACGAAACTGCCCCGGCTCGACCTGGTCGCGCAGTACGGACTGTTCTCCAAGTTCAACAACTACGACAAGTTCTTCAACCGCTTTCAACGTCACAATGGGCAACTCGGTGTCTCCATTCAGATTCCCTTGGTGCCCAGTTTCGCCGCCAAGGCGCAGCGGGAGAGCGTGGATGTCGAGATGGTTGGCCTCCGCACGCAGATCAACGCCGAACGGGGACGCGCCTCGGCGCAGGCGCGAAAATTCTGGGCGGAAGTGGCTGCCCAGGAGACCAGCGTCGAAGTGGCCACCCTCGATCTCCAGGTGGCGCGGGAGCAGACCTCCGTCCTGCTCTCTCTCGTCGATGAAGGCCGCGCTACCCAAAAACAGCTCGAAGAGGCCCGCTTTTTGGAAAACGAGAAGTGGATGGCGCTCTTTGACGCCCGTTTTGGCCTGGATCGTGCCCGTTTGGATCTCTTGAAGGAAACGGGAACGCTCGTATCGACTCTCCGCAACTAAGCCCTCCGACCTGGGTTATATTGGTGGATTCATGGGCGCCCGACGGACCGTTTCGTGTATAAGTCTTTTTATTTCAATAATGTTCGGGGTTCTGCCGGCCGCGACCATCGGAACCGTCGTGAGTGTGGTGGGCGGCGCCGGGGACTTGGTTCTCGATAGCAATCGCAACCTCCTCTATCTCGTCCGCTCCGTTCCCTACAACCGGATCGACGTCTATTCCACCACGCAACGCCGCGTCACCGCCTCCATTCCCACCGATGCCAATCCGCTCGCCGCGGCTCTTTCGCCCGACGGCAACTTTCTATATGTCACCTGCCATGACGCCTCTTCGATCAACGTAATCGACGCCCGGCAGGCGCCGCCGGCCGTCGTCCGGAAGGTCAGTTTGCCCGCGCGTCCGGAGGGGGTCGCCGTAGGGAGGGATGGGAAGGTTCTGGTCACCACCATTGGTTCTGGGACGGGGAATCTGCTGAATACAATGCTGATCTATGATCCGTCGGTCACCAACGGGGAGGTGCTGTCCACCGTCCCTGTTGCGCCGCCGCCGCCCCTTCCCCCCAGCCTCCCTGCGCCGTCCGGCAGGACATTTTTGGCAAATCGAAGCCAGTTGGTAGCGTCCCGGGATGGCTCTCTCATCGTTGGCGTGAACGCCTACCAGCAGCAAAATAGAGTGGTTTTTGTGTACGAAACGGCGTCAAATACGGTACAAAAGAGCCGAATTGTAGGCGATTTGTCGACCGTTATTTCCGTTTCGCCCGACGGTTCCAGGTTCATGTTGGGCCTGCGGCTGTTTGATACGGACACTTTAGCCGTCGTGGCGCAGCAAAATGCCGCCAATGCCCCTTTTCCGCTCTCTACCAACATCACCGCTACCGGTTTTGCCCAAGTAGGTCAACAGTTTAACCTCCAACAGAACCAGGGCGGCAGCATCTTTTCCAATGACGGCGGCACAATCTATTCCGCCTTCAACATCGCCCCCATCCAGAGTCCGGCCGCTCGCGCAAACGTTACACAACTTCTGCAAAGTGATTCCGATAATTTATTGATTCAAGACGGGTTGCAGCTCCCAGAAAACCTGGCTGGCAAGATGGTCCTCTCCGCCGATGGCTCCACGATCTATGGCCTTTCGGAATCCGGCTTCACGATCATCCCACTGCTCGACGCGGCCCGCAGTCCGCTCCTCCAGCCCTCCTCCGGGGTGGTGCTGCTCGCCTCTGACCAGTGCGCTTCCATCCCGAATGGAGCCCGGGCGAGGGTGGACGTGGTCAATGAGAGCCGGGTTCAGACGCCGGTCACGGTGACGGCGACGCTGGTACAGTCACTGGGAGGGGTCACGGTGCCAGGTTTGGGGGTGGGGGGCGGCGGTGTGGTGGTAGGCCCTGGGGGAGGAGCGCCGGGTGGGGGAGTGATCATCGTTACACCGACGCAGCCATTGCCCGGCGTCGGAACGACGCCGGGATTGACCAATCAACAGCAGGTGACGCAGCAAACGGCTCCTTCGGTGCGCGTGGTGCGGGACGGAGCGAGCAGTTACTTCGATATCGGCTATAACACGGTCAATTCGCGCGGGATGGGCACCCCGGCGGCGCATGACTTTCTCGTCACATCGCAGCAGGCGGTGAATCTGCCGTCGTCCGTCCGGGTGTTTCAGAATTCTCGCAGTACAGAGGCGCGCGGAGACTTGATTCCGATTCGCACCGGAATTTCACCCAATGAGGCGCTGACCGACCTGACGATGGATTCGAGCCGTGGGAGAGTGTACATCGCGAACTCGGGGATGAACCGGGTGGAGGTGTTCGATACGCGGGGCAAGCGGCTATTGACTCCGATCAAGGTTGGGCAGCTCCCGCGCTCGCTGGCGATGTCCCCGGACGGCTCGACGTTGTATGTCGCCAATTCGGGTGGGGAGTCGATCAGCGTGATCGACTTGGACCGGCTGGAAGTCCGGAGCAAGATCAAGTTTCCTGCGATTCCTTTTAATGGTTCGGCTCCCGTGATATCGCCGACAAACATTGCGGTGACACAGAGCGGACTGCAAATCCTGATGAGCAATGGCACGCTGTGGCGTGTGATCGGCGATGAGGCGACGCCTCGTCCGGTGAGCCCGGTAATCGGGACCGCGACGATTCCTGCTCCGCGAACCATGGCTGCGACGCCAAACGGGGAATATTTGCTCCTACTTTCAGGGACCGGGAATGCCTATCTCTATGATGCGCTGGTCGATGACTTTGTCGCGGCGCGGCAGGTGGCCTCGGCTCCGATTCAGGGATTTTATGGCCCGGTGAGCGCGGGGCCGCGCGGACAATACTTTCTGGTGAACAATACGGTCCTAAACCAGAGTCTTTCGCCCGTATCGGCCGGCGCGACGGGCACAGGATCGCGGCCGGTCGCCGCAGTATTCGCGGCGTCCGCCACCAATTTTGTACGTTTTTCGCAGCCTGTCATCTCCAATGCCAACGCGGTGGTGACCGATACGCCGGCCGTGGAGATCGTCAATGCGGCGACAGGGACCACGACGCGTTCGGTGAACGCCCTGGAAGGTCCGGCCTCGACAGTGACTGGAACGACCCGGGTGAACATCGATGGACGGTTACTCGCCGTGGACGCGGCGGTGGAAAACGCCTACATGCTGACGGCGAGCGGACTGAGCATCCTTCCCTTGGCAGCGGTTCCGACGGCTGAGCGTCCGCAGGCTCCGGCCGCGGGGGTCGTAAATGTGGGCAACTATACAACGGCAACGGCACAGAACGGGCTGATTTCGATTTTCGGGCAAAACCTCGGTACGCTGGCCTCGGCGCAGGCTACTCCACTGCCGACGACACTAGGCGGAACGTGCGTCACGATCAACAACGTTCCGGCGCCGCTGCTGCTGACCTCGGCGGGGCAGATCAATGCGCAGGTTCCTCCCGAATTGGCGACGGGACGGTACTCGATGGTGGTCCGTTCTATTGACAAGCGGTTGTCGTCCCAGGCTGTGCAGGTGACGGTCGCGAAGTATGCGCCCGCGGTACTGACTGACCCGCAGACCCAGCGCGCTTTGGTATTCCGGCCGAACGGGGAAGCCGTGGGCGGGCAGCGTTGGGCGAAACGGGACGAGCCATTGGTTTTATATGCAGTGGGCTTAGGGAACCCGAAGGGCGGCGTGCGATTGACGGCAGGAACGCCGGCTCCTTCCGATAAGTTAGCCGAAACGGACGACTTGCAGCTCTACTTCAAGAAAGTGGTGACCGAGGCGGATAAGACCCGGGGATTCTGGACGGAAGAAGAGATGATCGTGGATTGGAGCGGCCTGGTGCCGGGATATGTGGGGTTATACCAGGTGAATTTCCGTGTGCCGGGAGCGCACCGCAATGGGGAAAACCTGCAGGTCGTCTTGAAGATTGGCGGCGTCATGAGCTCATTAACAGGGCCGGTGGTTCCGCTGATCAATGTCGAATAGTTCAGCTTCATAAAACTTCCCCTTCCTTTGCCGATAGAGGTAATAGTACTGGTGTCTTCCCGAGGCCGTCATGGCCGAAGATTGCGCAAGCGCGATATCATGTGGGGACGCTCCGGTGCGCAGGTAGATCCATGACACGACAACGCTTTACCCTCCTATTCCTCTTGGTTATGACGCTGTTCGCGGCCGGTTGTAGTCCGGAAGCCAAAAAGAAAAGGGCGCTGGAGGGCGGCAACAAATACTTCGAAAAGGGCCAGTACAAGCAGGCCCGTTTGATGTACCTGAACGCCATCAAGGTGGATCCGCGCTTCGGGGAAGCGTATTATCAACTGGCTCTCACCAACATGCAGCTGGGGTCGTTCGGCGAGGCGGTCGGCAATCTGCAGCGTACGGTGGAACTGCAACCGGAGAACCTGGATGCGCACAGTAAGCTGGCCGACATTTATCTGAATGCTTACGCCGCGAATCCGGCGAAATACAAGAATATTCTAAGCGACATCCGTGACCTTTCCTTGAAATTGGAAAAGCGCGGCAAAGGCTCGTTCGAAGACTTGCGCCTCCGCGGATTCCTGGCCTTGGCCGATGGAAAATCAGAAGAGGGACTGGCGCTCTTCAAGGAAGCCGACAAGAAAAAGCCGGGTCAGCAGGTACTACAACTGACGATTGCGCGCACTCTGCTTGCCATGCGGAAGTATGACGAGGCGTCCGCGTATACGAAAGCGCTGATTGAGAAGGACAAGTCCCTCGGCGCCGCCTACGACCTTCTATATGGCTTGGCCATGGTGCAATCGAAGCCCGAGGATGCGGAAAAGGTTCTAGTGCTTCGAACGCAGAACAACCCGAAAGATTCGGCCAACCGTTTGCGGCTGGCCGCGCATTATTACGTGGGCCGCCGGGTTGCCGATATGGAAAAGGTCCTGAACGAGACCCTGGCCGACAAGACGAATTTCCCCAACGCGCACATGGATGTGGGTGATTTTTACTACCGGATCCGCGAGTATGACCGGGCGGCGGCCACCTACCAGGAAGGGGCGAAGCAGGATGCGGCCAAGGCGCGCGTATTCGAGAAACGCCTTGTTGAAGTGCGCGTCGCTCAGAATCGGGCTCCCGAAGCGCTGGAACTTTGCGAGAAGATTCTGCGGGAAGACAAGAACGACTCCGAAGCCATCGCCATGCGCGCCTCGTTGTGGCTCTATGCGGGTAAACCGGAGCAGATCAATACTGCGATCAGCGAACTGCAGTCCGTCGTCAACAAGATGCAGGACAACTTCGTGTTGCGCTATAACCTGGGCCGGGCTCTGATGGCGAAGGGCGACTTGGATGGCGCACGGTTGCAGTTTGTGGATGCGCTGAAATACAGGCCCGACTACCTGCCGGCGCGGATTGCTCTGGCTCAGGTGCAGATTACGCGCCAGGAGTATGCGGCGGCCCTGAGCGCCGCGAACGAGATCCTGCAGATTGACCCGAACAACCAATACGCGCGGCTGATCAAGTCCCACGCTTTCATGGCGCAGGGTAAATATGAAGATTCGAAGCTGGTGTTGCAGGAGACGTTGAAACTGAACCCGGGCCAGAAAGACGCGAAGTATCAACTGGGTTACGTGCTTTTCAAGGAAGGCAAATTGAAAGAAGCCGAGGCCCTGTTTCAGGAGGTCTACGCGCAGAACCCGCCGGATTTGCGCGGCCTGATGGGCCTCACCGAGGTCTACACGATTCAGAAGCAGCCCGACCGGGCGTTGAAACTCCTCGACGAGGCAATAGAGAAGTTCCCGAAGGCGACTCCTCTCCAGATTGCCTGGGGCAATATTGCAGTCCGCAGCGGACGCGCGGATGACGCGTTGCGCCTCTTCCAGAAAATCATTGAGGGTGACCCGAAGAATTTCGATATGCAGATGCGGCTGGCGGCCACCTACCAGGCGAAAGGCGACACGCCGAGTGCCATTGAGGCCTGGAAAAAAGCGGGTGAGATCATGCCGAATCACATCGCGCCGGTGCTGAGCCGCGCGATGGCGCTTGATTCTCTCAGCCGCCGTTCGGAAGCGGCTCCGCTCTATGAACAGGTTCTAAAAACCGAACCGGACAATGTGGTTGCATTGAACAACTACTCGTTCTATCTGGCTGATTCGGGCAACAATCTGGATCTGGCGTTGACCTATGCGCAGAAGGCGAAGTCCAAGGCTCCTAACGATCCGATGATCGCCGATACGCTCGGGTTCGTCTACCTGAAGAAGAACCTGGGGCAGAATGCCGCTTCCATTTTCAGCGAACTGACGGACAAGCACCCGAAGATTGCGTTGTTCCATATTCGACTGGCGACCGCCTACCTGCAGATTGGCGACCGGCCGAAGGCACGCAAAGAACTGGACGACGCTCGCAAGAACAATCCGACCAAGACCGATCAGGACGAGATTCAAAAGCTGGCCAATAAGATTGGTTGATGGATTTGCAGGGATGATATTTTCCGCCGCTCGAATTCTGCCGGTGTTGCTTGCCGGACTGACGACTTGCCTGTCCGTCGCGCAGCCGGCTCCGGTTTGGCGGCGGCTGCTGCCTCCAGGCACGCACTCTGTGCCGGCCAGCGATGCCAAGCGCACGTATAGCGTACTTCTTTCGGTTCCGATACCGAGCCAACAGAGTGCTCCGGGAAAGGCGCGGCTTCTTGCTGGAGACCGCGTCCTGGCGGAAAAGACGCTGCATACAGGAGACCCGGACTTATACACGCTGGTTCGCGGCGCAGGAGTAGTCCGGCTGGAGCTTGCCGTCCCCGCCGCGGTGCAAGTGGTGGATTTGGGAGCCGCTCCGCAACTGGAAGCGGAACCTAACAACACCTGGCAGACGGCGAATCCCCTGGAACTGGGCAAAACCGTTTGGGCGTCCGGTGATGAAGCCCCCTATATTCCGGCGGAGCTTTCAACGAAGATTGAGGCCAATCCGCATGAGGATTGGTTCCGGTTTTCCTGGTCGGGGTCGAAACCGCAATTGGTCTATTTCAGCCTGGACGTGTTAGACCGGGACAATATTCCGGTGGACGTCAGCGTGCACCGGGAGTCCGGCGGCCAGTTGAAAGAGTATTCCGAAGGTGAGGATCCCGTTACGATCCCGCACGAGGTACAGGCGCTGCCCGGCAACAAGTTCACCACGCGTCTGTTGCGTGAACCGGGCAACTACTATATCCGCGTGAAGCTGACGCATCCTTTTTACCGGTTGCAAACGCGCGTGATGGAGGCCCCACCGTACGCAGACCCTCGTAAAGCTGTGCAGACAGCCGTGGACTACCTGGTGGGAGCGGGGGACTCCTGGCATGCGAACACGCCGCGGCGCGGCGGACTGTTTAACCGGGTGGCCAGCAACCACCAGGAAACGACGCTCTGCGTGGCCTGCCATGCTACACACTTCACGCAGCGTGCACAGTTGTATGCCCTGCGGAAGGGATATCCGGTCCATTATCCGGACCAACTGTCCTTCCTGGCGGAGCGCTTCTATAACAATCCGCGCCCTTTCTATGGGTTTGAGGCCGAGGGCGCGGTCTGGTCTCGCGTCATTTCGGCTTCGGCAAATGTGCTGGGCCGGATGTCGCATCTGCTGCAGATCTACGAAAACGAGCTGACTCACGATCCACGTCCGGCTTATCACAACGGCGTGGGCGGCTACCTAAGTCTCTACTACAAGAACCGGACGAAATTGCCGGGAGATGAGACAAATGGCAATACGCCTTTGGTGAGCACCTATGAAGTAGCCTGGTACGCCTGGGAGTCCAGCAAGGACGCATCGATTGCGGCATTGTTGGCGCAGGATCACGAGATCAAGAACGTGATCGACCTTTGCTACCAGACACTGGCCCTGGCAGCCGTTGACCGGAAGCAGTATGCGGATAAGATCGCCAAGAATGCCGAGAGAATTCTGCAATTGCAGCGCCCGGACGGGCAGTGGTCCGCGCGTTTTGACGAATCGTCCCACCCGGTAGAATTTCAGACGGGCCATGCGCTCTGGGCGCTGCATGCGGCTGGAATTCCGCGTGAGAACCCGCAAGTAGCCAAGGGCCTTGCTTTTTTGTTGCGGCGGCAGCAGCCCTTCGGCGGTTGGCTCGATCCTCTACAAAGTTACGAAAACTTCCGCACGCCATTTCGCGAGACACAGATGGCCGTGCTCGCGCTGAGCGCCTACTATCCGGCGGAGGCGGGCGAAGCGCGCTGGGGAACGAACCCGGCGGGACCCATTGACACGCTGGAGGCTCTTAACGGCGTATGGTCGACGCCGGAGCCGGCGCGGCTGCGCGAGATTGAAGCGCTTACGACGGTCCCCGAACCGATGTACCGCGCGCAGGCGCTGGAGACGCTCGGGCGGCTGGGCCGGTCCGAATCGCTTCCGGTGATTGCTGCCCGGATGGACGATCCAAGCAAGCTGGTGCAACGGGCGGCGGCGTGGGCAATGCGGCAGGTTTACAACCGGCGTCCGGAGGCGGCTTCCCCTACTTTGTCCAGTCTGTTGCAATCCCAGGATGAACGGGCGCGTTGGTCGGCCACCCGGGTTTTCGCTACGCATTTTGCCGCACTGGCCAAACGCGACGAGTTCGCGCCCTTATTGGCGCGGCGCATGTCCGACTCGAATCCGGCGATTGCGATCCAGGCGATAAAGGCGGCTTGGCAATATTGGTATTGGACGCCCTCCCTCGCTTCCCGCGAGATCCTGGAAGATGCCGTTTTGGCCGCCATGGCAAAGCCGCAACACGCCTGGGTAGAACGTAATCTCAAAGAGGCGGTCTACAATATCGCCGACGAGAATATCCGGTATCTCTACAACAACTGGGTACCCGGATTAGCCAGACCGGAAGACCGGGAGCGAGTGATCCGCGGGCGATTGGCGATTGAAGACCGGTTGGCGAACAAGTTCGCCAAAGTTTTGGAAGGCTCCGATAAACAGCAAATTCGCTGGCTGCTCGCCGGATTGAGCGAGTTCGAGTTGCGGCGAGGCGATGTCTACGATCCGTCCGCGGACCGGACCACCGTGTTTCCTGGCGTGTATAACCGAATTGGAAACGATGTCGAGCAGATCGTCTTTTTCGGCGCGTCCAACGACCGGGTTGCCAAAGCGCTGGCCCCTCATCTGCAAAGCAGCGATCCGGAAGTACGGCGGCTGGCGCTATTGGCCGGACAGATGCTCCGGGACGCCGCGTTTGGCGAGGTATCGAAAGCGGCGGGCCCACCACAGGGGGCGAGGGATCCGATTCTGGCGGCGGTGAAGGCCGCACAGCCCGCTCCGGCTGTCCGGAGCGGAGGCTCCGGCGGGTCGCGGGCGCGTCCCGGAACGGCGAAGCCGGATGACGATTATTTCCGTGGCTACGTAGAGCCGGTTTTGACGACGCGCGGCAAAGACGGGCAAGCGTGCGTGCATTGCCACGCCTCGCACACCCTGTTCAACGCCACCTTAACGACCGCGAAGAACGTCATCAACTTGGACGATCCAGAGAGCAGTCTGATTCTGGTGAAACCGACGTCGAGCGCCGAATCGGAGGGCGTGGTGAATGCGAGCAAGACTGCGCATGGCGGCGGCGTACGTTTCGAGAAAGGCTCGCCGGAATACAATACGATCCTCAACTGGATTCGCGGAACTAAACCCTAGCAGAACCAAACCATAGCGGAACCAACCTCTTTAGACGACCTACTCCTATGCTCCGACACCCGGCAGTTCCCTATGTACTCCCGTTTGCCGTTTTTCTGTTGCTTCTCGGCATACAGTCCCACAATCCGCTGCCCGGTCCCGTGGAACAAGTGGTCCGCGTTGCCGTTCTTTCTGCCGTGTTGTGGTATTTCTCTCGCCGGGTATTGGATTTCCGGGTGGCTTCGCCGGTTCTGACTGTTCTATTCGGCATTGCCGTGTTTGGTATATGGATCCTGCCCGATTTGCTCTTTCCCGGGTACCGGGGCCACTGGCTGTTTACAAATTCATTGACTGGCGCGGTGAGCAGTTCGATTCCCACCGAAGACCTGCGATCGCCTCTGGTGCTGCTCTTCCGGACGATCCGGGCGGCCATACTGGTTCCGATCATTGAGGAGTTGTTTTGGCGGGGTTGGCTGATGCGGTGGTTGGACAATCCGGACTTTGAGACAGTTCCTTTTGGCCGGTATGCGCACCAGGCTTTCTGGTTGTCGGCAGCTCTGTTTGCCTCCGAGCATGGGCCGTATTGGGATGTGGGATTTGTGGCAGGCGCGGCCTACAACTATTGGGCGATCCGGACGAAGCGGTTGGGAGACTGCATATTGGCTCACGGCGTGACTAATCTGACGCTCTCGGCCTATACGATCACGACCGGCAAGTGGGAATACTGGATGTAGTTGGGGCTGTGAAGATCTTTCTGTATTACATTGGCCGGGCCAAAGATGCGCATGCCAACGCGATAGCCGAGGAGTTTATCGGACGCGCGGGCCGCTTTGCGTCCTGCGAAATGCGAGAGATTCAACCGGGCAAGTTCGACGTTGCCGCGCGGCATCCGGCCGCACGAAAGATCTACCTCGATCCGGCGGGTAAGGAGCTGGATTCGGGCGCATTCGCGAAGATTCTGGATACGGCGGCCATGCATGGACAGGACCTGGTCTT
>DASTML010000173.1:0-35290 GCA_035714175.1 Bryobacteraceae bacterium | reverse complement strand
GGCGAGCCGGAGGCAGTCCTCGACGTGGCCGGGCTGCGCTTTGAGCAGTTCGGCGTCGATGACGGCGTTCTCGGCGGTCAGCCGGTCGATTTCGGCCTGGGGTTTGTTTTTCTCTTTCAGGAATTTGATGAAGATCTCGTGATAGTCGAACGACGCCAGGAGGTCGCTCCAGGCTTGGTTCAGTTCGACGCGCGTTTTGTCGTCGAGCATTTTCTCCATCAGGAAATCGTCGTGCCGGTAGTATTTGAGCGTGGTGTGGAAGCGGTCGCGTTCGGGCTGGTTGTAGGTATTGTCGAAGGTAGGGGGGATGGGGTCGCGGTCGGCCGGGGCGGCTTCGTATTGCGAGTTCTGAGGCAGGTTGGCGCCAAATTCCAGGACCCCGGCGCGCCAGGAGAGATAACCGGGCGAGGCGGGATCGGCCAGGAGCGCCCAGACGGGACGGCCGGTGGAAACATCGGCTTGATCGGACACGGTGCAGCGCACAATGGCGTCCCGGTTGCCCTGGTCGAGCAGTTGCGCTTCCACTTGCAGTTCCATGCCTCCGATGCCGTCCGGGAATGGAATTCGGATGGGGATGGGTTGGTCGCTCTGCGTGGTGAAGCCGGTATTGTCGGCAGTGGGCGTCAGGCGCTTGCGGGATTCCTCATCGATGACTTCCAGGAGAGGCTTCTCTTCGGCGGCGCTACGGTCGGCCTTCCGGAAGCGCACCTTGGCGTTTTGCCAGAGAACGATTGGTTTGTCGGTGGAGCGGGGATTGACAGAGAGGCCGGTAAGATACACGACGGTCTCTTTTTTTGCCGGGTGGCCCCGGGTGCCGAAGCGGAATTTATGGCTGGTTTCCCCGCGCAGGGTTTCCTCGCTGATCACGAGATTGCGTTCGTCACCGGCCCCGCCAGCGGCCAGCGCTCCGGCGGCGAACAACATGCGGGGCCAATTGATGAATGTCTGCTGGATTTTGGTGCATTCTTCCCGCAGTTTGGCTTTATCGGCGGGAGCGGCGGGGAGCGCCTGCCAGCGCGTGGTGACCTCGCTGGTGGGGTAGGTAGCGTTGGGTTGATTGACGACTTTCCAGATGTGCTGGACGAAGCGGGGGCTCAGCCCTTCCTGCACGCCCATGGCTTCCAGGGTCATGGCTGGTTCCCCAAGGCTTTTCCTGTTCTTGTAACGCCAGGCGGCATAGAATGCCTTGCCATACATCTCCAGGTTGTACGGCCGCGCGCCTTCGGCTCCGGTGGCCCGGAAGCCGTAGGTGGTATAAATCCGCTGAATCCGGTTGAGTGCGGAAAGTTCGAAGCCGGTTTTGCCAGGGTCGGCGAAAAAGCGCAGGGGGCCAGTGCCGATAACGGCATGGCTGGCGACGAGTTTGGCGGTGTGGAGGTAACGTTCGAGGTTGGCATCGCCCAGGAACTGGACGTCGCCAAAGTTAGTGAAGCCTTCGCCACCGGCCGAGTCGGGAACGAAGTCACGTTCCAAGCGGAAGTCGAGACCGGTAAGGTCCTGAATCGCGTAGGCGTATTCGCCGCTGGTGAGGCGGCGCACTGTAACCTTCCCTGGATCTCCGGCATGTTTGGCCGCGTAGTCTTTCAAACTCGTCCGTATCCAGGAGACGGCGCGGGTCCGTTCGGCGTCCGACGGTTGCGGAAGCGAAGGCGGCGGCATGCGTTTCTGTTCGAGCGCCGTTGCCACCTTTTCCCAATGTTGGAAGCCTTCGCCCACCGAAGGCTGCGCCAGCAACTGCTCCAGGCTGATGCCTCCCATGGCGGTTTTTCCATGGCATTGGAGGCAGTATTGCTTGAAGACCGGCGTCGGGGCTTCCGCTGCCTGCAGATAGGCCGAGAGGCAAAGAAGGGGCGCGAATGGTACGTGGCGCAAGAGGTGCATGTTGGATTTACGGCTAAACGGTTTGCTGAGGACGAGAGCCCTGATTTTATCAAAGGCGTAACCCATCCCGGCGTGGTTACCGGGTCGCCGGACTCATCGCGGATTCCCCGTCGCGAATATTTCTTTTCAATTCAAACTAAATCCTCTATTGTTCCCATATATGTGTTGGACTAGATCTGCTGTATTGCTATTTTTCTCTATGATCCCGGCCGGTGCGCAGCCCCCCGCCGCCGAGGACACCTATGAATATGGCGGGCACAATTTAACGCCGCTGCAAAAAGAAGGGCGGAACACCTGGTACTTCTGGACTGGCGGCGGGGAGAAGTTCTGGCGCTACACGGCGAAGATTACGCACGGGATTACCGACCTGTTGCAATACGTGGATTCGAGGCGGCGGCCGGAACGGTTCCGGACTATGGGGGTCTTGAACGACCCGGACTGCACGGCGGCGGCGCAGCCGGACGAATACGGACTGTGGATGGACGTCTGCAAACAGGTGAATATTCCGGGGATTCCCAGCGAGTCTTCAGGGATTGTCGGTCTGCGAAAGTTTAAGAATCCGAATTTCGACAAGTTCACCTGGGACGTAAAGAAATATCTGGCCGATCCGGCGAGCGTGGAGCCGCCGTACCTGATTGGGATGACTTGCGGCTTTTGCCACATCGGATTCCACCCGCTGTACCCGCCCAAGGATGTAGAGAATCCGCGTTGGTACAACTTCTCGTCCGCAATCGGCAACCAGTATTTCAAAGAAGGTACGCTGTTCAGCCAAAAGATCGATGCCGGTGATTTTCGATGGCATGTCGCGAACAGGCAGCCGGCCGGCACCTCCGATACCTCGCGGTTTGCGACGGATCACATTTTCAACCCGAACGCGATCAATTCCATCGTGCATTTATCGCATCGCCCATCGCATCCCGAAAAGATGGCGGACGGAAGTACGCGCGAGGTACACCACATCCTGAAAGACGGGGCGGACTCGATTGGCACGGCGGGAGCCTCCCTGCGGGTGTACGTCAATATCGGGATGTGTTCCGAGTACTGGACGACGCTGCATGACCCGATCTCCGGAACAAAGATGGCGCAAAAGCCGTTCCGTGTAGACTTGGCGCGCAAGGATTGCGCGGACTGGCGGGCGACGGAGGCGCGCATGGAAGGCGCCGAGGAGTTTTTGAAAACCATACAGCCCGCGCGGCTGCAGGACGCGTCGGCCACCGCCGGATTGCTGAGCAAGGACGAGGCGCTTCTGCGGCGTGGGGCGCTGGCGTTTGCCGATCACTGCGCGGGTTGTCATTCGAGCAAGCGGCCGCCGCCGGGTACCGACGACGCCAAGGCCTGGTTCCGGGAGGCCGTACTTCAGCCCGACTTCCTGACCGACAATTTCCTCTCCAATGACCGGCGCTATCCGGTGGATGAACTGGGTACCAATATTGGCCGCGCGATTGCCTCCAATGCGATTGAGGGCCACGTATGGGCCGAATTCTCTTCCCGCACCTACAAAGAACTTCCGCCCGCCGCGGCTCTCCGCAACCTCTACAACCCCATTAAGCCGGGCCGGCCGATTACGTTCCAACCGCCGGCGGGCGGGCGCGGCTACTACCGCGTGCCGACGCTGGCGGGCGTGTGGGCAACCGCCCCGTATCTGCACAACAATGCCTTAGGCCTGTTTAACGCCGACCCTTCCTTGACGGGCCGGATGGCGGCTTTCCAAGACGCGATGGAAAAGATGCTGTGGCCGGAAAAGCGGCTGGGCATCCAGTCGATTTGGCGTACTTCGGAGCCCAGCGCGGTGATTCTGGACAGCGGATACAAATTGAAAGTCCCCAATGGTACGCCGGTATTCCTGTTCGGCAACATCAACGCGCCGGACCTGCAACTGCTGCGAAACGACAACTTCTTCACGCGGATTATCGGGTTTTTCGTGGGGCGGGGCGCTCTCAACTCCGTGCTGCTGCGCAATAACCTTTCCCCTGATTTTGTAGTGGACCGCGGGCATACGTTCGGCGCCGCGATGCCGGACGCCGATAAGCGCGCATTGATTGAGTACATCCGGACCTTCTAGCTGCGAGACACACCCATGGCCGATCCTATTTTTCAACCTCTGGCATTTCGCAATCTGACGCTCAAGAACCGGCTGATCCGCTCCAATATCTCCGGCCGGTTCGACAACTACGACGGCTCCGGCAATCCGGCGCGGATCAACTGGGAGACGCGGTTCGCGCGCGGCGGGGTGGGCGCGATCCTATCTTCCTTCGTACCTGTGCACGGGCGCGGGAGGATTCTGCCGAACTACGCCATGATGGACGCCGACAACAAGATTCCGTTCTGGCGGGAGGTGGGCAAGCGGGTACATGAGCATGACTGCAAGTTCATCCTGCAACTGAGCCACGGGGGGCGGCAGCGCGATATCGCGGGCGTGGAGTATCCGGAAAGCTGGAGTTCGACATCGAGGCCCGATCCGCTGCACGGATTTGAGGCCAAGGCGATGACAGTGCAGCAGATCGGGGAGGTGGCGCAGCAGTTTGGACAGGCCGCCGAGCGGGCGCAGCGTGCGGGCCTGGATGGCGTGGAGTTGCACGGGGCGAATGGCTACCTGATCACGCAGTTTCTGAGTTCCGGCATCAACGACCGTACGGACGACTACGGCGGAACACTCGAGAACCGGGCAAGGTTCGTATTAGACATTGTCCGCTCCATCCGCCAGCGCTGCGGTCCGGGTTTCCACTTGCAAATGAAGATCAGCGCGACGGAAAACAACAACGCAATGTCGATTGGGGAGCCGCGCGGGAATACGATTCAGGACTCGGTCCAAGTGTGCCAGTGGCTGGAGGCGGCGGGCGTGGACGCGATCCACGTTTCGGGAGGGAGTTTCTTTCCGCATCCGAGGAATCCGGCGGGGGACTTGCCGATTGCCGATTTCCCGCGCGTCTACGACTCCATGCTATCGAGCGGACGGAATACGCTGCGCAACTACCTGCTGTTGCGCAATGACCTGACCGGGAGAATCTTTCACGACCAATGGGTGAAACAGCGTGGGCAGGTGATCGAAGGGCTGAACCTGGCGGACGCGGCGGCGATCAAGAGAGCCGTACAGATTCCGGTAATCTGCACGGGGGGATTCCAGACCGCCTCTGTAATCCGGCAGGCGATTGAGAACGGGCAGTGCGATGCCGTCAGCATGGCGCGTACGCTGGTGGCGAACCCGGAGATGCCGAAAATGTTTGCCGAGGGGTTGGACCGGCCGCCGGTACCTTGCACCTACTGCAACAAATGCCTGGTAAATGTGGTGGAGAACCCGTTGGGCTGCTATGACGAGACGCGATATATGACGCGGGAGGCGATGGTCCGCGATATTCTGTCCGTATTCGACCCGCCGCCTTATCCGGTGTCAACGGCGGCGTCGATGGAAGCTGGACACGAATAGAATGTGGCGAACATGGATGGTTTGCGGGCTGCTGGCACTGCTGGGCGGATGCAGCGCTGACAAGGGAACGGGAGTGCCGGTTTTCCGGGCGAAGTTTAAAAAGAATGCCCTGGACAACGACTTCGGTGAATTTATCGATGCGCATACCGGAGAGACGGTACGGCTGGATCTGCAATGGGAAGGCGGCGCATTTCAGGGCGGGTCCGAAAGAGATTTTCAGTTCTTCGTGCTCTTCGACAGTTGCTCGGAGGAACTGGAGAAGGGCGAGCGGCCCGCGGTGGGGAACTGCAACGGTACGGAATACAACGTGCCGGTGGACGACGGGGCGGTGCGGCTGGTGGAGACGAACGGCGCTTGGCGGCTGCGCGGAGATTTTGTGCCCAGCGAGAAGACCGGGCCGCTGCAGGGGTTGTTTGCCGTGCAGTTGGAACCCGTTCCGTAAAAATCGTATGCGACGTGTCACCTTCGCGTTCGAGATTGCACTAATTGGGGTGGAGGAACGATCCGCGTTATGCCTGCTGCGAAGCTATTGATCAAATCCAGACCGATGGAGGGAACGGCAGGGCAGGGGCGAAGCGCTGCCGCCGCGGCGGCCTTTGCCGTGGGCAAGACGCCGCTCCAGGTGGAGACGCTGTTCCCGGAGCGCGCTCCGGCAGAGGCGAAGGGCGTGACGGCGCCGGCTGTATGGCATTCGGCGACGCTGCCGGAAGAATTGCCCGAAGCCGAGATGTGGGACCTGTGCCATACGCTGTCCCAGCAGGGAATGGGCATGGCGGGCGGCGTGGCGTTCGCCGAACCGGATCTATCGCAGAGTTGGAAAATGCCGCTGCCCGAAGCGGCGGCGATGGGATTGGCCGGCGGGCCCGCCGCTTTCAATACGAAGTATCCGGCTCCGGACCCGTTCGATTGGCGTTGGTTCCAGGACTCCTCGCACAGCGGACTGCAGGCGGCGGCCTCCGCATTCCTGACCGTCAAGGAACGGGTGACGATTGCGCACCTGGATACCGGCTACCGGGAGGGGCATACGTTGCGTCCGGCGTACCTGGACGAGGCGCTGGCGCGGAGCTTTGTAGAGAAAGACCCGGACCCGAACAGCGCTTACGACCCGTTTATCGGCGGCGTTGGCAACAATCCAGGCCACGGTACGGCGACGCTCTGTATCCTCGCCGGCAACCGGTTTGACGGCGCTCCGTTCGGCAATGCGCCGAGCGGTTATGTGGGCGGGGCTCCGTTTGCGCGCGTGATTCCGATCCGGGTCGCAAACTCGGTGGTGGCGTTTACGAACAGCTCTATTGCGAAAGGGTTTGAATACGCGATCCGGATGGGCGTGGACGTCGTATCGATGAGCATGGGCGGCGTGCCGTCCCAACTGTGGGCGGAACTGATCAACGAGGCCTATGAAAAAGGCATCACGGTGGTGACGGCGGCGGGGAACAACTTCGGCCCCGGTAAGGTTCGCGTGCCGCGGTTCATTGTCTATCCCGCGCGGTTCCGGCGGGTGATTGCGGCGTGCGGAGCGATGTATGACGGCAAGCCCTACGCGGACTTTTTTGACCCGCGGATGATGGCGGGCTCCTATGGACCCGGTTCCAAGATGGCAACGGCGATGGCGGCGTTCACGCCGAACACGCCCTGGGCGAATTACAACGATTTGCGGCTGATTGATTTCAGCGGGTCCGGCACGTCGTCCGCCACGCCGCAGATTGCGGCGGCCGCCGCCTGCTGGCTACAAAAGTACCGGGAGGACCCGGTGCTGCGCGGCTATGCGGGATCGTGGAAACGGGTGGAGGCCGTGCGGCGGGCGCTGTTCTCCTCGGCCGACAATACCAACCGCGAATACTTCGGCAATGGCCTGCTGCGCGCGGATAAAGCGCTGGCAGAGGCGCCGGGAACCGCGCTGGGAAAACAGGACCCGGATACGGTGGATGTACCGGTGCTCGGGCCGGTACTAAGCGTGTTGTTCGGCGCGGCCGAATCCAGCGTGCGGCACCGGATGTTGCGCGTGGAAGCCGCACAAGTGGCGGCGCGGGACGGAGAGTTGGAAAACCTGGCGGCACAGATCGGATTGGACCCGGACCTGCCGCCGGATGCCGTGCCGGCGGAAACACGGCGGCGGTTCCTGGAAGCCCTTGCCGATAGCCGGATGAGTTCACAGACGCTCAAAGCAGCCGCCGCGTCGCCCGTGCGCAAAACGCAGGTGACGGTGAAAGGCGTAGACCTTTCCAAGCCGGTGGCCGCGGAGACGTATACGCCGCCGGACCCCCATACACGTTGCCTGCGTGTGTTTGCGTTTGACCCGGTGCTCCGGTTACGGCTCGAGACGGAGCGCATTAACGAGACGGCGCTGCCGGTGCGGTGGGAGAAAGATCTGCGGCCGGGTCCGGTGGGGGAATACCTGGAAGTGGTGGACGTGGATCCGTCGACGGGCGCCTGCTATGCGCCGGTGGACCTGAATCATCCTTCGCTGCTGGCCTCCGATGGATTGGCTCCCGCGGAGGGCGTGCCGCAGTTTCATCAGCAAATGGTCTACGCGGTGGCAATGACCACCATCCAACGCTTCGAAGATGCGCTGGGACGGACGGCCCTGTGGGCTCCACGGCTGGTGCGCGATGCGGACGGGCGCGGCGTCAGCAGCCACTACGTGCAGAGGTTGCGAATTTATCCGCATGCGCTACGGGAGGCGAACGCCTACTATAGCCCGGCGAAGAGCGCCCTGCTGTTTGGCTATTTTCAGGCCAATTCGCGAGACGCGGTGGATAATTTACCGGGCGGGCTGGTGTTTACCTGCCTGTCGCACGATGTGGTGGCGCATGAAACAACACACGCCCTGGTGGACGGGCTCCACCGCTATTATCAGTACCAGACCAACGAAGACATTGCCGCGTTCCACGAGGCGTTTGCCGATATTGTGGCGCTGTTCCAGCATTTTTCGATTCCGGCGGCCTTGCGGCATGTGATTGCGAAATCCCGCGGCGATCTGCGGAAGGACAATATACTGGCCGATTTGGCGCAGCAGTTTGGGCAGGCTTCGAGCGGGTCGCGCTCCTTGCGAAGCGGTTTGGGCGGGCCGCCCAAGGCCACGGACTATGCGAACGCCACGGAGTCGCACGAACGGGGAGCCGTACTGCTGGCGGCGGTGTTTCAAGCGTTCCTGGAGATCTACGAAGCGCGCGTGGAGGACTTGAAACGATTGGCGACAGGCGGCACGGGCGTGTTGCCGCCCGGCGAGATTTCCATCGATCTGGTGAACCGGTTGGCCAAGGAGGCGGCGGCTTCCGCCTCGCGGGTGTTGACCACCTGCATCCGCGCGCTGGACTATTGTCCGCCGATTGACCTGACGTTTGGCGACTACCTGCGCGCGTTGATCACGGCGGACATGGACCTGGAACCCGACGATGAGTTCAACATCCGCACCGCCTTTCTTTCCGGTTTCCGCGCACGCGGCATTTTCCCTTCGGGCGTGCGGAACCTTTCCGAGGAGAACCTGCGGTGGCAGCCGCCGCGCATACAGGTGGACGCGGCGGACATACAGGCCATGGTGAAGGACCTGGAACTGACATGGGACCTGAACTCGGATCGGCGCGAATCCTACAGCCGGTCCGAATCGAACGGATACCGGTTGTGGAAGTGGCTGCGCGCCCTGCCGGACGACAAAGCGGCGGCGCTGCAAAAGGAGTTGGGCGTGTTTATACACGCCGGGCCGGACATGCCGGAGGGCGTGGCGTTGCGCGAAGACGGAACGCCGAAATTGCATCTGCGCGTGCGGCCGGCGCGGCGGATTACCAGCCGGAACCAACAGATGACCGATTTGGTGGTGGAGGCCGTGCAGCGGTTCACCGTGACCGATCCGGAGAGCAAGGAGTGCACGACGCACCGGGGCGGCTGCACGCTGTTGATCGACGTGATGCAGGGGCGGATCCGGTACGCGATCCGGAAGCGCGTCTGCAATGCGGAGCGGGCGCAGGAAGAGAAGCGGTTTCTGGCAAGGGTGAGCGACGACAGTCCGGCCTACTTCACGGCGGACGCGGAACGGGAACCGTTCGCGATGCTGCACCGGGGTCTATAGGAGACGACAATGGCTGCGAAAAAAACCACTACTCCGAAGATGCCGGTGCGGATCCGGATGTATCGGCAGGGGCTGGGCGACTGCTTCCTGCTAACGCTGCCGGGCAAGGGAGACAAACCGTTCCACATGCTGATTGACTGCGGCGTGGTGTTAGGGTCGCCGGGCGAGCAGGTGGACAAACTAAGAAGCGCAGTGGCGGATGTGGCGGCGGAGACAAAAGGAGAACTGGACCTGCTGATTGTGACGCATGAACATTGGGACCATGTGTCGGGGTTCGTGCAGGCGGAAACAGAGTTTGGGGGGCTGCGGGTGAAGCAGACGTGGCTGGCGTGGACGGAGAATCCGTCGGATGCTTTGGCTACGAAGTTGCGCAAAGAGAGGAGGACGGCGGAGAACGCATTGCGGATGGCGGCGCAGCACCTGGCAATGGACGGGCGCGTGGAGACCGCCGAGCGGGTGGATAGCCTGGTAGGCTTCTTCGGCGCAAAGGCCGGCTCGACGGAAGACGCGATGGACCGTGTGAAAAAGATTGGCGCGAAAAAGCCGCGATTCTGCACGCCGGGCGAACCTCCGATTGTGTTGGACGAAGTTCCGGGTTTCCGCTTCTTTGTGATGGGGCCGCCGAAGGATGAGAAGTTGATCAAGAAGTCCAATCCGAACAAGGGCGACGCGTATGGGCTGGACGCGGGCACGGGCGGCGCGCAGGCGTTTTTGGTGTCAGCGTTGCGGAGGGGCATGGACGCGGCGGCGCCAATGCCGGGCGAATCGACGGATGATCCTTTTGACGCGATGTTTGCGATTCCGATGGCGCGGGCGGCCCAGATTCCGTTCTTTCAGGACCGGTATTTCGGCGATAGCCCGGACAAGGGGATCTACGACCGGAGTGAGCGGGAAGCCGTGAAAGACCAATCGTGGCGGCGGATTGATGCGGAGTGGATGGACTCCACGGAGGCCATGGCGCTGCAATTGGATGCGGCGACGAACAATACAAGCCTGGTGCTGGCGATCCAAATGCCGGACGGAGAGGTGCTGCTGTTTCCGGGCGATGCGCAGGCGGGAAGCTGGCTGAGTTGGCAGGACCTGGCCTGGGAGTACGACGACGAAAAGACCGGGCGGCGCGTGCGTTTGACGGGGCCGGACCTGCTGGCGCGCACGGTGTTCTACAAGGTGGGCCACCATGGAAGCCACAATGCGACGCTGCGGGCCAAAGGCCTGGAACTGATGACGAACGAGGCGTTGACGGCGATGATCCCGGTGGACCATGACATGGCCGTAAAAAAACGATGGGGGCGGATGCCGCTGCCGGAACTGACCGATGCGCTGACGCGGCACACGCGCGGGCGGCTGTTGCGCGTGGATGACGCGGAGCGGAAACCGGGAGAACTGGCCAAGCGCCGGCCGAAGTTGTGCAGCGCGGCGGAGTGGGCGGAATTTACAGACCGCGTCCAGGTGACGGATCTGTATTTCGACCTGCACTTCTA
The DNA here is from genome assembly GCA_035714175.1 of Bryobacteraceae bacterium. Classification (GTDB taxonomy): domain Bacteria; phylum Acidobacteriota; class Terriglobia; order Bryobacterales; family Bryobacteraceae. The sequence goes on along the minus strand of DASTML010000173.1, from coordinate 24,438 downwards.
GCGCAATTGGTCAGGCGGCCCAATCCCAATCGGCCGCATGGGTATCGGTGAGGGAGAAGGCGCAGTTGCCGGGGTCAATGCCGTCGAAACGGACGCGGCCCTTGCTGTCGAGCGTGCCGGTTTGGATGACGCCGTCGGGCAACATGCAAGAGTAGCGGCGTCCGGCGGCGGGTTTGCCGGATTCGTCGAGGACTTCCATCTCGACCCAGGTTTTGACGAGGCGGGCTGTGTTGATCTGCTGGACCGTCGATTCGATACGCGAGGGCCGGGCATCGGGCACGGAGCGGGGCTGGGCGAGCAGGACCCACTGGCCGCTTTGGACGGCCTGATTCAATGCGGCGCGGTTGATTCCGCCAATGCCGCGCTGGACGGCCGCGGCGAAGAGGGCCAGTTCATTGACCTCGCGGGGTTGCCGCATGGCGCGCTCCAGGATCTGCCGTGCCATCGGCGGGGCAAGGGCCTGTTCTCCGGCGCGGAGATCGCCCTTTCGCAAGGCGATATACCGGCCGCCGGCGACTTGTAGTGGGTAACATCTGCGCGAAGACATCTCAGTCTGATACGCGGAAGCCAGCCGCAAAAAAGGCCACAACAATAGCGTAATTTCCCCGAACGTTTTTTCAGAAAAATTTCGCGATTGTATATTGTGAGCAATCCGGGTCAGCACGTCGTCCAACAAGGCGAATGTTTGGTGAAAATCGCGGCCCGCCATGGGTTTCAGGATTACCGGGCGTTGTACGGCCACCCTGCCAACGCGAGCCTTCGTCAAAAGCGGCCGAATCCAAACATTCTCTATCCAGGGGACGTCGTTGTGATTCCGCCGAAGCAGGTGAAAGAGGTCGTGGCGGCGACGGGGAAGTTGCATCGCTTTGTGATGCCCGGCGGACGGAAAACACTGCGGATTCGCCTGCTGGATGCTACAGACACGCCGATTGCGAACGAAGCGGCGGAGTTGGCCGTGAACGGCGGGAAGGGTGCGGCGCGGCGGACGGATGGGGCGGGGGTGTTGGAGATCGAATTGCCCGTTGAGGCGCGGTCGGCGACGATCACGGTTCGCGGGAGAACCTTGCCGCTGGACCTGAGCTATCTGAATCCGGCTGCGCAGGCTCCCGACGAAGGGGCGTCGGGCGTGCAGCACCGGCTACGGAATCTGGGCTATTACGGCGGTCCGGTCACGGAGACGTTCGACCGCAAGACGCGGCTGGCGTTATGGCTGTTTCAGTTTGATCACGATTTGAAAACCGATGGGCGGCCCTCCGCGGAGACGGTGCGGAAGCTTGTGGAAGTGCATGGGTGCTGATGATGGAACCGTATCCCGTAGCCCTGTTCAATCCGGGCGAAAAAGAGTTCAATACGATTGCGCTGCCAGGGATGGATATTGTGATTCCGCTGCAGGAAGATCTGGACTGCGATCCGCTGCAGGATGATGAGATCCGGTTAGCAGAACTGGGCGGCGGGTACGAGCGGATTGTGAAGTCGAGCGATCCGGAGGCCGTGCCGGAAAGAGGCGCGGGGCTGATCCACTATCACTTCCCGAATGTACCGCCGGGGCTGTACCAATTGGCGATCCGGATTGCGGGGCAGTGGCTGCCGCTGGCGAGCGATCTGGTGATCACGCCCAAGGGCGCGTTCATTGGCAAAAAGAAGTTGGGCAGTTCGGCTCCCAAGCTGGAACTTGAGACGCGGAAAGCGCCGGAGCCGCCGCCGCTGCCTCCCAGTCCGCCGAGCGATCCACGCTGGCTGCCGCGCAAGTTCATGGACCAAAATCCCAACCGATGGGACCGGGAATCGTAAATCATGCTGATCAATCCGAGGGGTTTTATTCCGGAGGCGCTGGTGGGGTATGTCCAGTGCACAGGCGGCCATCCGCTCAAGGCGCTGTACGTGTTGTACCGGCCGAAGGCGGCCACGGATATGCCCGCTGAATTTGTGGAAGAGATTCTGACGTCTTTCACGTTGGCCTGGAGCGGGCCCTATGGTGATCTTCATCTCGTGGATCCGGAGCAGGATGGGAGGATTCACCTGGGCTTTCGCGATCCGGCGGCCCTGTCGCCGCACGCCATCAAGTTGATGAACGAGCGGGCGTACGACTGCTATTTCATCCGTCATCCGGACATCGAAGTGGCGCGGCAGGCGCAGGCGGAGTTGAACGGCATGCGGCCGTTGTCGCTGACGAAAGAATGGAAGCCCGTGGAGGTGACGGCGCGGATGACGGGCGTCTACGCACCGGCGTTGATGAGCGCTCTCGCGTTGAGCGTGGACGAGGCCCCGGGAATGTACTATCCGCCGGGTCCGGCGCAGTACGGCGGGTGGACTCTTTACAAGGACATGCCGAATGAGGAATGCGCGGGCGTGAAAAAGGCCGTGCAGAAGCTGCAGGAGGAGTTGGGGGCGTTGCGTTATATGGTGGGCGCCGAACACCCGTATATGCCGGAGCAGCTTGCGAACAACAAGTCGAACCTGGAGACGGCGAACGAGGGGTACTTCGACGGCCGGACGATCAACTCGGTTTACCTGTTTCAGACGCATGTAAAGAACGGCGAAGGCTGGAAGGTGGACCCGGCGAAGACGATTGCGACGGCGGGGCGGAACGAGACGGAAGAGTCAAGCCTGCAGTACCTGGTGGGCGCGCCCTATACGGGCGGAGGCCGCGATGTGACGGCGGACGGCGTTGTAGAGCAAAAGACGGCCGCGGCAATCGCGGACCGGCTGAAAGAGGGCGTGTGCCTTCCGAAGCAGATGAAGATCATGGTCTGCACGCGGGCGCGGGAGAAAGCGCGGCTGAACTGGAATGTCTGGATGCGGGAGGAGGCGGCCGCGGCTCTGTACTGTTGGCGTGAATTGACGCGGGCGCTGGGTTTTCCGGAGACGATCGCGGCTAATCACACGTTTCGGTCGGCGGCAGTGAATGTTGGGTCCGCGGGTTTCGGACGGTCGTGGAAGTCGATTCACAAAGTGGGGTTGGCGATTGATGTGGGGTTGGACAAATCGTACTTCAATGCGGCCGAAGACTGGCCGGTTTTTTATCAGCGCGATGTGGTGGTGAACAAGAATTCGAAGAAGGGCGAACTGGAGTCATTCCGCATCTATTGGCGCGTGTTTGCCGTGAGCAATCTGTTGATTCCGGAGGAGGCGGCGATTGCGGCGTGCCGCGAGGCATTGACGAAGCTGATGGAAAATACGCATCCGCTGGGGGCGTTGGCCAAGACTGTGGCGGCCAAGTTGATTACGGAAATCGACGGCAAGACGTTCGTGGCGAAATATTTCCGCGAGAAGATCAAGCAGTGGGACTACGATCCCTGGGACGGGGACGGCGGGAAAGAAGGGCCGGAGATGACCGCGAAACAAGCGCGGGCCCGGCAGCTTTCGGAGGCGGAGAAGATCTTCGCGGGGAATGAGGCGCGGCGGAAGGAAGTGCAGAAGGAGATCGAGGATCTGGACGCGATCCCGAAGGCGAACCGGACGAAGGACTGGAAAGGCGCGCGGAAGAATCGCGCGGGAGAGTTGGCGGGAATTGACCGTTCCGAGGAGAAGCGGAAGGGGCTGTACGGGAACTGGACGAAGTCGGCGAGCCGGTTTTTGGATTTGACGGCGTTGGCGAATGAGTCAGGGCTGGGGCGGATTGGTTCGTTCTCGAATAACGTGGATCCGAAGAATGCGAGCGAATGGGGATTGGGCGTGGTGACCTACACCACGGCCAAGTTCAAGGCGCTGGCGAAGGCAGTACAGGACGCGCGGAATGGGCAGCCGCATCTGATGATTGAAATTGCCGGCGCCGAAGTGCAACTGGCGCGCGTGGATGCGCAGTTTCTGGTGGATCTGGGGGCCGGGCAGATAGAGTGCGCCGTGTCCAAAGACAAGGCCGGAGAAAAGCGCGTCGCCAAGTTCTGCGAGACGCTGCGGCAATTCGGCACGCGGCGGTTTCTGCGGTTGCCGGAGGCCGTGGCGCAGACCGGCGAGGAGTGGGCGGCGGCCGTGGAAGCGAAGCTGGAAGAGTTAAAAACGGCCGCGCCGGTGGACAAGAAAGATTCGAGCAAGGCATCGACAAAGAAGAAAGACATGTCCGCGTGGACGTTCCGGTTGCAGCCGGACTTTGCGTTGACCGGAGAGCCCGTTTACTTCCCCCCGAAGACCGCGGTACAGTTGCCTTCGCCAGGAGCGCCGATCGGGCTGGAGTGGTGGCATTTTCAGGTAGACCGCGTAATTGACCGGCAGTCGTTCGGCCCCTTGATCTGCGACCTGGGATGGACGAAAGAAACGCTGCTCGACGATCCGTCGCCGTTTCTGCACTACCGGTTCGGGATGGGCTATCCGCAGAACGCCTGGACGGTGCCGGCGGGGTAGGGTTTGATACAACTGATTGGATGACGCGGCGCGAAATTCTGGCATTGGCGGGGGCGGGCGGACTCCTGGGGCAAGGAGTGGCCAGCCGGGCGGTAAAAGCCGTACCGCGAGGAAAGCCGTCGGGGATTCCATTCCATTCGCGGTTTGTTAACGTGGGCTCGCAGGCGGGATTGCAGAAGGCATCCGTCTACGGCGGCGTGGACACCAAGCAATACATCCTGGAAACCATCGGCTGCGGCGTGGCGTTTATTGACTACGACAATGACGGCTGGCTGGACATTTTTGTTCTGAACGGCACGCGGTTCGGCGGTGCGCCGGCGGGAACGACGAACCGCCTGTACAGGAATAATCGCGACGGCACGTTCACGGATGTGACGGAGAAGGCAGGGTTGGTGCGCGAGGGCTGGGCGTCGGCGGTTTGTGCGGGGGATTACAACAATAACGGGTACCCGGACCTGTTTATCACCTATTGGGGACAGAACGTTCTCTACCGCAATAACGGTGACGGCACGTTTACCGATGTGACGAAGGAAGCGGGGTTAGTGGAAGCGAAACGGCGATGGGGCGCGGGGTGCACGTTTATCGACTACGACCGGGACGGGAAACTGGACCTGTTCGTAACGAACTATGTGGATTTCGACCCGGAGCGCGTGCCCAAGCCCGGCGGCAATTCATTCTGCAATTGGAAGGGGATTCCGGTGAACTGCGGCCCGTTGGGGTTGCCGCCTGGCAGCCACTCGCTCTATCACAACAACGGAGACGGCACGTTTACCGATGTGACGGAGAAGTCCGGCGTGGGCAAGGCGAAGGGTTCCTACGGCATGACGGCGGTGGCCGGCGATTTCGACAATGACGGGTGGCCCGACATCTATGTGGCTTGCGATTCCACGCCGAGCTTCCTTTTCCGCAACAATCACGACGGCACATTTTCCGAGGTGGCGCTGGAGAACGGCGTCGCGTTGAACGAAGACGGCATGGAGCAGGCAGGCATGGGGTTGGGCGTCGGCGACTATAACCTCGACGGCAATCTCGATATTTTCAAGACGCACTTCGCCGACGACACCCATGTGCTGTACAAAAACGACGGCAACGGCAACTTCCAGGACATGACGATCAAGAGCGGGCTGGGCGTGGAGACCCGTTACATCGGGTGGGGCGCGGGCATGCACGATCTGGACAACGACGGCCACCCGGATCTGTTTTTTGTGACCGGCAACGTCTATCCGGAAGTGGAAAAAAAGTTGCCGCGCTATGCGTATAAGACGCCGCGCGTTTTGTTCCGGAACCTCGGCAACGGGACATTCGAAGAGTTGATGGACCAGGTGGGGCCGGGGATGGAAGAGGTGCAATCGAGCCGCGGTTGCGCGTTCGGCGACTTCGACAATGACGGGGACCTGGACATACTCATCTGGAACATGGATGCGCCGCCATCGCTTCTGCGCAATGATATTGCCGCCAGCGCGGGAAGACATTGGATTAAGGTAAAGCTCGAAGGCGTGACCTCGAACCGGTCTGCGATCGGCGGGCGTGTGACTTGTCTCTACGGCGGCAAGAAACAGGCGCAGGAGGTGCTCAGCCAGGCGAGTTTCTATTCCGTGAATGACTGGCGGTTGCACTTCGGACTAGGCACGGCCACAGTGGCGGACCTGGAGGTCCGCTGGCCCAGCGGGAAACAGGAGGTGTTTCGCGGCGTGGAAGCGGACCGCCTGGTGACCATCCGGGAGGGAACGGGTATCGTTGCCAAGACACCACTCCCGAATCCGGCTAATTCGAAAGGATGAAGTTCACGTCGATGGGGGCGATCACTTCCACGGGGACGTCATTCAACATGGTGGGCCGGTAGCGCCACTGCTTCACCGCGCTCAAAGCGGCCCCCACCAGCAGAGGGTGTCCACTGAGCACGCGGAGGTTCTGCACGGTGCCGTCCTTCGCGATAACTCCCTCCAGTTTGACGACTCCGGATATGCGTGCCTGCTTGGCTAGCACTGGGTAGGCGGGCAATACGCGGTTTATGATGTTGGCTTCTTGGACAGCCCCGCCGACACGTAGCGGTTTGGGCGCTTCCGTTCGTGCGGGCGGCACTGGTTTGGGCGGAGGCGCCGCGAGGGCGATCGAGAACCCGGCGGCGACCGGTATCCCGTCCGTCGAGGCAGCGCCGACGCGCCCATCTCCAATGGCGAAGGCGGGCGGGTCAAATCCAGGACCATCAATGATCTGATTCACGGGGTTGTCGTAGAAGCGCGGCGCTTCAAAACGCCGTACCGGACGGCGAGCAGTTACAACGGTTGGATCGGTTTGCGGCCGGGAGTTGGCCGTGGTCTGCATTTCTATTTCCACGGGTGCCGCGGGTTTGAGAGGCACATAGATCAATGCCTTGGGCAGCATGACGCTGAGTATCTCCGGGCTGATCATGGGCACCAGTAACAGGCCGGTTACAACGCCGGCCTGCACCACCAGTCCCATCCACGACCACTTACTCCGCTTTTGGCGGTTGTTATCGAGCACTGATTGTTCGAACATAGCGCCCTCCTCACCGGATCAGACCCCGGGGGCGCGCCGATTGTTCCCGCGATCAAGCGAGTTGGATTACAGATTTTCCGACGCCGTCGCGATACTCTTCCAGGTCCGCGAAGGCGCGTTCAATCTGTTCGAGCGGGCTGCGATGCGTCACCATCGGCCCCAGAAATGCCGGCCGTTCGGAGAGCAATTCAATGGCAAGGTCCGTTTCGTGATTACTGCGCCGGACGTTGAACAAGGGCACTTCCTTGCGGCGCAGCTCATGGAAATGGATTTGTGGGCGGGCCTCGCTTGGAATACCAGTGGCGACCACGCGGCCGCCCTTTGCCACGGCGATACAGGCGTGTTCCAACGACCCGTTTTTGGTGACGCAATCGAGTACGGTCTCCACGCCCCGTCCCCCGGTGGCGGCGAGGATCTCTCGGGAGGGATTGACCTGCGTGGGATCGATCACCGCGTCAGCGCCCATCGCCCGCGCCAACTCGCGGCGATGTTCCACCGGGTCCACCGCGAATACGCGCCGGACGCCTTGCAGCTTCAGCGCCGCGACAGTCAGGCTGCCAATGGGGCCGCAGCCGAAGACGGCGGCTGTGCTACCGGGGTGATGATCGACAAACTGCAAGGAATGGAGCGCCACGGCAAGCGGCTCAAACAATGTTCCTTCCGCTAAGCCGACGCCCTCGGGAATCGGGACAAGGCAATGCTCCGGGATCGATACGATGTCCCGGAAGTAGCCCGGTTCCTGGCCGGCGCTGAGGAAGCGGATGTTGTCACACAGATTGTGGCGGCCGCTGCGGCACATGGGGCAGTGGTAACAGTAAACGGCCGGTTCGAGGAAGGCGCGGTCACCGGGTTGCCAACCGGATACGCCGGGCCCGGTCTGGATGACGATGCCGGTCGGCTCATGCCCCAGCACCATGGGATACACGCTAGGCGTGTCTCCCACGGAGCCTTCGGAGAAATTGTGCAGATCCGAACCGCAGATGCCGCAGAAGTGGACGCGGACCTGTACCTCTCCGGCGCGCGGTTCGGCAGGCGCCTCTTCGGAAATCTGGAAGCGGTGTTGGGCGATCAATTGAGCGGTACGCACTTATTTCTTAAACAGGTTCTCAAATGCGGCGCGCGCGTTGTGAACCGTTCGCGAGACCTGCGGCGTACGCGGTTCGGGAGCGATAACGGCCTTGGGCGGTTCCGGCGGTTTGGTGGACTCCCGCGCCACGGTGACGTGGGGCGCAAAAAAGGTGCATTCGTTGGGCTTATCCTTGCCCGCAATCCGCTCCGGAATGGGTTTTGTGCACTGGAAGTGAGCGCCGGAGTCAAAGTAGGAGCACTGCTTACAACAGTGCAGCGCCGCCGCGCATTTTGGACACGGCTGCGCGAAATCGTAGCCCGCCGGTAGTGTGACCGCGCAGTTGTAACAACGGCTGGCTGTGACGTTTTGAACCAGCCGCGGCAGGCGCGGGGCCGTGATGTCCATCGGATGCCGCGGCGGCGCGAACCGCTCTTTCAATAGGTCCTGCGCCGATTCGCTGCGCCGTTCCGAGCCGCCATCCTGGTAGCCATGTTGCCGGTATTTGCGTTCCCCGTCCATGTGAGAGTGCTCCTGAAAGTTCGTATGAGTCGTGATGTAGATGAACAGTTACCCTAGCGGCCAGAAAGCCACGTACTGGATTGAAAAGAATCTAGTGATGCGGGAAAAGAGATGAGGACCAGACAGATAGCGAAGGCGAAGAGGAGAGGCCCAGGAATGCTATCCACTCAATGTGTACCACGAATTTCGCGCGGGCGAAAGCGTAGCCGTTCTGGCGCTGTCCCTTGTCTCCGGGAGCGCCGCGCCCCCCTACTTTCACTCTACGCCACGCCGTCAAAAATTCGGCCCGTAATCGCGCACCGTATCGACAGATAAACGCCGGCGCGGCAATATCTTGCAGGCTATTTTCCGCCGCTGTGACCGGCTCTCAGAAATGGGTGCGCAACTCTCCGAAGTGGTCCAATACAAGCAGCCGCGCTGGAGCGGCGGGGGCGGCCAGTTCCTCCCGTTCCAGAATCCAGGTGCGCGGGTGGGGAAGGAACACGGCGTTGAACCCGGCGGCGAGCGCGGGGTTCACGTCGCTCTTGGGCGAGTTACCAATCATCCAGGTATGGGGTGCGTGAAACGAACGCGCCTCGCCCAGCCGCAGATAGGCGGCGACGTCCTTTTCCTTGACGATTTCCGCGTGCCGGAAAAAAGCCGCTAGGCCCGAACGCTCAATTTTCATCCGTTGCTCATCGGGATGCCCTTTGGTGAAGAGCGTCAATTCGTGCCGGTCGCGCAGGTAGCCCAGCGTTTCATCCACCCCGGGCCGAAGAATAATCGGGTGATCCAGTATGCGCTCCGCGAAGGCATGGATGCGGTCTAAATCGGCAGGCAGAACGTCCCGCTGCGCCAGTTTCTCGTAGGTCTGCACCAGATTGCGGCCAAAGTTTATCGAGCCGTAGCCGTGTACCTTGGCGTTCACTGCTTCAATCGCGTCCAGGACGTCGCGCACCTGGGGAGGCGTAAGGCTGGAATGGGCCAGGAAGTCTACAAACTCGTCGAAAGCCCGTTCGAAAAAGATGTTGTTTTCCCACAGCGTGTCATCGGCGTCGATGATCAGATGTTGGCGGGTCATGAACTTGGCAGCAGCCTCGCATGTCCGTTGCGCGGGACCAGTGTGCGGAAGTGCTCTTTGCGGCGTTCGCGGGCGGCGGTCAGGGGGAAGTGCTCGGCCAGGCGTTTGATCCGCTGCGCTTCGCTGCGGGACATTAACAGCGTTTGCCGCACGTGCACGTCCGTCACCGCCTGGGCGAGTTGGAAACTCAGTTGGCTATCATTCAGACGCGGTTCCGGAAGGTCCTCGCCCACCTTGAGCGCGCGGATGGCAAAGTAGCCCGCGATCGCTTTGTGGATGAGCGCTTCGGGCGCCGGCTCGGCGTCCACGTCGTCGTCAAAGAAGCTGACTTCGCCGGAGAGGAACGGCCGGTCTTCGTTCAGTTCCGCGATCTCGAAACGGCGGTATCCCGTCGTCTCGATGTCCATCCGGCCGTCCTCGTATGTCTTGCCGATCTTTTCAATGCGCGCGGAGCAGCCCACCGATGCGATTCCCTTTTCCATGGTGAGCACCACGCCGAATTCGCGCGTGCCGTCCACAAGTTCCTGGATCATCGTCTTATACCGCTCTTCGAATATGTGCAGCGGCAACGAGGTTCGCGGAAACAGCACCAGTCCAAGAGGAAACAGCGGCAGCAGCGCATCCGGCATGCTACTATTATCCCTTCGCTTGCGCATTGACGGCAGCAACATCTTTTTGACGGGCGCCTCCAGCGGTATAGGCGCCGCCCTCGCCGCCGAATTGACGCGCCGCGGCGCCCGGGTTGCTGGCGTCTCTCGCCGCCCTGCTTCTCATGTAGCCGTGTCGATCACCGCTGACCTTACCGTGCCGCTGGACCGCGCCCGCGCCGCGTCGGAAGCTCTTTCCGCGCTAGGGCGCATCGACATTCTGATCAACAACGCCGGCGCCGGCGCCTATTCGCCCTCCTGGCAAACGCCGATGGAGGACATGCGGCGGATGTTCGAACTCAATCTGTTTGCCGCCGTCGATTTTGCGCAGCGCTTCGTTCCCGCGATGCGTGAGCGCCGCGCGGGACAGGTGGTGAATGTCGCCTCCATTGCCAGCAAAGTGACCCTGCCGTGGTTCACGCTCTACTCGGCTTCCAAGGCTGCGCTGGAATCGTTTTCCCGCGGTCTGCGCATGGAGCTGCAGAATGACGGGATCGGCGTCACCCTGGTCTGCCCGGGATATGTGAAAACAGCCTTCCAGGCGAGCGTGCTCGGCGGTAAGCCTCCGGAGAAGTTGGCTCATAACCGCCGGTTTGCCGCAACCGCGGAGGCGGTGGCGCGCGCCGTGGCGGACGGCATGGAGGCGGACGCGCGTACAGTCTTGACGCCGCGCGTCGGCTGGGCACTGGTGGCGGCAGCACGGCTGGCGCCCGATTTCGCGGATGCGCGGCTCCGCGCGATGATGGAAACGGCGGGAGATGGATAGAACGATTTATTTGGTTGGTTTTATGGGAAGCGGCAAATCCACGGTCGGCAAACGGCTGGCGGAGACGCTTGGCGTTCCCTTTGTGGACCTGGACGACGATATTGAGGCGGCGGCCGGACGGAGCATTGCCGATATCTTTACGGCCGATGGCGAAACGGCGTTCCGCGACGCGGAACATGCGGCTTTGCAAGAAAGGGCGCGCCGCGGGGACGCGGCGGTGGTGGCCTTGGGCGGCGGCGCCTTCACGTTCGCGAGGAACCGGGAACTGCTGCGAGGCGCGGGGCATACCGTCTGGCTCGATTGTTCTTACGAACTGGCGCACCGGCGTGTCTCCGGGTTCGAACACCGCCCCCTGGCAAAAGACCCCATCCGCTTTCGCGCCCTGTATGATCAACGCGTGGCGGATTATGCGCTGGCCGAAATTCGCATCCCCATTACAACGGACGATCCCGGAGACGCCGTCCACCTGATCCTGGAAGCTCTGTCATGAACCTGCGCAAAGACGCAATCGCAATCTGCAAAGCGGCCCTTCGCGCGGCCGATCCGTATGAAGCCATGCTGCGCCATGTCCGCTGCGAGGATGGCGTGCTGCATGCCGGCGGCGCCCGGTACCGGTTGGACCGCATCGGCAACATCTACGTCGTGGGCGCCGGCAAGGCCTGCGCGCCCATGGCCAAGGCGGTGGAGAAGTTGCTGGGCAAGCGCATCACGGCGAGTTGCGTCATTGTGAAGGATGCCCACACGCTGCCGCTGCGGCGCGTGCAATTGCGGGAGGCGGCCCACCCGGTTCCGGATCAACGGGGCGTGGACGGGGCATTGGAAATCGCGGCTTTAGCCGAACGGGCGAAGGCTGGCGATCTGATGATCTGCCTCATCAGCGGCGGCGCTTCGGCGCTGATGCCCGCGCCGGCGGACGGCTTCACGCTGGAAGAAAAACAGGGTTTGACGCGGCAGATGCTCGCTGCCGGCGCGAATATTCATGAGATGAACGCCGTGCGGAAACACCTGTCCCGATTGAAGGGCGGGCAGTTGGCGCGCCTTGCCGCTCCGGCGCACCTGTTGACGCTGATCCTGAGCGACGTGATCGGCGACGATCTTTCCACCATCGGTTCCGGGCCCACCGCGCCCGACCCCACTACCTGGGAAACTGTCGACGAGATTCTGGCGCGCTTTGCCCTATCGCTGCCGCATCCCGTGCCGCGTGTGGAAACGCCGAAACCGGGCGATCCCCTGTTTCAAAGGGTAAAAAACGTAATTATCGGCAGCAACGCGCTTTCCGTGGACGCGGCATCGGCCAAGGCGCGGGAATTGGGCTACCGGCCGCTGGTGCTGTCGACAACGATTGAAGGCGAAACGCGCGATGTGGCCCGCATGCACGTGCAGATTGCCAAGGAAGCGCGGCGGGCCCGGAGGCCGGTGGCTCCGCCCGCCTGCATTCTTTCGGGCGGAGAGACGACTGTGACGCTGCGCGGCTCCGGCATGGGCGGCCGCAACCAGGAATTTGCATTGATGGCGGGCATGGAGCTGATCGATACGCCGGGCATTGTGGCTCTGTCCGCGGGCACGGACGGAACCGATGGGCCCACCGAGGCGGCAGGCGGGATAGCGGATGCCGGTACAGTGGCGCGGGCGGCGAAAAAGGGCCGGTCCGCGCGGGCAGATTTGGACAACAACGACAGCTATCGATTTCTGGAGGCGGCGGGTGACCTGCTGGTCACGGGCCCGACGCGGACCAATGTGATGGATATTCGGATATTGTTGGTGGGCCGCCCTGGCTCCGCGCCTTAGTTCCCCGGAGGAGGCGCGCCCTTAAACTTCGGGCCCGTGTAGGGCACGTCGTCCCAGTAACTTGTGGCGCCGGCCGCGCGCGGGTCGGCCGTCTTTCGCATCCATTCATCGACACGGCGGGACAGCCCGGCCTTCACCTTCGCCCACGCCGGATCGGCCGCCAGATTCTTCACCTGTCCCGGATCCGCCTCGCAGTCGTATAACTCTTCGAAGGGGCGCTTGCCCAGGCACAGACCAAAATAGGGCTGCGGTTTGTCGCGCAGGAGCATCTGCTTGGAAAGTGAATTGTCCACGTCGCCATAGGGGCCGACGGCCCAGTAGAACTCCGGGTCGCCGGCGGGCCAACGATCCGGCGTGAGATTGCGTAGATAAAGATAACGCCGCGTCCGGATCCCGCGAATGGGATAGCCGAGATTGCCGCGGCGTACATTGGCGTGGCGTTCGCGTTCCAGGAAGACGGCATCGTCATTACGATGTCCCGCAAACAGGCTATGCGCCGTCATGGACTTGGCGGCCCGCGGAATGCCCGCGGCTTCCAGGAAAGTGGGAGCCAGGGCAGCCAGCGTCACAAAGTCATGACGCACCTGGCCCGCGGCGAAACGTGCCGGAAAGCGCGCGGCTAGCGGAATGCGGACGCCCAGGTCATAGCAATTGGCCAGGCCGCGGGGAATCTGCCAGCCGTTGTCGCTCGTCATCACGATCAGCGTGTTGTCCAATTGGCCCCGTTGTCGCAGCGTATCGAGGATAGCGCCGCATTCGGCGTCAAAGGCTTCCACCTCGGCGTAATAGCCGTGAATATCCTCCCGCACCTCGGCGCTGCCGGGCGGAAGATGCGGCGGGGTGGGCACGGCGCCGGGGCGTTTTTCTCCCCGTGTCCAGGGGACGTGCGGATCGTGACTGCCGAACCACAGGCAGAAGGGCTTGCCTTGCGGGCATTTGGCAAAGAATTCTTCGATGGAAGCCGCTTGGTGCGCGCCCGCCGGGTTTCCTTCGCCGGCCGGTGGCGTTCCGGGCCCCCAGCCTTTTCCTACATAGCCCGTATGGTATCCCGCCTGCTTGGCGAGCAGTTGAGGGTACGTGGAATACCTTTCGGCCAGTGTGCCGTACAAGTTCGCGGCATCGCCCAACCGGTGCGTCTCCTGGCCGGTAAGCAGACCGGACCGGGAGGGCGAGCACGACGGATTAGGTGCGAAAGCGTGGGTGAATAGGACACCCTCCCGGGCAATCCGATCGAAAACCGGCGTGCGGACAAAGGGGTCTCCCAGCGCGGAAGCGTGCGGGGCGGCCCAGTTGTCGCCCAGCAACAGGAGGATGTTGGGCCGCGGTGCGGGGGCCGAACCGAGGGCCGTTCCCGTGGCCGCCAAAAACTGCCGGCGTGACAGACTCATGGCTCCCACTATACCGGCCCGCTCCAAAAAGAAACCCGCGGCCCATGACCGCGGGTTCCAACAGCTCGCATTGCCAGGAGGGATCTACTGTTTTGTGATTTCCAGGGGTGCTTTGGGCGCCGCGGGCGGTCTGGCCGGGGCCGTAGGGGCGGCCGGCGGCGTGGCCGTATCTTCGTTGGTCCACTTGCGCAGCCGTATCTCACCGCGATCCACATCCACCCGTACTTCCGGGCCACCCGTGGACCCGCTTACCGTGGCGGACCGCCCGTCCTCGTTCACTCGGAATGGCGCGCCGTAGTCATTTTCAATATGCCCACGTTTCACCTCCGCCTTCAGGTCCAGCTTGGCCCCCGCAGGCAGCACCAATTCTGCATTGCCCGAGCGCGTCCTTGCCGTGATCTTCCCCAACGCCGTGCGCGCCGGGCGCAGTTGGACATCGCCGCGATCGACGTCAATCTCCACGCTGCCCGTAAAGTCGGACAACTCAATATCCTTCGATTTGCTGTTGATCTGTATCGGCCCGATCAGCTTTCGGCCGTGCAGCCGGCCCTGCATCAGTTCCACTTCGCCTTCAATCCGGTCAATCCGGAGGCTCGTGTTCTGGCTCTCGAACCGGAATGGTTTCGTGAGGTTCCGAAACTTCATTTCGCCCGAATACTGCCCATTCACGGCGGCCACCCCGGCAATATTTTCCAGCTCAATGTCCTGGCCGCGGCCTTTAATGTCCACATTGCCGCGGGCATTCAGAATCCGCACCAAGTCACTTTTGCGCAGGTCCACGCGGGCATCGCCGCCGATGTTGGACATCCGGACGCCGGCATTATCACTCGAAATCTCCACGGTCCCGTCGATATTTTCTACGTCCACGTCGCCGAACCGTCCGCGCGACTCAATCGACGAGCCCTTCGGCACCAGAATCTCCAACTCGGCCTGCACCTGTCGCGCATTGGAGGCGCGTTCCAGGTTGGTACGGACGATGATCTGGTCGCCGGAGCGCACGATCTCGAAGTTGGTGGATTTGTTCTCCTTCTGCGCGTCGTCGAGCGTAAGCGCACGGATGGTTTTCGTGCCCGTTACTCGAATCTCTTCCGCATCCACGCCAATCACCCGCGCGCTGCCGCGCGGGTTGTCGATCAGGACGCGCGGCGTCTTGCCGACCCCCGGCTGTGTTCCTGTTACCGAGAAGTCAAACCGCTCGCCCAGAATCTCCCAATTCGGCAAATTCAGGCCGCCGGCGCGGAACAGGTTGGCGTTGCGGGCCGCGTACATGCCGCTGCCAAACAGACAAATGAAGATGACCAGAGCCCATTCGCCGCCGTTCATTCCGCCGCGCGGGACCAGCTGGCCTTTTTGGTGCCAGTTTAAGACCTCCACCACGCGCAACCCGCCCCAGGCAATCAACAGCCACGGCCAATAGAGGCTGAGAAGGTCCATCATGCGGAATTCGGGCAGGAAATTGCGCAGCAGGAAAATCAGGCCGATGACAATGAGAATCAGCGGGCCGACAATGGATCCTCGTCTCATTGGGCGCCTCCTTGCGTCGTACCGGCCATACTGCGTTCCGCCAATTTCACCACGCCGAGAAAGATGATGATGACTGGCCATGTCTTGGTGAAGCTCAGCGCGCCGGTATGATCGATGGCGAACAGAGTACCGACGAGAATCAATGTGAGCGGCCCGCGCAGGGCGCGGATGAGTAAGGCGTTGCTATTCACGGCTGCCCTCCGGGGACGACCGCTTGGTCCGCTCCATCAACATGTACACTCCCATGCCGATGAGCGCCACCGGCCAGAATCTGAAAATCTGCGAGAACCGCAGTAGCCCCAAATTGTTCATCAGGAATAGGACGCCCAGGCCAATCATGATGGCGGGGCCAACCGGCGGCGCGTTCGGCCGTACCGGAATCACGCTGGAGAATTCATCCACATCTTTGCCCTCGGCCCGGTTGCGCGCCGTATGGTAAGCCTCAAACGCCATATAGATGACCCACGCCGGAACCAACATGCCGAAGATCGTCTGCATATCGCCGATGGAGTCGGCGTTGGCAATGCTGATCAGCATGCCGAAGATCACGACGTGAATCAGCCCTTTGGCATATTGGGCATTGTAGATCGCACCTACGCCTGGAATAAGTCCGAGAATAAAAGCCAGACCCGGCGAGGGGACACCGGCGGAAGTGGGGTAGTTCATCGGAGGCGGGGGAGCTGAAGGGTACGCGGTCCACGGAGAATCGGGCCGCGGGTACTCAGGCCTGGCCGGATCCGGGGGCGGGGCAGCGGGGACGTGCTCCGAACAATAGATGGTGCCTAACGCGGGATGTTGTTCTTCCGGCGCCAACGCCTTCCCGCAGATCCGGCAGTATGCCGCCTGGACATTTCCAGTCTGTTCCATGACGAACTCCCCTAGTGAAAAAGATGTGAACTGGCTCCGGTCCTGGCTCTAACGGCCGGGTACCGGTGTCGGTACGGTTTTGGTTGGCATCGCCGCCGCAGGGTCCTTCTGCTGGTTCTGCCTGTCCTGCTCTTCCTGGTCGGCCCACTCCTTGAGCCGGGATTGAATTTCGTACACCACGCGGATATTTTCGTAATACTTCACCACACGCGACCATTGGCGATGCGCGCCGTCTTCCACCCCGGCCCATATCCGGGCAGGCTCCAGATCCGCGGCCCGCATCGGCCGGATCTCCAGTCCAAAAACCTGGGAAAGCATGGAAATCGATAGCATCGTCATCGCCATGCCCATCGCCAGCCGCGGCTGCAATACCGGGGCCATGAACTGTCGCAACCGGCCGAGCCACCCTGCTGCCGCGGCCGGCTTTTCCGGCTTCGCGCCAGAGGTCTGGAATAGGATCTGTGTCAGCAGTTCCTTCGGCGGCTCCACAACGGCGGCCCGCTCAATAAACGCTGTCACGCCCAACACGTCAGCAGCCATTTCGCCACAGGCACGGCAGGAATCCCGGTGCGCTTCAAACGCAGCCTTCTGCTCGCCGCGCAGAGTTCCGTCAACGGCGTCGCAAAGCAGGATTTCAAATTCCGCGCAATTACAAGTCATGGCTTTATACCGCCACCTGATACTTCCGGAGAATGCGAGCCAACTCCGCCCGCCCGCGGTTCAATCGCGATTTTACAGTACCCTCCGGTACACCCAATGTTTCGGCAATTTCTTTGTATTCCAACTCTTCCAAATCGCGCAAAATGACAGTTTCGCGCAATTCCGGGCTCAGCCGTTGCAAAGCGGCCTGCAGAAGTTCAGATGCTTCGCGGCCGGCAAGGATGCCGTCCGCCCTGCTGCCCGCGCCGAGCGAGCGTTCCTCAAGCATCGGCAATTGGTCTTCAATGGAATCGGTGACCCGTTCCTGCCGGGTCCGCCGGTAGTTGTCGATCAGCAGGTTCCGCGTCATCCGGGAGAGCCAGACGGTAAAGGAACCCTCTCCCGCCCGGAATGATTTCAACGTCCGGAACAATCGCAGAAAGACGTCTTGCGTCAGGTCCTGCGCCTCGGAGTCCTTCCCGATAAAGCGGTAGCAGATCGAATACACCCGTCTGGTATGGGTCTTGACTAAGTCTTCCCATGCCCCCTCGTCCCCGGCGAGGCAGCGCTCCACCAGTTGTGTGTCGAGGTCGAAAGTTGGTTCCAAGCTCCGGCTCCCGAGGCGGGCAGTTTGGGAGAGTTCCCAAGCCGAGATGACGGCGTTCCCGAATTTTTGGGTGTTGACTGCTACGGCCAATGCCATTTCGTCCCCGGTCTCCTTCCTGGCGCGTCTCTTCGCTCATCTTCCCCGCATGAGCTGAGTGCGCGTTCAAAAGGAGTTACGAGGATCTGCCATAATAAGTTCGCACGAATTGCAAGGCGCGGCTCCCGATTTGTAGTTTACAACGCCGTTGCCCTCGGCTCTACCCGGTTTCCAGTGAGTTTTCCCCAATCCCCCGATACGATGGCCCGCCTCAGACGGTGGTTGCCCTGGTTGGCTGCTGTAGGCATCGCCGTTCTGGTTGCCGGAAGTTGGCAGAAATTAAAGACCTTCCGCTGGGATGCCTTCCTCCAGGTTTATGCCCAGATTCACTGGGGTTGGATGAGTCTGGCCGCGGCGCTGGTGCTTGGTACGTACCTGGCGCGCGTCCTGCGTTGGCAGATGATGATCCGGCCGCTCGCTCCCCGCGCAGGCGCCTGGAACCTGTTTAAAGCCACTGCGATTGGTTTCTCCGCCGTTATCCTCCTCGGCCGGCCGGGGGAATTCGTCCGGCCCTGGCTCATCGCACGCCGCGAAAATGTGCCGTTTTCCTCGCAAATGGCAACGTGGTTTTTGGAGCGCGTATTTGACCTGCTCGCGGTTCTGGTACTTTTCGGAATCGGGCTCTATGCGTTTGACCCCACTGGGCGGAATATTTCCCCGGAACTGACATCTTTGTTGAATATTGGAGGCGGCGTGGTGGCGATTTTGTCCGGAGCCTGCCTCGTCATTCTCTTTTTCGCCGGCCGGTCGAAGGAGGAGTTGGCCGAGCGGTTGGTTGCCGCGACCAGCTTCCTGCCGGAGAGCGCACGCTCGCGGATGCAGGGGTTGGCGGCCTCCTTCACGAGCGGCATGGCATGCTGCCGGAAGTCAAATGATCTCTTGTCTTTACTTGCGGTTACGGTACTCGAATGGATTGTTATCTGGGGCGGGACTCTCTGCTTTTTCCGTGCCTTTCCCATGACAGCGCACATGAGCAACCTCGATACGGTGGTGTATATCGGGTTCGTCTCGCTGGGCAGCATCATCCAGATTCCGGGTATTGGAGGAGGCGTGCAGATCGCCGGCACCGTGATTCTTTCGCAGCTTTTCGGGTTGGAAACGGAGACCGCCACGGGCATCGCGGTAGCCAACTGGCTGGTAACATGGGTCAGTATCCTGCCAATTGGCGCTGTTTTGGCAGCAAAAGAGGGCCTTCAATGGCAAAGTTTGCGCCGCATTGGCCACCAATTGCAGGAGCAAGAACCGCAATCATGAAATGTCCATTCTGCGCGTATCAAGAAGATAAAGTCATCGACTCCCGGGAAAGTAAAGAGGGCGACGCCATCCGCCGCCGCCGTCAGTGCCTGGGATGTGAGCGGCGTTTTACGACCTACGAAAAAATCGACGAAATTCCTTATATGGTGGTGAAGAAGGACGGGAGGCGGGAGAAGTTTGAGCGGCAAAAAATCCTCAACGGGCTCCTCAAAGCCTGTGAAAAGCGTCCCATTTCCATCACCAAGCTGGCGGCGATCGTAGATAAGGTGGAGGCGAAGCTGGCGGATAACCCAGAGCGGGAGTTGTCCACTACAGATGTCGGAGAGATTCTAATGGAAGAACTCCGCGCGCTAGACAAGATCGCCTACGTGCGTTTTGCGTCGGTTTACCGGGATTTTCAAGATGAGCAAGCGTTTTTGAGCGAGCTGCAGGTCTTGTTGCGGACCAGGATGGGCGAGGGGCGATAGCCGGTCTACTGCTGTAGTAATAAAGGTTACAGCAATGTTGCGTAACCTTTTCAGACATCTAGCATCAGTAGGAATAGAGCTGAATTAGCTCTTAACTTTCAAGCGGTTGGGTGCTATACTCAGTCTTGGCGCGCCTTGCGAACAGGGGCAGACATTCGCACGTCTGCTGGACTGAAGGCATCACCGCCCCAACACCACAGCAGTTACCTTGTTCCGTCCCGGTGACGGAGAAGTGGGATGAATGGATCATTTTGACGATCAATACCTTGGCGACTCAACCGAGCCACTAGGTTTGCCCTTCGACGAAGAAACGAATTTCTTCCACCCGGAAGAAGTACATGACGGGGAAGATTTTCAAGCAGCGCAACAACAGGAAGAGTCGATCTATACGGACGATCCGGTTCGCGTGTACCTGCGCGAAATGGGCGCTGTCCCGCTATTGACGCGGGAAGGGGAAGTCAACCTGGCGCGCCGTATGGAGCGCGGTAAATTGCGGATGCTGAAGGCGATCAGCCGGTCGGCGGTTGTGCAGAATCGCGTAATCGAATTCACCGAGCAGTTGAAACGGACCGAAATCGACCTGGACAATCTGGTGGACCTGGGGGATGTGGAAGAAGGCACCCCGGCGGAAGCCAAAATGCGGAAAGAATTGGCGGAACGGGTCTTGAACCTGGGCCTTCTGCATAAAAAGCAGATGCAGGGGTTGGAAAAACTCCTGGAAACGCCCGCTCCCAAGGCGAGCGAAAAGAACCCTGCCGTCAAGAAGGCCTATCGCAAGCTGTATTACAAGGCTGCGCGCGCGCAGGTGGAAACGAGCGTTGCGATTCGCAATACGCCGTTCCTGCCCAGCCGCTGGCGTGAATTTGCGAAGGAAATTGAGCGCACGGTGGAAGAGATTACGCATCTCGACGCCGAATTGCACAAGCTGGAAGCGCGGAAAGATCCGCAGTATGCGATTCGCATCCGGGAACTGAAGCGGGACGTGAAGAAGAAGCAGGAGTTTGCCGGGGCCTCCCTGGCGCAACTCCGGCACACGATCACGGTGATCCGCCACGGCGAGGTGGAAGCGGAAAAAGCGAAAAAGGATCTGGTGGAAGCCAACCTTCGCCTTGTGGTTTCCGTTGCCAAGAAATATGTCAATCGCGGGTTGCACCTGCTGGATCTGATCCAGGAAGGCAACATCGGCCTGATGCGCGCCGCCGATAAGTTCGAATACCGGCGCGGCTACAAGTTCTCCACCTATGCGACGTGGTGGATTCGCCAGGCGATCACCCGCGCGATTGCCGATCAATCCCGGACGATCCGCATCCCGGTCCATATGAACGAGTCCATGAACAAGTTCCTTCGCGCGACGCGGGAACTCGAAAAGGAACTCGGCCGGCAGCCAACGAACGAAGAGATCAGCCGCCGCATGGACATTCCGGTGGAGAAGGTCCAAAAGCTAAAGACGATTTCGCGCGACCCGGTTTCTTTGGAAACGCCGGTTGGCCGCGATGGAGAATCGGCGCTGGGCGACCTGATCGAAGATCGCTGGGTCGGCTCTCCCGTCGACGCCGTGATCGAATCCAACGTTCGCGACGAAACCGCCAACATTCTGAAAACGCTCTCTCCGAAAGAGGAGAAAGTGATTCGGATGCGTTTCGGCATCGGTTGCGACCGCGAACACACGCTGGAAGAGATTGGCCAGGAATTTGACGTGACGCGTGAGCGCATTCGTCAGATAGAGGCCAAAGCATTACGCCAGCTGCGTTCGCCGGAGCGGGCGCGCCACCTGCGGGCGCTACTGGCAGCTCGCTAGATCCAACGAAGTTAACCACCCGCAACGGGCTTTGTCATCGCAACGGTGGCAGAGCCCGTTGCGCTTTTAGCTGCCCTGCGCCGCGGCGGCCGGCAGCCGGATGTTCAGGGCCGCGCAGTCGGCTTCCACCATATCCCGCACCAATTCCTCGAACTGTTTGCGCGGTTCCCAATCCAGGATCTTGCGGGCTTTGGATGCGTCTCCGCAGAGTGCGATCGACTCGCCGGAACGGAAGAAGTTCGGATCGGTGACGACGTACTTCTCCCAATCGAGTCCGGCGCACTGGAAGGCGGTACGGACAAAGTCGCGAACCGAGTGCAGTTTGCCGGTAGCGATGACGTAATCGTCCGGAACGTGTTGCTGCAACATGCGCCACATGGCCTCTACGTATTCTTTGGCATAGCCCCAGTCGCGTTCGGCGTCCAGATTGCCCAGACGCAACTCGCTAGCTTGTCCCGCCAGAATACGCGCTACCCCGGCCGTGATCTTGCGGGTGACAAACTCGTGGCCGCGGCGCGGCGATTCGTGATTGAACAGAATGCCGCTGGAGGCGTGCATGCCGTATCGCTCCCTGTAATTGCGCACCAACTCGAAACCTGCAACCTTGCTAATTCCGTAGATAGAACGCGGGCGGAACCGGGTGTGTTCATTCTGCGGTATCTCTTCCGCTTTGCCGAACATCTCCGACGTGCCGGCGAAGTAGAAGCGGCACTGCGGCGTCAGATCTTTTAATGACGCCAGCAGGTAATGCGTGCCGTTGATGTTCGTGGTCAGCGTGGAGAATTCGTCATCGAACTCATAGCTAACGAAGCTGGCTGCAGCCAGGTGATAGCATTCATCGGGACGGATCTTGGCCACGGCGTTAAAGATGCCCGCGTAGCTTTCCAGTGACGCCGCCTGCAATTGGATGCGGTCCAACAGTGGCACCAGCCGTTCCAGCCGCTGTTCCGGCGCTTCCAGGCCGACACGCCGCACCAAGCCGAAAACTTCGTAGCCTCTTTCCAGCAGAAGCTCCGCCAGGTAGGACCCGTCCTGGCCGTTCACGCCCGTAATCAGCGCCCGTTTTTTGGATGTCGTTGGCAACGCCATTGCTTACAGCGGTTATCCGGCCCCGCCTATCGAATCATGATGCCCAAACGCCGCGCCACCCACGTGTCATTCCAACGGCGGACAAAGGCTCCCAGGCTCATCACCCCGGCCCATTCCTTCCAAAAGCGAACCGGCGAGGACCAATTCAAAAGCGTACCAACAAACAGGCTGAAAACAAACTTGGTGAAGGAGGGGCGCAACGGCTGGAAAAAGAGGTCCCGGCGATCCAGCAAATACGAGGTATACGTATGCGCCCACGGGAACGGCACGTAGCCGTGGTAGCGGCGCAGGGCGCGGCAGGCCTCCCGGAGCCCTTCGGAGCGCTGGCGGAGCGTTTTGTTCGAAGGATGCATCCGCGAATTGGCCATCAGCGCGTCTATCCGGATCAGGGAATGCGTTTGGGCCAGCCGTAGCCAGAGTTCGTAATCAAACACCACCTGGTAGGCAGGGTCAAAGCCGCCGATCGAGCGGAGGACCGCGGTTCGGAGAAAACAGGCGGGCTGGCAAATGTAGCAGGAACGGCCCAGCGTCTCCCGGTCGAAGGCCTCGGTCGGATAGGTGCCGATCCGTACACCGTTTTCATCGATCCAATAGGCGTTGCCGTACACGCCCGCCACATCTGGCCGGTCCTCCATCCAGTGCACAGCCGTGCGCAGCGCGCCCGCAAAATAGGTATCGTCGGCGTTGATATAAGCGAACACTTCCCCTTGCGCCATCGCGAGCCCCTTTTGCAAGGCATCGGCAACCCCGTTGTCCTTGGCCACAATCAGGCGCAACTGGTCAGGGAATTTCTCGGCATAGTCTTGGACAACGGCTGTTGTGCCATCCGTGGACCCGCCATCCAATACGATGTACTCGATGTTCGGATAGTCCTGCGACAACACGCTCTCGATGGTCCGGCCAATGAACTCCACGGAGTTCAAAACAGGCGTGACTATCGTGACAAGCGGCAACGCGGAAACTGGATTCGAAGCCATCGGTGCGATCTCGTATTCCGAAGTGATGGTCCCCAAACTAGGAAGAGAACCACAAAGCAACCGGCCCCGGTTTCTCTGCCGGTCCGCTGTCTACTGGCCTAGAAACAGCGAAATTAGATTATACCATTGTAATGAAATGGTCTTTCCCTTTCTGCCTGTGGAAATGGCGCCCCGCCGAACTTGACAGCCGCCGCCGCGCTTTCTATGCTGGTGGTGAGTGCAACTGACTTTCAATAAGGAAGCAAGCGCTGGCGCGGCCGGCCAGGCAGGAAACGTGAGTTCCCTTGCCGATCTGCGGTGCGGGCAGAGCGCGGTATTGGAGTCCCTGGACGTTGCTGAGGATTTGGGACGCCGGTTGATGGAACTTGGGTTTTTCCCGGGCGGCGATATTGTCGTAGCGGGCTGTGCCCCGGGAGGGGATCCGCGCGTTTACCGCGTGGACGGATCTGAGGTCGCATTGCGTGTCGAAACCGCGCGGTCCTTGATGGTCCAGACCAATTCGATTCGCACTGCCGGCACGGAACCAACGAGCCGCCGATGAGCGCGGACGGCTCCTGCCACGGGGTAACGGCGGAGGCGGACTCCCTAGACGCGGCGGCACGCGCTGCGCGCCACTATATTGCCCTGGTTGGCCCGCCCAACGCGGGTAAAACCACGCTCTTCAACCGCCTGACCGGCCTCCGGCAGAAGGTTGCCAATTTCCCCGGCGTCACGGTGGAACATCACATTGGCAAGGCGCGCACGGCGGGCGGCAAGGACGTTTTCCTGGTCGATTTGCCGGGCATCTACAGCTTGCAGCCGCGTTCCGAGGACGAAGAAGTGACCCGCGATGTGCTGACCGGCGCGAAACCGGATATCGGCCGGCCGGACGCGGTCATCCTGATTCTCGATTCCACCAATCTGCACCGGCATCTGCTCTTGGCGGCTCCGATCCTCAGCCTGGGGCTGCCCACGCTCGTAGTTCTGAACATGGCCGACGACCTGGAAGCGCGCGGGGGCAGCATTGACGCCTCGGCGCTGGC